>NZ_JBKORD010000003.1:0-481746 GCF_046764875.1 Nocardia arseniciresistens
GAGCCTGCGGGTGGCTGCCCGAATCCTGCGGGGTCGCCGACCGGTGCGCGCGAGCCTGCGGGTGGCTGCCCGAATCCTGCGGGGTCGCCGACCGGTGCGCGCGAGCCTGCGGGTGGCTGCCGGAATCCTGCGGGGTCGCCGACCGGTCCATGTGGTCCAGCCGGTGGCTGTGCGAATCCTGCTGGGCTGCTACCCGATGCCTGTGGTGCGGGCTGATTGCTGCCCGGTGTGTATCCGGGTGGTTGATCTTGTTCGGGTGCGTGTGCGCTTGCTGGTGGTTGTGCGAATCCTGTTGGGCTGTCCCACTGGCTGCCAACCGGTGCTTGCTGCATCGGCTGGTCGCGGCCGCCGGAATGCGGGCCCACTGGTGGCTGCCCGAATCCCGCCGGGTTCTGCCATTGGTCGCTGCCCGGAGCCTGCGGTGTCGGCTGATTGCTGCCCGGTGTGTATCCGGGTGGTTGATCTTGTTCGGGTGCGTGTGCGCTTGCTGGTGGTTGTGCGAATCCTGTTGGGCTGTCCCACTGGCTGCCAACCGGCGCCTGCGGACGCTGGCCGTATCCGGCCGGGTTCTGCCACGGTTCGCCTACCGGTGCCTGCGCGGGCATCGAAGGTTGGGCATAGCCGGTCGGCGGCTGCGGTGCCGACGTCGGTTGCGCGAAGGCTGCCGGGTTCTGCCATTGCTCGCCGGGGCCTTGTGGCATCGACCGGCCGGGCACGGGTGGCTGCGACTGGTCTCCGGGTCCGGTACCGGTGGCCGCGTCGATCTCCGCCGCCACCCGGTGGCGACCCCTTGCCGCGGACTCCGTCGTTGCATTGCCCGTGGTCGATGGTTGAAAAGCGTTGGGGCCCTGTATCGGGGCCGACATTGCGCCCGGTGATTCCGGGCGCTGGGCGGAAGCGGCTTGCGTCGGTCCGGTGCCGGGAGTTGCTGTGCGGTCGGCCTGCTCGGGTCCTCGCGCCTGTTGTGTCCCGTTCTGCACCCACTGCGCGGGTTCGCCTTGCGAGGACTCGTGCGTTGATCTGCCGTTCACGGCGGTGGCCGACGCGTCGTTGCCCACCGGCTGGTGCGCGGCGAATTCGCCTGGGGGTGGCGGAAGTTCGGGGCGCTCGCCGCTCAACCACGGTGGCGGGCCGTCGGTGCTACGCGGAGCCGACGGCAGCGGTCCGTCATGTCGCGGGGCATCCGGTGCGGGCTGGGCGAGTTCGTCATCGGGCGAGCGTTGTTCGGGTACCGGTGGCGTCGAGGCACTTCCGAATACGATGCCCGCCGCAGGGTCCTCCAAGATGCGCCGGCCCATATTCGGTGCCACGGGCTCGAAGCCGGGACTGCGCTGTTCGGGCGCAGCGGGTCCGTGTGACGGGTCAGCCGCGGTGCTACGCGGGTCCGTGCCCGCGGCTTCGGCGTCGAATCCGGTGCTGCTGAGAGGTTCCGGTCCGGCCAGCCATGGCGGCGGGCCATCGGGTTCCGGCCTCGGCTGCCCTCGGTGATCGCCGGGCGGTGTCGAATGGTCCGCCTGCGCGGCGGGGAGTTCGTCGGTCGCGGCCGGTGCTTGTGCCGTGGATGGATCCGGCGCGGAAGGGGACGGCGGCAGGCCGGGGCGCTGTTGACGGACCGTCGAGTCGGTCGGCTCGGGTGATCCATCGATCGACCTGGCGCCGAGCGGCTGAAAGCCCTCGGACGGCCTGCCCGGGTTACGGGTCGGCAGTGGTGCCGACTGCCACGAGTTACCGTTCTGCGGCTGCTGCGGCTGCTGCGGCTGCTGGCCCGGCGCGGGCAGACTCTGCTGCGGCCACGAGTCGTTTCTGGGATCGTGCTGCGGCGGACCCTGCCGGTTCGGGTCGAGATGTGGCTGCGGACCGCGCTGTGATTCGGGACCGCGCTGATATTCGGGCGCGGTCTGCTGCTCGGGCGGACCTGCGCGCCACGGGTCGGAGGAGCCTGCGGGCAGCTGCTGCTCCTCGCCGTGCTCGTCCTTATCTCTGCGCCAGCCTTTGCGACGCTTGTCCCGGCGCGAGGAATTCGAGTCCGGGCGATCGCTCTCGGGGAAGCGTGACTTGAAACGGCCACGTCGTGGCGTTTCGTCGATCAGTTCTTGGTGTGGCAGGTTCTCTACGGGCGCTTCGTAGCCGACCTCGGTGACTTCGCTCTCGGAGAGCCACGGTGGCAGCATGGGGAGGTTGTCGTTATTACGGCTCACAGCCCCTCCTCGCTGACGCTCGGCTCCGCCGTACCCAAGGATGCTGTGTCTATTGCGCGCTCGATACGCTCGCTCACCACATCCCCCTCGGATCCGCTCGACCGATCGCTGACAACAGCGGCCAGTTTACGCGACGGCCGATGGTCGCTGTGGGGCAGGGACTTCCCCCGGTGGGCGGGTACATCGGGGGCCATTTTTGCCGGATCCGGTACCTCCCGGTAAGCTGGTGCGGCGGTGCACCTATGCGCCGACTGTTTGCATGCCACCGTTCCGTTCGTCGACGGGTTCATACAAGCAGACACAAGGCAATCAAACCAGGTTTGAGCATAAACCAGGATCGCGGAGGACATGGCGAAGAAAGACGGGGCCATCGAGGTCGAGGGTCGAGTTGTCGAGCCGCTGCCCAATGCGATGTTCCGGATCGAGCTCGAGAACGGTCACAAGGTTCTCGCGCACATCAGCGGGAAGATGCGGCAGCACTACATTCGTATCCTCCCCGAGGACCGTGTGGTCGTCGAGCTTTCGCCCTACGACCTGTCGCGTGGCCGCATCGTTTACCGCTACAAGTGATCGCACCCGTGCCCGTCGAGGGTGCGGTACGAACACGCGAGTCGTCAGGCTCGCCCCCCGGAAACTTCCCCAGCCCATCGGCTGGGGAAAAACTGTGTTCACACCTCGTGTGAACCACAAGAAGATTGGACGGACGTGAAGGTTCAGCCAAGCGTCAAGAAGATCTGCGAGAAGTGCAAGGTGATCCGCCGTCACGGGCGGGTCATGGTGATCTGCGACAACCTGCGCCACAAGCAGCGCCAGGGCTGATCTCGGCTCTCGCCGGGATAGCCGAGGTCGTTTTCGATCTCGGTCGATCACCAGCCGTGCGCCGAACCGCAGTTCGGATTGGCACACAAAGAAGCACTCCCAGTTCCAGCAGCACGTTGAGACGTACCGGGCCTTGCCCGGGGCGTGCTGCCTACCCCCGGTTCGGAGGCCGGGGCCCCAACAAGACGCGGGGACGGACAGGGAGCAGACCTCCAACAGTTAAGGAACCTGCCACATGGCACGTCTCATGGGCGTTGATCTTCCGCGCGAAAAGCGCATGGAGATCGCGTTGACTTACATTTTCGGCATTGGCCGTACCCGCTCCAAGGAAATCTTGGCAGCGACCGAGATCAGCCCGGACCTGCGGTCGAAGGACCTCAGCGACGAGCAGGTCACATTGCTGCGCGACTACATCGAGCGGTCGACTCTCAAGGTCGAGGGTGACCTGCGCCGCGAGGTGCAGGCCGATATCCGTCGCAAGATCGAGATCGGCTGCTACCAGGGCATCCGCCACCGTCGTGGCCTGCCCGTGCGTGGCCAGCGCACCAAGACCAACGCGCGCACCCGCAAGGGCCCGAAGCGCACCGTCGCCGGCAAGAAGAAGTAGGGGATAGTCGATGCCTCCGAAGACACGGGCCTCAGGCCCCAAGAAGACCCAGAAGTCGCGTCGCCGGGAAAAGAAGAACATCCCGCACGCGCACGCACACATCAAGAGCACGTTCAACAACACCATCGTGTCGATCACCGACCCGTCGGGCAACGTCATTTCGTGGGCGTCGTCGGGCCACGTCGGCTTCAAGGGTTCGCGCAAGTCGACCCCGTTCGCCGCGCAGCTTGCCGCCGAGAACGCTGCCCGCAAGGCGCAGGAGAACGGCGTCAAGAAGGTCGACGTGTTCGTCAAGGGCCCGGGTTCGGGCCGCGAGACCGCGATCCGCTCGCTGCAGGCCGCAGGCCTGGAAGTCGGCACGATCTCCGATGTCACTCCGCAGCCGCACAACGGCTGCCGTCCGCCCAAGCGGCGTCGCGTCTAAGCGGGAAAGGAACAGATAACAAATGGCACGTTATACAGGCCCCATCACCCGCAAGTCGCGTCGTCTGCGCGTCGACCTCGTCGGAGGCGACCAGGCGTTCGAGCGTCGTCCGTACCCGCCCGGCCAGCACGGGCGCGCGCGGATCAAGGAGAGCGAGTACCTGCTCCAGCTGCAGGAGAAGCAGAAGGCTCGCTTCTCTTACGGCGTCATGGAGAAGCAGTTCAGCCGGTACTACAAGGAGGCCAACCGCCTCAAGGGTAAGACCGGCGACAACCTGCTGCGTCTGCTCGAGTGCCGCCTGGACAACGTCGTGTACCGCGCCGGTCTTGCGCGTACCCGTCGTCAGGCTCGTCAGCTCGTCAGCCACGGCCACCTCACGGTCAACGGCAAGAGCGTGAACGTGCCCAGCTTCCAGGTGACTCAGTACGACATCATCGATGTCAAGGAGAAGTCGCTCAGCACGCTGCCGTTCCAGGTTGCTCGCGAGACCGTCGGAGACCGTCCGGTTCCCGGCTGGCTGCAGGTTATCCCCGGCCGTCTGCGCATCCTGGTCCACCAGGTGCCCGAGCGCGCTCAGATCGATGTGCCGCTGTCCGAACAGCTGATCGTCGAGTACTACTCGAAGTAACAGCTTCAACGCTGCTGGTGTGTGGTCGTTCGCGTCGATGAGACAGGGCGACCGTGCACAACCCCCATAACGTGGGCGTCAAATAGTGGGCGCCCGTACAGGAGGATGATTCCTAATGCTGATTTCCCAGCGTCCGACCCTGACCGAAGAGGTCGTCGCCGAGAACCGCTCGAAGTTCACCATCGAACCACTCGAGCCGGGCTTCGGTTACACCCTCGGTAACTCGCTGCGTCGTACCCTGCTGTCCTCGATCCCGGGGGCCGCGGTCACGAGCATCCGAATCGACGGCGTTCTGCACGAGTTCACCACCGTTCCCGGTGTGAAGGAAGATGTCACCGACATCATCCTGAACCTCAAGGGTCTGGTCGTGTCCTCGGAGGAGGACGAGCCGGTCACGATGTACGTGCGCAAGCAGGGCCCGGGCACCGTCACCGCTGGTGACATCGTGCCGCCTGCCGGTGTTGTCGTGCACAACCCGGATATGCACATCGCCACCCTGAACGACAAGGGCAAGCTGGAGATCGAGCTCGTTGTCGAGCGCGGTCGCGGCTATGTCCCGGCAGTGCAGAACAAGGCGTCCGGCGCGGAAATCGGCCGGATCCCGGTGGATTCGATCTACTCGCCGGTGCTCAAGGTGACCTACAAGGTTGAGGCCACCCGTGTCGAGCAGCGCACCGACTTCGACCGTCTGATCCTGGACGTGGAGACCAAGAACTCCATCACCGCACGGGACGCGCTCGCTTCGGCGGGTAAGACCCTGGTCGAGCTCTTCGGCCTGGCCCGTGAGCTGAACGTCGAGGCCGAAGGCATCGAGATCGGCCCGTCCCCGGCCGAGGCGGATCACATCGCCTCGTTCGGTCTGCCGATCGAGGACCTGGACCTGACCGTCCGGTCCTACAACTGCCTCAAGCGCGAGGGTGTGCACACCGTGGGCGAGCTCGTTGCCCGCACCGAGTCGGACCTGCTGGACATCCGTAACTTCGGCCAGAAGTCCATCGACGAGGTCAAGGTCAAGCTGCACGCGCTCGGCCTCTCGCTCAAGGACAGCCCGGCGTCGTTCGATCCTTCTTCCGTGGTGGGTTATGACGCGAGCACCGGAACGTGGAGCGACAGCGGCACGTTCACTGACACCGACGGTGGCGAGCAGGACTACGCCGAGACCGAACAGCTCTAGGCCGCTGGGGTAGGCACCCCGGCACGGCCTCACACAAGGAGAACAAACAATGCCCAAGCCCAAGAAGGGTGCTCGCTTCGGCGGGTCGGCGTCGCACCAGAAGGCGATCTTCGCCAATCTGGCGACGGCGCTCTTCGAGCACGGTCGTATTTCGACCACCGAGGCCAAGGCCAAGGCGCTGCGCCCCTACGCCGAAAAGCTTGTCACCAAGGCGAAGGGCGGCACTCTCGCCGACCGTCGCGAGGTGCTCAAGGTGATCCGCAACAAGGACGTCGTGCACGAGCTTTTCGCCACGATCGGCCCGTCGTTCGAGGGTCGCGAGGGTGGTTACACCCGTATCACCAAGACGCTGCCCCGTAAGGGTGACAACGCGCCGATGGCGGTGATCGAGCTGGTTCGCGAGAAGACCGTGACCAACGAGGCCGACCGCGCTCGCCGTGTTGCCGCTTCCAAGGTCGAGGCGCCTGTCGCCGAGGTCGTCGAGGTAGAGGCCGAAGAGATCGTCGACGGAACTGCCGAGATCGAGGCCCCGGCCGCCGAAGAGGTCGCTGAGGACAAGAAGGCGGACGACGACAAGGCATGATCCGTGCTCCCCGCATCTGCGGGGATGATCCGGACGCCTGACGTTCGCGTCGGTTTCTCGAACGAGCCCGCCACCCGAATACGGGTCGGCGGGCTCGTTCGCGTCGATCAGGAGATCGTTGTGACGGTGGAGGATTCGGTGGGTTCGATGGCTACATCCGATTCGGTTGAGCCGGTACGTGATTCGCTACAGGTGGCGCAAACGCAGGAACAGTCGGCTCGCGTCCGGCTCGACATCAGCTATGACGGAACCGATTTCACCGGCTGGGCGCGGCAGCCCGGGTTGCGGACTGTGCAGGGCGTGCTGGAGGAGTCGCTGAGCAAGGTGTACCGCGAAACGGTTCAGCTGACCGTCGCGGGCCGCACCGATGCGGGCGTGCACGCCGAAGGCCAGGTCGCGCATTTCGATACGACCGCCGAGTTCGACGGCGGCAGGCTGGTGCATCGGATGGCGCGATTTCTGCCGAAGGACGTGCGTATCAAGGACGCTCGCGTCGTGCCGCCGGAATTCGACGCCAGGTTCTCCGCGATCCGCCGCCATTATGCCTACCGGCTGACCACCGCGCCCTACGGCGTAGACCCACTGTATGCCCGCAGCGTGGTCGCCTGCCGGTCCGGCGTCGATGTCGATGCCATGCGCGAGGCGTCCCGAAAACTCTTGGGCCTGCACAACTTCGCCGCATTCTGCCGCCGCCGTGACGGCGCGACCACGGTGCGCGAACTTCAGCGCTACGACTGGGAGCGCGACGGTGACTCGCTGATCGCCTATGTCAGCGCCGACGCCTTCTGCTGGTCGATGGTCCGCAGTCTGGTCGGCGCCGCGCTGGCAGTGGGGGAGGGGCGGCGCACGCCCGACTGGGTCGGCGGTCTGCTCGACGAAACCGAGCGTTCCAGCTCGGTCACCGTCGCCCCCGCGCACGGCCTGAGTCTGATCGCCGTCGACTATCCAGCCGACGCCGACCTCGCCGCCCGCAATGCTCAGACTCGCGAAATGCGTTCGGCCCCAGCGCCGGACGCGGGTTGCTGTGGCGCGTGATCTGACGCGCGCGTGAAAGAGGTGCTCCCGCACCGCGATTCGACACACGGTGCGGGAGCGAGCGGCGGGTCAGTTGCCGGAACTCGCCTCGATGGTCTTCGGCTGCGATGTGCCGGAGATCTCGATGCGGCGTGGCTTGGCCTTATCCGCGATCGGTACCGTCACCGAAAGCACGCCGTTGTTGTAAGTGGCACTGATCTTGTCGGCGTCGACATTGTCGCCGAGCGACAGCTGGCGCATGAATGTGCCTACGAAGCGCTCGGAGGCGATCCATTGGACGCCCTCTTCGCTAGGTGAGCTGCGTTGCGCGCGCAGTGTGAGTGTGCCGTTATCGACACTGACATCGACCGAACCGGGGTCGACACCGGGCAGGTCGGCGTTGAGTACGTAATGGTCGCCGACCTTGAATAGATCCATCGGCATGAAGCGCGGTGCACGAGTGGTGCCCGTGCCCTCACCCAGCAGTTGGCGGGCGACGGTGTCGATGTCATGGAATGGATCGAATCTCAGCACAGCAATCACCTCCATCTCGATAGCGATGGCGCGCACCACGGGCGGTGAACGCCAGGAGCTGTGCATCCACAAATTTAGCACTCGGACACGGAGAGTGCCAGGCTCGATTCTGTGCGGAATAAGCACTGCGACATCGCTGTTCGCTCTGCGTATGGCTATAGACACCCTCGGACGGTTCGGCGTATGGCGCGGCTACACGGGGTTCACCCCGGAACAGGCGCGGGAGTTGGAGGACCTGGGCTACGGCACGCTATGGCTCGGTGCGTCGCCGCCCGCCGAGTTGGCGGAGGTCGAGCCGCTGCTCGAGGCGACCGAGTCGATCACCGTGGCTTCCAGCATCATCAATATCTGGTCCTCGCCCGCGAAGCAGGCCGCGGAGTCGTTTCACCGGATCGAGGCACGCTTCCCTGGCCGCTTTCTGCTCGGTATCGGCGCGGGGCATCCGGAACACGCCGACGACTACCGCAAGCCCTATGACGCGCTCGTCGAATACCTCGATGAGCTGGAGGAGGCCGGAGTGCCGCAGCGGCGTCTCGCGCTGGCCGCGCTCGGTTCCCGGGTGCTGAAGCTGGCTGCGGATCGCACCTGGGGCGCGCTGCCCTACCTGGTACCGACCGCGCACACCGAGATCGCTCGGCAGGTGATCGGTGCGGACGCATTGCTGGCGACTGAACACAAGGTCGTGCTGGACGCGGATCCCGCGCGTGCGCGTGCCACGGCTCGCCCGCGCGTCGAGTTCTATCTGGATTTGCAGAACTACACCGCGAATCTGCGTCGGCTCGGCTTCACCGACGCCGACCTCACCAAGCCGGGCAGCGACCAGCTCTACGACGGGCTCGTCGCGCACGGCACCGCCGACGCGGTCGCCGACCAGTTGGTTGCGCATCTGCGTGCGGGCGCCGACCACGTGGCGATCCAGGTCCTCGATGATGACGCGCAGCAGACCCTGCGCGCGCTGGCGCCCGTGCTCGCTCAACGTTCCTGAGGCGGAGGGCCTACCCACTGGCTGTGGCGCGATGCCTACCGGGCGCATCGCTCCGATCGTCCTAAGGGACGGTTAGGAAAGCCGCCGGGCGCTTCCCCCGAGGTTGTGACTGGGGACACACTCGCTTCAACGGACGCAATGATGCGTCGTAGAAGGAGATTCGAGTGACTACGACACAGCCAACGGGCGAGCGCCGGGTGGTGGCGAACGTACTGCGCGGTTCGATCGGCAACCTGGTCGAATGGTACGACTGGTATGTCTACGCGGCATTCAGCGTGTACTTCGCGAAGGCATTCTTCCCCGAGGGTGATCCCACCGCGCAATTGTTGTCCACGGCCGCGGTCTTCGCGGTCGGCTTCCTGATGCGCCCGATCGGCGGCTGGGCGCTCGGGCGGTATGCCGACCGATTCGGCCGCCGCTCCGCGCTCACGCTTTCGGTGACGGTGATGGCCGCGGGTTCGCTGCTGATCGCGGTAACCCCCAACTTCCAGACCATCGGGATCGCCGCGCCGGTGATTCTGCTGCTCGCCCGGCTCTTGCAGGGCCTCTCGGTCGGTGGCGAATACGCCACCAGCGCGACGTATCTGTCCGAGGTCGCCTCGGCGGGAAAGCGCGGGTTCTATTCGAGCTTCCAGTACGTGACCCTTGTCGCGGGGCAGCTCGTCGCGCTCGGCGTGCAGATCGTGCTGTTGCAGGTGCTCAGCACCGCAGAGATGAACAGCTGGGGCTGGCGGATTCCGTTCCTGATCGGTGCGGGCGGCGCGATCGTTGTCATGCTGCTGCGGCGCGGCATGGACGAGTCGGAATCCTTCCGTGCCGAGACCGCGAGTGCCGCGAAGTCCGGTTCCTCGCGTGGTTCGCTGCGCGTGCTGTTGCAGTACCCGCGCGAATGCCTGCTCGTTGTCGGCCTGACACTCGGCGGCACGGTGGCTTTCTACACCTACACCACCTACATGCAGAAGTTCATGATCAATACCTCCGGCATCTCGAAGCCGACGGTGGCCTGGATCAACTTCATCGCGCTGTTGGTGTTCGTGGTGCTTCAGCCGGTCGCGGGTGCGCTGTCCGACCGGATCGGCAGGCGCAAGCTGCTGATCTTCTTCGGTGTCAGCGGCACCATCATGACGGTGCCGCTGATGACGGTGCTCGCGCACACCAGCAATCCGATCGCGGCGTTCGGTCTGATGATGGTGGCCCTGCTGATCATCACCGGCTACACCTCGATCAATGCGATCGTGAAGGCGGAGCTGTTCCCGACCAAGATCCGAGCGTTGGGCGTCGGGCTGCCGTACGCGCTGACGGTCGCCATCTTCGGTGGCACCGCGGAGATGATCGCGCTCGCGCTGAAGAAGGGCGGCCACGAGTCGCTGTACTTCTGGTACGTCGCAGGCTGCATCGCTATCTCGCTGATCACGTACTACTTCATGCGTGAGACGTTGACGGGGTCGACCATCGACGCTGAGGCGCGGGCGGCGGACACTGTCGCGGATGCGGAACAGGAACTCGCGCGATCGCGGGCCTGACCGCTGTGCTCGACGATGTTGCGCGCGCACGCGCCGATCGCCCCCTGTGGGAGGATCGGCGCGTGCGGCTTGCGGTGGTCGAGGACGACGACGGTGTTGGCGACGCCCTGGTAGAGGCGCTCAATGCCCGTGGCTACCGTGCCGAGCGGATACGAAGGGGCGCGGATCTGCTGATCGCGCACCGTGGCTACGACGCGGTGATTCTCGATCTCGGCCTGCCCGACGCCGACGGGTTGCAGGTGCTGCGGCAGTTGCGCGAGGTGAGTGCGATACCGGTGCTGATCCTGACCGCGCGCAGCGACGAACGTTCCATCGTGCGCGGGCTGCGCGGCGGCGCCGACGACTATCTGGTGAAGCCACCGCGCATCGCGGAGCTGATGGCCAGGCTGGAGACGGTCATGCGCCGCGCGGCGGTCGCGGCGCAGCCGACGCGGGCCGACGTGGTGACCGGTGACGTGCGGGTGGATCTCGCCGCGCGGGTGGTCGAGGTCGCGGGGACGCCGATCGCGTTGACGCAGAAGGAGTTCGAATTGGTGGAGGTGCTCGTCGAGCGGCCGGGCGCCGCGGTGAGCCGCCAGCAATTGATGGACAGGATCTGGGGCGACGCGTTCGTCGCGGTGTCGCGGTCGCTGGATGTGCACATGACCGGGCTGCGCGCGAAGCTGGCGCGGCCGGGACTGATCACCACCATCCGTGGTTACGGCTACCGGTGGGGACAATGAGCGTGGAGCCGGGATGCGCCGACGGCTACTGATCGCGTTGACGGTGTTCGCGGCGCTGGCGGCCATCGCATTCGCGGTGCCGCTGTCGCTGACCTACGCCACCAGCCGTACCCAGGAGTTGGTGCTCGGCCGTTCCGGTGACGCCGATCGCTTCGCCACCCTCGCCGATGCGGCCGTCGCGGACGGGGATGTCCGTGCGCTGGCCGAGGAGGTCGGGCGCTACCACGATCTGTACGGGGAGCACGTGCTCGTCGTCGACGCGCGCGGCGCCCCGACGGTCAACGCGGCCGTGGACATCGGTAATGCCGACATCGTCGCGGCGGTGGCAGCGGCGCGGCGCAACCAGCGGCCACAGCCGATCGATCGGCTGACGCCGTGGGGCCCGCCGACGATGCTGGTCGCGCGGCCGGTCGGGACCGGGGTACAGGTCAATGGCGCCGTGGTGATCGAGGCATCCACCGCGCGCGCCCGTGCCGACATCGCGCAGGCGTGGGCGGTGATGGCGGCGGGAGCTGTCGTGGCCATGGTGGTGTTCACGCTGCTGGCCTTGACCCTGAGTCGCTGGGTGCTGCGCCCGCTCGCGGCGCTGTCGCACGCGGTCGCGGATTTGACCGCGACACTGCCGAAACCGCGCAGAGCCGCCGCCGCGCCGTCGATCGCCCGCCACCACGGCGGACCGCCGGAGATGCGGGCCGTCGCGGAATCGTTCGACGCGATGGCGCTCGCCGTCGCCGACTCCGCCGACGCCCAACGCCAACTCGTCGCCGACACCGCCCACGCGATGCGCAACCCACTGGCCGCCTTGACGATTCGCCTGGATTCGCTGGAGCCGTCCATTCCCGCGAGCGCGAGCGCGACCTTCCACCGCGCGAGCGCGGAGGTCGAACGCCTGACCGCGCTGCTCGACGGACTACTCGACCTGGCCGTTGCCGAGACACCCGCCGCCTTCGAGGCCGCACGCACCTCGGTGGGCACCGAAAACCACTGCGACGCGGAACAAGTAGTCGCCGATCGGATCGACGCCTGGTATTCGGCGTTCGAAAGCGCGGGCATGCAACTGAGTGTCGCACCGTCCGTCGAGCCGGCCGCCGGCGACAGCCCGTGGGGTGCTCGGAACGCCGCTGCCGGTGACGGCCCGCGGGCCGGGCGCAACGATGCTGCCGGCGACGGCTCGCGGGTCGCCGGAGACAACTCCGTCGGTGACGGCTTGCGGGGTGCTCGCAACAACACCGACGTCGCGGTTTCCGCCGACATTCTCGCGCAAATACTCGATGTGCCTCTGAGTAATTCGTGCCGCTACGCGGGTATCGGTGCGCACACGACCATTACCGTCGATACCGCGCCGGGCTGGGTGACGGTGATCGTTCGCGATGACGGCACCGGCGTCGCCCCCGAGGAAATCGACCAACTCACCACCCGCTTCTATCGTGGCGCGGCGGCACCCGCGGGCGGCTCGGGTCTCGGGCTCCCGATCGCCGCCGCGCTGACCCAGTCCCGCGGTGGCACGTTGACTGTCGAACCCGTAGACCCGCACGGCCTTGCGATCAGTATTCGATTGCCGACGGTGGCGGGGCGATGATGCGGCGGCTGAACTTTCTCGTGTTTGGTTCTTTCGGCGCTGTAGTGGGGCGATGATGCGGCGGCTGAACTTGTTCGTGCGGGGTACTTCCGGCGCTGTGGTGGAGCGGTGATGCGGCGGCGGAAGTTCTTGGCGCTGGCGGCTTTCAGTGCTGTGGCGGGGGTTTCTGGGTGCTCGGCGGATGGCGAAGGTATTCGGGTTCGGCTGGCCTCCGGTGAGGTCGGCGGCCTCTATCATGCGTTCGCGCAGCTCCTTTCGGCTGTCGCGGAGCGGGAGAGCGGGGTGCGGATCGACCCGGTGACGACCTCGGGGTCGCAGGAGAATCTGGCACTGCTCGCCGCGGGGCAAGTGGATGCCGCACTGGCGCTGTCGGATTCGTTGGGGGAGAGCGACAGGGTGCTCGCCCTCGGGCGGGTCTACGAGAACTATCTGCAGCTCGCGGTGCACGCGGACAGTCCGATTCGTCGCGTCGCGGACCTGCGCGGCACTCGGGTGAATCTCGGCGCCGCTGGTTCCGGTGCGGCCGTCACCGGCGAGCGGCTGCTGTGGGCCGCGGGCGTGGATCCTGCGGTGGACGTGGTGATCGCGCATCGGCCGTTGCGAGAAGCGGTGGCGGCGTTGGAGTCCGGAGACATCGACGCACTGTTGTGGGCGGGCGGCGTGCCCACCGGCGCGCTGGAGGTGCCACGGCGGCTGCGCCTGATCGACCTCGGTGAGTTAGCGGTGCCGATGCGGGAGCGATTCGGCTACCTCTATGACCGCGTCGAGATTCCCGCCGACGCCTATCCCGGCGGCCCCGCGGTGCGCACGGTCGGTGTGGCGAACCTCCTGCTTGCCGCGCCGTCCTTACCCGACGAGGCCGCTGCCGCGATCGTTGATCTGCTGGTATCGCACGCCGACGCATTGGTCCCCGCCGAGGCGGCGGGCACCCAATTCCTGGATGCCCGCTCGCTGATCGGCACTGGCTCAGTACCACTGCACCCAGGTGCGGTGTCGGTATACCGACGCAGACACGGCTGAGATCCGGTAGACGAATCGCGTAGCTCAGCGCCGAGTTCAGTACTGACGGTCTTGCTCATCGCCGTCGCGGGGAGACCGTCACGCGCATGTGTTCGGCGACTCCGCCGAAGTACGGCTCGCGGCGGCGACCCTTACCGATCCTCGATGGCCCCGCGGTGCTCGAGGAGCCCCGGACCGCGTGAAAATGCGACCTGGCTGGTGGATCAGGAGCGGACCAGGCGGGCGATGGCGTCGGTGGCCTCTTTGATCTTGGCGTCGGCCTCGGGGCCGCCGGCGACCGCCGCATCGACAACACAGTGGCTGATGTGATCCTCGAGCAGGCCCATCGCGACCGCTTGTAGCGCCTTGGTCATCGCGGAGACCTGGGTGAGGATGTCGATGCAGTATTTTTCTTCCTCGACCATGCGCTGTAGTCCGCGGGCCTGGCCCTCGATCCGGCGCAGCCGCTTGAGGTAGTCGTCCTTGGCCGTGATGTAGCCATGGCCGGCGTGGTCGGGTGCGGCATGATCCTGGGTGGCCGCGGCGTCCTGCGGCGGTGTGGGTGTCACCGGCTGTCTCCTCGCTGCCCGCCGGATCTCCGGCTGATCGATTAATACCCCCCTAGGGTACAATGAATCGAGTGACTTGTCAGGTCAGCGCGGAGCCGGGTACTTCGGGCTCCGGCGCGACGGACCGATGCCCGCCGAGTCCGATGACCCGGTGGATGTGGACCCTTCCGGTCGGTGCGCGAGGCGGGGCGGGAGAATCATGTGCATGAGTTCGCATGCCAGGCCCTCGATCGCCGTCATCGGTGGTAGCGGCTTCTACGATTTCTTCGACGACGAGGCGACCACCGTCGAGGTCGACACCCCCTACGGTAAGCCGAGCGCGCCGATCGCGGTCGGCGAGGTCGAAGGCAGGCCGGTGGCCTTCCTGCCGCGCCACGGCAAGCGGCACGAGTTCGCGCCGCACACGCTGCCGTATCAAGCCAATATGTGGGCGTTGCGCGCGCTCGGCGTGCGGCGGATCTTCGCGCCGTGCGCGGTGGGCAGCCTGCGCGCGGACTGGGGGCCGGGCACCGTCGCGGTACCCGATCAGCTGGTGGACCGCACCTCGGCTCGCCCGCAGACCTACTTCGACGGTGGCGGCGTGCATGTCTCCTTCGCCGACCCGTACTGCGAGGAACTACGCGCCGCCGCAACGAAATCCGCGACCGATGAGCTGCCGATGAAGTCCTCCGGCACCATGGTGGTCGTGCAGGGCCCGCGATTTTCCACCAGGGCCGAGAGTCGCTGGTTCGCCGCCCAGGGCTGGGAGCTGGTGAACATGACCGGCCACCCCGAGGCCGTACTCGCTCGCGAACTGGAAATGTGCTACGCCGCAGTCGCTTTGGTGACCGACCTGGATGCGGGCGTGGAGGCGGGCGGCGGCGTGCACGCCACCGATGTCTTCGCCGAATTCAAGAAGAACCTCGGCCCATTCAAGGCGCTGATCCGCCGCTCGGTCTCAGCCGTCGCCAAGACCGACACCTGCGCGAAGTGCGCTGTGCACGCAGGGGTTTCGCTCCCGTTCGAACTGCCCTGATCTTCTGAACTGCGCTGGACCGTCGAACTGCGCTGGGTCGTCGAATTGTGCTGGGTCACCGGCAGAGTCGAGGCGGAGTGGGCCGAGGGGGCCCGCTCACGCTCAGGCTGTGGGGTCTACGAAGGCGGCCGCGTGGGCGCGCGCCCACTGCTCGAAGGTGTGTGGGTCGCGGCCGGTCACTTCGCGCACGGTGTCGTGGATTCGGGATTCGTCCAGCGTCCCGTCGACGAAGAAGCTGATGAACGCCTCGACGTACTCGGCCGGCATACTCGCCTCCAGTTCCGCCCGCGTCTCCTCGTTCGTCAGGTTCTGGCAGACCAGCGGACGGCCGAGCACCTCGGCGAGCACCGCGACCTGATCGGCGGGCAGCAACGCCTGTGGCCCGGTCAGTTCGAGAATTCGGCCATCGAGCCCGCCTGTGGTGAGTGCGACGGCGGCGACCGCCGCGATATCGGCAGGATCGATCGCGGCGACCCGAACCCCGGAGAACTGGGCCCGCACCACCTCACCGATCGCCAACTGCGGTAGCCAGCGCATCGCGTTCGACATGAACGAGCGCGGCCGCAGAAATGTCCACGCGAGCCCGGATTCCCGCACGTCCCGCTCGGACTGCGTCATGTACCTGGAGACCGCATTGTCCATATCCTCCAGCGCCGCGGAACCGCCCGACAACAAGGCAACCCGTTGCACCCCGGCCTTTTTCGCACGTGCGAGCAGATCGGGCATACCCGCGTAGCCCGGCATCAGAAACAGGCCGTCGACGCCGTCGAGCGCCTCGGCCAAGGTCTCCGGCCGATTCAGGTCTCCCGAAGCGCCTTCGACACCGGCAGGCAGCTCGGCGCGGTGCTCATCACGCAGCAGCGCACGCACCCGAGCCCCGGCATCACTCAGCTGCGCAACCAACTCGCTGCCGATGTTCCCGGTCGCACCGGTCACCAGAATCATTGTGCCTCCTGCGGCTCGAGATCGTCCCGATGAACATAGGTCAGTGCGGCCTTACCCCGCGCCCGCAGTCGCCGAGGAAGTCCTCGGCCGCGATCGGCCGCACCGTGCCGACCGAGTTTGCCATAGACGCGCGGCCGAGGTGGCGGCACGGATAGTTGCTGGGCGAGATGACTGGATGGCAATGAGGGCACGATGTTTGAGCCGCCGGTGTGCGAATTCTGCCGTCTACCTGTGCCGGAATCCGCTGGCGCGGCTGGTTGCTGCCGGGCTTCCCGTCCTTGGGAGAACACTCGCGGGATTTTGTGTCAGTATGTCTGAGAAAGTACGACAAGGATCGGCGGAAGCAGACTGTGAGCGACCAGAAAAACGGCAACCCGGACGACGCCAACGAAGACAACAAGACACCGGACGTCGGTTTCAGTCTGCCTTCCGACGGCCCGGACGATGCTGCCGAGCTGGGCGAAGAGAACGCTGCCGCGGGCGAAGAGAACGCTGCCGACAGTCGAGATCGGGTGTTGGCGCGGCAGATTGCCGACGCGCTGGGTGAAGCCGGTCCCGCCGGTTGGCAGCAGCTCGACGCGGTGTTCGTGCTGACAACCGCGACCGGGGTCGCCGAGGTCGTCTACACCGATAGCGGCCGGTCGATGCGGTCCGAGCCGTCCGCACCGGTGTTGGAGCAGGCGCGCGCGCACCGGGCGCTGGTCGCGGAGCTGGACGGCGAACCGTGGTGGCGTCTGCTTATCCGGTTGAGTTCGGAGGGTGAGTTCGAGGTCGACTACGACTTCGGCGACGAGCCGTTCCCGGAAGGGCAGCTGTTCGACCCTGAGGCCTATCGCGCCGACCTGGAAGAGTTCCCGCGCGAAACGTTGCCGGTGTGGCTGGCGGCGTACATCGGTCACGCCAATCGCCAGACCCGGACGCCGCAGGAGGCCGCCGTCGCCGCGCGGGCGGACAAGGCCGCGAAGGTGTGGCCGGTGTTGGCGGAGAACGAGTTCCCGGACTTTCCGGAGATGTGGGCGCGGTGGGCATGTGTCGCCGCCGCGTTCGTGGCCGCCGGTTCCGACTGGGGTCCGCGGGTGTTGCCGTCGATGGGGTGGTTCGAGAGTTCGCGGCGTGGCGGTTCCACGCTGTACTCCCTGCCCAACGGCAAAGCCGTGTTGTCAGGTGGAGTGTGGGAGGCGCCGAATTTGGACGCCGCTTACAACGACGGTGCCGCGATGCCGAAGTTCTTCGCCGGTGCGCCGGAATGGGTTGCCAACCCGGTGTTGAACCCGCGTGCGGCGACCGGACTGATGTCGTTCGTCTATTGGTGGGAGGGTGGTCGCTGGTACCGGGGTGAATCTCCGGCTGCGGAGGGGTGCGCTACCGCTGTGCCAGGGGTGTGGACCGCGAACACGGTGGTCGGTATTGTTGCGGGACTGGCCGCACAACCACCGAGTGCCGAACAGCGTTCCGCCGCAGCGGCTCTGGTGTCGGCTGCCGAGGTCGGTGTGGTCACCAGGGAGACCGTGGAGAACCTGTTCCCCGACAACGGGCGGTTCGATCTCGACGGTGCGATGTACCAGCTGACGTTGGCGGGTGTTGTCGCTTCGCTGCCGGAGCAGATGCCGGAGGAAGAGGCCATCTTCCGAGTGCGCGCCTACGTCGAGGGACGTGGTCTGGACACCTCCGGGTATCCGTTGGACCAACTGACCGCCGACCGGTTCAGCTGCGGCTGGATGGTGTACGTGCCGGTGCCGCGTGGCGAGATCTCGATCGGCCGCGCCATCTTCTACATCGCCGACGACGGTGTACTGGAGCACTCGTCCTCGTCGGTCGCGCCGACCACGTTTGTGAAGAGTTTCGAGCAGCGCTTCCAGGAGCGTCAGGGAGCATCGGCCTGACGCAGGAGTCGGCTGAGCGGGTTGAGTGATTTGAGGATGGCATGGCTGAGGACAGGTTGAAGGTCGAATCCGCCAAGATGCGCGAACTGTCGGGCGATTTGACCGAACTCGCGGGCAAGATCCGCACGGTGATGGCTAACTTGAAAGACGATACGGAGCCACTCATGGCGCGGCCCGTTGCCGGGACCCATGAGCCGGGCAAGGCTTTCAAAGAGGATTACGACAAGCAATACGATTCCATTGAGAGTGTCGGCGAATCCTACGTGAAGATCTTGGAAGGCGATTTCGCCACCAATTTCGACGATGGTGCAAAACTGCTCGACAAGATGGAAGGCAAGAATGAAGAAGAGATCCGCAAAATCATGAGGGGATATAAGGCGTGAGCGCCGCTGATGAGGAACTATTGGCGGATATGCTGAAAACCATTCAGTCGAATATGATGTCGCTTCGGGACGCGCACGAACAGCGCGCCCGACTCACCGCGATCGGAACGGCCGCGAACAAGCGCGTAACTGTCGTACTGAATGCGGACGGCGTCGTCATCGAGACGCGGATGGCCGACGATATCGACGAACTTTCCCCTGCGGAGCTCGCCAAGGCGGTGACCACGGCCGCGCAGCAGGCATTTGCCGAAATCAAGCGCAAGACCGAGGAATTGGTCGCGCCGATGCAGGAACGCAACGCGGGCATGCCGACACTCTCCGAGTTGCTCCCTGGTATTCCGGACGAGCTGACCAGCCTTCCCACCCACATCGAGGCGTCGACCGCGCCACTGGCTTCGGCCGAGCGCGAGGAGCCCGACGCCGAGCGTAACGGCACCCGCCGCGCCGGACCGGGGGTCACCGAACCTGGCTGGTAGGGGTCGGTTGTGATTCCGGATGCCCTCAGGGTATTCATAGATATTTTCGGCGGTGTTGCGCCGAGCAGAGATCCGTGGACATGGGATCTCGACGGTGTCAGCGATCTCGGCGACCGGTATGCAACTGCTGCTAGTGAGCTGACCGAACTTCTCCCTGAGTTCAATCGGGTTATCGAGCAGACCGAGAAGTGGTATGAGGGTCACGGTGGCCAAGCAGCTGCCGACTCGCTGAAACAGCTCACCGACGGCAAGTATTCGATCGACCACCTCATCAGCGCGATGGAGGCGGTGCCCGAGTTCACCTCCAAGAGCAACGCGAGCATCGTCGGCGACCGCATTACCGAAAGCATCTTCGCCGCGTGGGGGGTGCTGGAATTCGAGAAGCTCGCGGCCGAACTCGCCGCGTCTGCCGGAACGGCGGCGTGGTTTGTGGCGGCGCAGGAAGCGTTGATCATCGCGATCGGGCGGTACACCTTCGCGGTCGCCCGCAAGAGGATGATGGAACGGCTCGGGATGGCCGCTGCCCGGATGGTGGGTGAACGGCTGCTGCTGCAAGGGCTCAGCCGGATGGGTCTGCAGGGTTTCGAGAATGTCGTGCACCTCGCGTTCACCGGGATCGGGTCCGGGCTGAAGCTGGCGGGCATCGGCGCGGGGTTCACCGCCGGGGCCCAACTGGCCTCCGGTCAGGACCTCGATCTGGCCAAGATCGGTGATGCGGCGTTGGCTTGGGGTGTCGGCGGCGTGGCGGGGCATATGGCGGGCCCGGCCTTCGCTCGTGGGGCCACCCGAATTGGTTTGGGGCGCATGGCGCCTATGACGGCCGGGTTCCTGACGGGCGTGACGACCGCGGTGGCTATCGGGGCGCTGCACGGCCAGTGGGATATGGTTTCGCTCGGCTATATGGGCGCTTTGGGTGCGGCGGGTGGTGCCCGCGGCGGTTTGGCAGCCAGTCGGCACGCCAGCACCGGCTCGGTCCCGCTGGATATGGCGGGAAAGACGGAACTAGCCCAGCTCCGCAACGAGATCAAAGCCAACCTCGCCGTTTCCGAGGGCTTGCCGACCCACGACTTCGCCGAGAAGGTCGCGGCCGCGCACGATGTGGCGACGATGAAAACCCTGAACTACCAGGCGTATACCCACTCGGTCGAGTCGCCAGGCAATGGTGTCGTCGCCGCGGAGTCCGGGGCCGCAACGGTATCGACAGGCACAACTGCCGCGCCCCGACAGTTCCTCGGCTCGACGGTTCTGTCGGACGGATCCGTGGCAGCGCCGTCGAGTCAGCACGCCGCGGGCACCGGGGCCGAGGGGACGCGCAGTGGACCAGCCGCCGATGCCACGACGGGTGCGCGGTCGACCGCGCGGGCGGGCACGGTAGCCGGTCCGGATCAGGCCGCTGGTCGCGGCGCAAGCAACGGTGCGGGCCCGGACCAGGCCACCGGTCGCGGCGCGAGTAACGGTGCGGGCCCGGACCGGGCCACCGGTCGCGGCGCGAGTAACGGTGCGGGCCCCGAGCCGAAGGCCGGAGCGGGAGCCGCCGCGTCGGAGCGGGGAACGGGCAGCTTGGACGCCGGGGCGAAGGCGGAAGCCGCTCCCAAGGGCGCAGAGCGGGGATCAAGTGCCGCGCCGGATACGGGCGTGAAGGCGGAAGCCGGTGCCCCGAAGACTGATGCAGGGCGGGGATCAGCTGCTGCGCCGGAGACGGGTGCGAAGCCGGAAGCTGGTGCCCCGAAGACGGGAACGGCTGCTGCGCCGGAGACGGGTGCGAAGCCGGAAGCTGGTGCCCCGAAGACGGGATCAGCTGCTGCGCCGGAAACGGGTGCGAAGCCGGAAGCTGGCGCGAAGCCGGAAGCCGATGCTCCGAAGACTGCAGCGGAGCGGGAGGCTGCCGCCGCGGAGGCGGGCGTGCCGGACGGAACTGCCGCGCCGGAGGCGGGTGCGAAGCCGGAAGCTGCTGCACCACAGTCGCATTCGGATTCCCAACCGGGCAACCACGAGCCTTCGCGGGGACTGCGGCGCCGGATCCGCGCGTTCACGCAGGCCCTCCGCGAGAGGATGCAGGCCGAGGCTGCCCTGCGTGCGCGGTTGGACGTGCTTGCGCCCGAGCCGGCGGGTGCGCCGGAGCGTCCGGTGGCGGAGCGGTTCAAGGACTGGCTGGAAGCGGAACGCGCTCGGTTGGACCGTGTCGGGACCGAGGCGCAGTCGCATCAGGCGCGCAAGATGCTCGATGAGATGAACACCGAATTCAAAGCCTACGAGGCGGTGGTCGTCGAGTCGGATGCCCGGCGGAAGACGGCGGAGACACGGGCTATCGACGAGGTGTGCTCTCCGTTCGGTGTCAAGGCGGACATGGCGGACGCGCACGGGTTCATCACGGTTGGCACCGAGGGCCTGCTGGACCACCACATCAAGGTCGATCTCGTCGTCGTGCCCGATCCGCAGGGTGGGTTTCGGATCGGGGTCGAGGTCAACGACTTCCATACGGTCAACGTCGAGGCGTATCACGCGGCCAGGCAAGAGCGCATCGAGCTCGGGACCGAGTATCGGGACCAAGTGCGTGCGCGGGTCGGTGAGCGGACCACCGAACTGCGCACCGCGTCGGAGCAGCGGCAGCAGGAGCGGCGGGAGCAGACACAGGACCGGATAGCGCAGGCCCAGGCCGCAGAGCACCAGGCTCGGCTTCGCCTCGAAAGCGCTGCACAGCACGAAATCACGCAGGAGCGCGCGAAGGAGACCACCGCCCAGAGTCGGCTCGAGGCTGCGGAGCAGCGGCTCAGGGCATCGAGGCAGGAGCTCGAGGCCGCCACGCAGCAGCTTCGCGACGCGGATCTGGTGGAAGTGTCGGAGGCCCGGAGGACGGTTCGGGACGCCAGGACGGCAGTCGCGGAGGCACGGACGACGGTTCGGGAGGCCACGGCGGAGGCCAGGGCGACGGTTCGGGAGACCGCGGCGAAGGTTGCGGAGCTGCGTGCGGAGTTGCGGGCGAAGGTCGCGGAGGTGCGCGAGCGGACGGAGACCGCGATCGCCACGGAACGCGACAGGCTGGCCGAGAACATCGCGGCCGAGCGTGAGGCGACGGCGAAGGCAATTGCGGCCGAGCGGATTGCCGCGATCGACGCGATCGAGCGCGAGCGGGTGGCGGCGTTGAAGGCGATCGAGCGCGAGCGGGTGGCGGAGACGCCGCTGCGACGGCTCGAGGAGTTGTCGCCCGTGTCGCGGCGGCATATTGAGGAGTTGCGGGCCGAGTCGCGGCAGCGGGTTGCGGAGTTGCGGGCGGCGGCGCGGGAGCGTTTGGTGCGGTTGTCGGAGCAGGCGCGGGGGGCAGATCTCGCGGTGACTCGGGAGCAGGCGCGGGAGGAGATCGCACAGGTTCAGGATGCGCTGGCGCGGGATGTCGCGAACGAGCGCGCGGCGTTGGTGCGGGAGATCGGGGGGATCAGGTCGGAGTTCCTGCGGGATCTCGCGAAGGAGCGGGTGATCGCATCGGAGCTCACCGCGGCCGAGTTGGTGAAGGAGGCGCGGGCGTCCGCGGTCGACCGCAAGACCACTTCCGAGGCGGCGGGCCGCGCGCTGGTGAAGCATTTCGAAGTGCTGTTGGATCGGTGCGCGCCGGACATGTTCGGCATCAGGACCGCGTCCGCCGAGGTGTTGACCCACATGTTGCGCAACGGCACCGAGGTCGAGCAGCGGATGGCGGCGGCGGAGATTCAGCGCCGGGGCACCGTATCGGAGAAGATCCCCGACGGAAAGTCGTTGCGCTGGACGCAGTTCGCGGCGGGGGAGGCGATGTCCCATGGCCCGGTGAACCAGGACGCCGGCGAGGGCAAGTCGATGATGTACCACGCTTATGTGGCCAGGATCGCCGCGGATAAGGGCTCGGTGCAGTACCTCACCAGGGACAATCTCGTCGACCGCGAGTTCCAGGAGTTGCTGGAGACCTACGGTCGGCATGGGTACAAGGTGCATCGCATCAATCCGGACGAGGTGATGCCGGAGCCGGTAGAAGGCGAGCCGACCATCTACATCGGCTCGGTCGGCGATGTCATTGTGAGCAGGCTGCGCGGCCATCCGGTGCCGGGCCGCCGCGCCGTGATCGATGAGATCGATGAGGCAGCCCACTATGCCGACACGAATTACATTATTTCCGAAGGCGTTTACGAGCTGGCCCCGCCGCGCATCCAAGCGGAGGTCAGGGCCGCGGAGGATTTCCTCAACAATGTTTTTGGCAAGAAGGAGCATCCCCTCAAGGGGCTATTGACCCACGAGGACTTCGGCCGCACGCATTTTCAGCGGAACGGTCCGGCGCGGTTGACCGAGGCGGGTCAGGCGAAGATCGAGGCGGCGCTCGCGAAGATCGAGGGGGTCGCCGAGCGGAAGATGACCGCCGAGGAGCTGCACCGGCTGAACAACGCCGCCGCCGCCCGCTGGGAGCTGGTGCGGGGTAAGCACTACATTATCGGCGCGGACCGGTTCACGCTGGAGGAAACCGGCTACCGGGTGACGCAGGACGAAAAAGGCAACTGGGTGGCGCGGGACAAAAACGGCCACCGGGTGACGCGGGACGGCTACCGGGTAACGCGGGACGAAAACGGAAACTGGGTGACGCTGGACGAAAACGGCCACCGGGTGACGCTGGACGAAAGCAGCCAGCGGGCGCCTCGCAAGGGCGACATCATCATCATCGATCAGGTCGCCCACCGGAATATGATGGATAAGGGGGTCACGAATGAGAGCCGGTGGAACAACGGTCTCGCGCAGGCGCTGGAAGCGCGACATCACCTGGAGATCCGCAACGACTCGGACCATTCGATCAGCCTGAGCTTCGCGGAGACCTTCACCCCGGAGAACTACGACCTGGTCACCGGTGCGTCCGGCACCGCCCACTTCGTCGCCGAGCCGTTGCAAAAACTCGGCATGGGCAAGACCACGATCGTCGACCGCTTCACCCCATCCAAGCTGGTTCTCAAGGACATCAACGGCCAGGCGCTCACGATCAAGGACGCCGCGGATCTGCGACGGCAGGCGACGTTCTCGGACACCGAGGCAGAGCGAAAGCAGGCGATCTGCGCCGAAATCCAAACCGTGAACAAGGGTGGGCAGCCGATTGCCGTCCTGGCCCACGACAACAATCTCGTCAGAGGCCTTGCGAGCATGCTCGGTCGTCAGAATGTCGAGATTGTCCAGGTCAATTCGGAACAGATTTATGCTTGGGAGAAGCAGAGTCCGGGATCCTCTGAAGGGCAGCTGGCGAAGATCTATGCCGAGGCGGGAGCCGAGGGCAAGATTCTCGTCATCAACATGCAGGGCGCGCGTGGTGTCGATATCTCGCCCACGACCGCATCGCTGGTGCGGGGTGGCATGCATGTGATCGTCACCGAGCACTCGGAGATCGCCGCCGTCGACATTCAGGCGATGTACCGTGCCGCCCGCAGCGGCCAACCCGGTAGCGTCAGCTTCCACTCGCTGCGTGGCTCCGATCTCTTCACCAACGTTCCCGTCGACCACCAGATGGCCGTCATCATCGAGCGTTGGAAGACCGCCGACGACCCGCTCGAGATGGCTGCTTTCGAACGACAGATCCAGGCGGCGATCCCGGAACTGCAAAGCGCGGCGGAGGTCCGCATGCAGACGGTCGGCGCGGCCGCCGGGAGCACAACCCTGTTGGGCCTTGGCACTGACTTTGGCGTCGAAGAATTTCTCGCGGACCCGCGGGGCATCGGTCGAGCTCCGGCGCAGGCTCCGGTCCAGCCGGATGTAGGCGGGCGCGCTGGAGCGTCGGAGAATGGTTCCGCCACACAGCCTTTGGGTCAGAACGGGAGTCAGCGGGCGTCGGGCGCACAGGCCGCGCCCAACGGGGCTCAGCCGCAGGGGCAGCCCGTCACGTCCGGCGCGCAGCCGTCTGCGGATGAGTCTGCGGCCGGTGCTGGTACGTCGGCAAGTGCTGCGTCGCAGGCGGCGGCTGCTTCGCCGGATATCGCGGGTGATGCGCCAGCTGTACCGGGTGCTGTGGATGAGTCTGCGGCTGGTGCTGGTACGTCGGCAAGTGCTGCGTCGCAGGCGGCGGCTGCCTCGCCGGTGATCACGGGTGCTGAGCCCGCTGTCTCGGGTGATGCGCCAGCTGTCGCAGGTGCTGCGTCGGGTGTGGCGGGTGCCGCGCCTGCTATGGCGGGTGCTGCGCAGGGTGTCGCGGGTGCTGCGTCGGGTGTGGCGGGTGCCGCGCCAGCTGTGGCGGGTGCTGCGCAGGGTGTCGCGGGTGTGGCGGGTGCCGCGCCTGCTGTGGTGGGTGCTGCGCCGCCGGTTGCGGCGGGTGTTGCGCCAGTGGCCGATCCCGATTCCGATGATAAGAACTCGCCCGACGAGAGTCCCGACAGCCAGCCGGACGCCGAGGCCCCAGCGACGTCCGCGGCGGAGCCCGAACCTCGGTTCGCCCCCCTGTCGGTTGGCTGGGCCGCGGCGCCACAGCCCGCGACCGAGCTCAATTCGCCACGGATGCAACGGATTTTGCACAGGGACGCGCAGAAGTTGCAGTCCGTGCGACGGCGATACGTGCTCGAGCTGCAGGCCCTCGAGAGGCGCGTCAGGCGGGCGGGCATCGATCCGACCGGGATGAACGCGCAGCAAATGGCGGCGGCCTACGAAGCCTGGTTGCGCCCCCAGATCGAGGGGTTCCTCGGCGGGCTTCAGGGCGATTTGGCCGTCCCGGGCGCGCTCGGCGAGGGCATCGCCGGTCTGCGGGCCGCGATCACCCAGGTCGTGCTGCGGTGTGGGTTCTCCCGCGCGGAGGCGACGAACCAGGGACAAGTGCCCTCCGGTGAGGTCTTGGCGGCGGAGCTCGAATCTGCCGCGTTCGCAGCGGATTTGGCGGAGTTCGGTCAGGAGGTGGCGGGCGTCCCGGCGGCCCAGCGGCAGGCCGGGGAGCTGCTGGACCGGATGACGCAGGCCGTCTCGACGGAATTGCTCGGCACGCTGACCGACGGGTACGCGATGTCGCTCGGCGATGGCATGCAGGTGCTCCTTCAGGACAAGGTGGTGCAACTGGCCGGGGACCGTCCGGATCGGATGGCGCAACAGCTGCCGCCGTTGATGAAGGCCGGCTACCGGATCGACGCCAAGCAGGTCACAGTCGACCTCGACGGTCGGGCATGGTACCGGGATGTCGCGCAGGAACCCACTCTCAACATCGACGGCAGCCCCAAAGTGCCCGGAGGTGTTGAGTCTCAGCGGATTCTGACCCTGGCATTGGCGCGTCAGGGGGAGCAGTTCGAGGATTTGATGGCGGATGTGCGCGCCGGGGGGCAGCGACTCGTCGAGTTGATGCCGCGGTTGGATGCCGACGCGCAGGCGGCGTGTGTCGCGTTGCTGCCGTCCGTCGTGCTGCTGACGGCGGGGCTTGCCGATGATGTTCGCGCGGACGCGCATGCGGTGTGGTTGGTATGGGCGCAGGGTGAGCTGGCCGCGGCGCAGGCTGCCCCGGAGAACCAGGCGGCGCATCCGCTTGGCGGCGGTGCGGGTCGCGTGCGAATCGCGCTGCTGCAGAGCCAGATCGAGATGGTCGCGGACATGGCGGCGAAGTTCGCCGCTCGCGCCGCCGTCGCTGCGCGCGCCGCCGCCCGGGCCCACGGATCCGATGCGGCCGTTGGCAATCAGCCGGTGATAGGTGCGGATGGGCAGTTGCTTGCGGCGTTGGGACTGCCGGAGCACCTCGATGCGCGGCAGTTGCGGGCTGGGCTGAACGACCTGGTCGCCTATCACGCTGCGCGCCAGGCCATGACGGACGCGGCGGGCGCGTTGCGTGCGGCGCGTGAGCTGGACGAGGCCGACTATGCGGATGGGGTGGCGCAGCGCCCCGGAGACGACGGACCAGGCCTGCATGAACTGCGGGAGCAGGCGACGGCCCAGGCGGCGGTCGACCGTCTACAGGAAGCGCAACGGCGGGTCGACGCGTTCATCGATCTGCTGGGAGTAGAGCTGCCGGAGGGGCTTTCGGCGTGGCAGCAGCAGCGGTTGCTGGACTTCGGTGCCGCGGTAGCGCAGTGGCGGGATGCGAACGCCGCGCGCCGGGCCGCGCAACAAGCCGCGGACCCGGACGCCGTGGAGCCGGACGCCGAGGTGGATGAGGCGACGACGCGGCGCTACGAGGAAGCCACCCAACAGGTGCACACTGCCGCTCAGCGGCTGGCAGGCGATGCCGCGCTGCGCCCGGTCGCCGAATTGAGTGGCGGGTGGGGTCCCGTTGACCTGACCGGCGAAGGCACGGTCGCTGCCGACGCTCCGATCGTCCATTTCGACGCTGACCTCGATTCGATCTTCGTGGTCAGCGACCAGGGTGCGAACGCGGCGAAGCCGCACAACCAGGACTGGGTGGAAGCGGTGGTGGTGCACACCGCGGACGGGCCGATCCGGATCTCGGTGGTGTGCGACGGGCTGGGATCGACCACCGACGCGCATCGCGCCGCCCGGGTCGCCGCTCGCGCTGCCCGCGCCCGCCTGGCTGCTTTCGCGCTCCAGCAGCAGGGGATTTTCACTGCCGAGCAAGCAGATCGGGCGATGCGGGAGGCGATCGCCGCCGCGCAGACCGCGGTGCTGGAGCTGATCGCCGCCGAGTACGCCGACGACCCGCGCGCGCCGAAGACCACGATCGCGGCGGTACTGGTCAAGCCGGGACGCGACGGAGCGCCCGGGCAGTACGCGGCGGGCTGGGTCGGTGACACCCGGGTCCAGGTGCTGCGGGCCGACGGCGAGTCCGAGGTGGTGTCCAAGGCCCACACGATGTTGACGTACTTGCAGGCCTTCAATGCGGACCTGCCGCCGGAGGAGCGGCCGTCACTGCGTGAGATGCTGCGCGACTCCGAGACCAGCAACATCCTGCATGCACTAGGAAGGGATGGCGGTCCACCGGCACCGGATGATGCGCTGACCCCTGAGTACACCACTACCGGTGAGTTGTCGGATACCGACGTGGTGTTGCTGTGCACCGACGGACTGTGGGGCAGCAACCCGGATCCCGACGAGATGGACATCGTCCTGGACGAGGGCCGCAACACCGACCTGCGGGATATGGGCACCCAGTTGCTGGACCGGGCCTTGCTGGGCGGCGGAGCCGACCACATTACCCTGGCGCTGGTGTCGGGCGCCTCGCCCGAGTCGACGCCGCGGCTGCTGCCACCGCCGCCCACGGGGATTCCGATCGGGTTCCGGCGGCACTACCGGGTCTTGGCCGACGAATACGCGCGTGCTCGCGCCGATTTCTGGCGACTGGCCGCCGAGGCGGGAGCGAGTCCCGAAGATCTGATGGATCCGGATCAGTTGGACGCCGAGATGATGCGTCTGGTCGCGGCGGGTGTTCCCGAGGACGCGAGATTCCGGTTGGAGATCGCGGCGCGTCATTTCCACACACTCGATGACCAGCTGCTCGAGTTCCGGCAGTGGCTCGACGAAGTCGGCGATCGGCCGCTGTTGCGGTGGACCAGGGACGACTCGGATTACCTTACCGCGCTGTCGAATTGGTCGGTTTCGCTGCGAGAGTTGCGGGAGGCGGCGCTGTCCGGCGTCACCGTGGCATTGACCGAGCGTCGTTACCCGGAGCTGTGGCCGCTACTGGCGCTGCCGCGCCCGGCCCTCGATGTCGACCCGATCCTGAGCAACCCGTACGTATCGCAGGAGCTGCGCCGCTACACCGAGGCGTGGCACGAACTCGGCCGGACCGCGCGGCAACTCGACGACACCCGCTCGCGGGACGGGAGCCTGGAGATCCCGCCCGGGCTGCGGCGTGAGTATCGGATGCTGGTCGCCGAGTGGTCGAATGCGCGAGATGTCTTGCGCGGCTTGATCGGCACGTTGCCGGTCACTGTCGAGGACTTGCTGGGCGAAGACCACCGCGACACGCTCGATGCGTTGCGTCAGATGATGGCCGAGGCATCGAGTGACCAGGACGTGCTGCGGCAGTTGATGACCGAGGTGTCCGACGACGAGGAGGCGTTGCGACAGCTCGCGACCGATCTGTCCGAGAGCGAGGCGCACGCGCGCAGGATCGACTGGCTGATCCACACCACGCAACGCTTGCACCGGGCAGACGGTCGGGTCCTGGCCCTGGAGCGACGCATCCGAGCGCATGGCGACGGTGTGGACACCCTGGACGCGCGGCCGCGACCGACGCTGGCTCCGGATATGGGGTTGACCGATGAGTTGACCGATGAGCAGCGCACGCGTGCGCTGCGACGGTGGCGGGCCATCGTGATGGTCGGGCAGTCGCCTGCTGCTACCCGGGATATGTGGGATATCACCGACCTCGACACGCGCCGGGCCATCATCGCGGCACAGCCCGAACTGGTCGCGCGCACCGAGGGCATCCCGCATGAGGTCCGTGACGAAGCGATGCGGCTGGCGTTGCATCGTCACCGGGAAGCGTTGCGGCAGCAGACCGATGCCGATCCGGGCCAGTTGGCGGTGATCGACTTCCAGGTGGACCTGCTGACCGCGGCCGAGCGGTGGGCGGCACAGGTACCGGGGCATCCTGCGGTGCACATGATCGGCCAGACCGGATCGATGATGGTGATCGGTGATCTGGACGCCGCGGAAGAAGTCCATTACCACGCCGTGGACCGCAACAGCCAGGATCCGGTATCGACCATGATGCAGGCGACGGCGGCCGCGATCGACGGGGTCGCGGCCGCCGGGCGACCGACCGCCGCGGTGGTGTGGGTCGGGCCGAGCGACCGCGCTATGGCCGGCGATGGTCCCACCCTGGCCGACGCTGTTGCCGGAATGTTGAAAGACCGTGCCGATAACGGTCTTTCGGCCCCGGATGTGGTGTTGGTCGGGCACGACGACACCCTCCCGGCGACGCAGCGTTTCGAGGGCATGCCGGAGGCCGATCCGGACCTGGTGTTGCACGCGTGGGACGACGAGGTGTTGGCGGCGCATCGCGACCGCATCGAGATCGACGCGCCGGACCCGGCGGTGGCGCGCTGGGAGCCGTCACATCGGCTGGAAGGTGTTGCCAACAACTGTTTCCCGGAAGCGGCCCAAGCCGGGTTGGCGCGAGTGTTGGCCGCACTGGAGCGCAATCCTGACGCCGACCCCGCAGTGATCGCTGATCTGCGCGATCGGTTGGCGATGGTGGAACTGATCGGGGTGCCGGAGCACGGGTTGAGTGGTGCTTACGGCGCGCAGCTGGTGGGTGCGGACTGGCATCCGGAGGGGTTCGCGGACTTCGACGCGATGGCCGCCGCGGTGCCCGCCGAGGGCGGGGTGATGATCGCGGCGGTGGCGTTCGACGGCTTCCAGCAACGCGGTGTGGTCGGTGCGCACGCGGTGGCGATCTACCGGGAAAACGGTCGGATCATGGTCCGCGACGGGAATGGGCCCGCGGTCACTTTCGAGGTGTGGCGTCAGGGTCTGACCGGTGTGGTCGGGTGGCACGGCATCGTCATCAATGCCGACGGGTCACCGGCATTCGCGCTCGATGAAGACGGTCGGACTCGGGGGATGGCGGGTGCGGCGTTCCCGGTCGCGAATATCGGTGCGCTGCCGGGTGCCGCAGACTTCGGAGCGGCTGCCCGCCTTGGGGGTCCACCTATCCCGCCGATCGGTCCTCCATCTACGCCGGAACACACGCAAGCTGTGCTGGGACAGGCGCTGGTCGACCTGGAAGCACAACGGGACGACGCGCGCCGCGCTATGGACGCCGCGGCAGCCGCGCTGAACGTGAACGATAATTCCCGAATCGCCCTGCACTCGCAGCAGTTCGCGACCGAACTCAACCGCCTGCTCGGCCCGTCGCCCCAACTGCCGACCGATCCGCCGGACAGTTTGCTGGACAGTCCGTCGTTCAACTCCGCGCACAACCCGCCGCCCGGCTGGCTGGATTTGGCCGCGCACGCGAACCACTACCACGAGCTGGACGGCATGGCTGCCCAGGTGAAAGCGCTCTTCGCCGAGGTAGGGGAGCGCAAACAGCACGCACCGGAGTGGCTCGCCGCAGCCGGCCGCCACGCCGCCGCGCTGCCGGAGTGGTCCACCGCGGTGCGGGCCGTGCGTGACGCGGTGCTGAACCAGCCGGGCGAAGACGAAGGACGCGCGCTCATCCGCAGGGTGAGCGCAGCGATCGACGCGCTACAGGCGACCTGGGCGCAACTCGCACGCGACACTGTGGATCTGGGATCCGTTGTCGGAGTGAGTGATCGGGGCCCGAGCTATACCGGCAATCAGGACGCGATGGCGGCCGACGTCTTCGTCGTCGACGGCAGGCCGATCCGGTTCGCGATCGTCTCCGACGGGGTGTCGGTGTCGGCGGATGGCCACCGCGCCTCGTCCGCGGCGGTCGCGGCGGCCCGCGCGAGCTTGCGCGCCGCATTGGCCGCGCACGACCCCGCCGCCCCGATCACCGATGAGCAGCGCCGGGCCATGGTTGCCGATGCCATCGATGCCGCACAGGCCGCGGTCATGCGGTTGATCGACGACGAGTACGCCGATATCCGCGACAAGGCCATCGCGGATATCGAAGCGAACGCCGACGAGAGAAGCATCACGCGGCCGCCGCAGGCCACCATCGCGGTGGTACTGCTCGACTCGGGGCGAGACGGGAAACCGGGCAAGTACACAGCGGGTTGGGTCGGTGACAGCCGGGTCGACGTGCTCGATCCGGCGGACCCGAGTAAGTCGCGGACGGTGACCTTCGACCATTCGGCTGTCGGCATGGGCATGCTCTACGACGCGGTCGACGCCGCCAAGGCGGCAGGCTCCGATACTCCGGACGCGCAGCTGAAGGACGACGTCTCGCAGGTTGTCGGCGAGGCGCCCAAGAGCAGTGGCGCATTGATGAACGTGCTCGGCTTCGGCATCCAGAATGCGCAGGGTTACGGTGCGCTCGGCGGACCACCGGTGCAAGGCGCGCAGCACCACGCGCGATATCTCACCGATGGCGAAGTCGCCGAAAACGAGGTCTTGTTCGTCCATTCCGACGGGATCGGCGGCAAGAACCGCCAAGCGCCGTCGTTCGCCGAGGCTTTCGCCGCACACAACGGCGACCCGGCCGCCGCGCTGGCGGCGCTGGTCGACCTGGAACTCGACAACGGTCAAGAGGACAACATCACCGGCGTCGCGTTGCTGTGCACGCCTAACGAACCCGGAGACCCGCCGCCGGTCGGGCAACAGCAGTTGCAGGATGGGTTGCAGACCCTGCGCGCTTACCAGCAGGCACGGCACGACATGGCGCAGGCAGCCACGCAGGTACTGCGCGCGCGCGGACTGGATGCCGCGGGCGGACACCCGGCGAACAGCCGTAGTCCGGGTCCGGCGGAGTTGGATGCCCAACAGTCGTTGGCCGACGCGGTTCTCCACTTCCGGAAGTTGGAGCAGCAGGTCGGTGTATTCGCCGACCTGCTGAGCATGCCGCAGCGCAAGCCACTTTCGCCGCAACAGCGTCAAGCGCTGATCCGGTACGCCGACGCGGTGACGGAGTGGACGGCCGCGGTGGACGGGTTCAGGCCCGCAGCGGCCGGTGCCGGACGGCCGGCCGCGCCGCAGCAAGCGCTCGCGCCGGGCGAGGTGGATCCCGAGTGGCGGCGCTTCATTCTGGCCGGAAGGCAGGTGCGCGCCGCCATGCGGCGGCTGGCTCTCGATCCAGTTCTGCGGCCGGTCACGACCGCGGCCGGCTCATGGGCGGTCGGATTCTCGCTGGATGATGTTCCTACGCAGCCTGATTCACTGAGCGCCGACACCGAGGCGGTCGATCATTTCGAGGTCGACCTCGGTTCGATTGCCGGGATCAGCGACCTGGGTGCGAGCGAGCGCAAGGAACGCAACGAGGACTGGATGGCCTCGGTGGTGATCGACACCTCCGAGGGGCCGATCCGGATCTCCGTGGTGACCGACGGTGCGTCGAACTGCGACGGGCATCGCGCCGCCAGGGTGGCCGCGGAAAAGGCCCTCGAATACCTGGCTACGGTCGCGCGAGGACTGGGCGTCGGGGAGCGGTTGTCGAAGGAAGCAGCCGAACAGGCCATGCGCGGGGCGATCGACGCGGCACGGGCGGCGGTGCTGGAGTTGACCGAGGCCGAGTACGCGAACGACCCCAACCCGCCCAAGACCACGATCGCGGCGGTCATGGTGCAGCCGGGGCGTGCGGGGCAGCCGGGGCAGTACACAGCGGGCTGGGTCGGCAACACTCGGGTGCAGGTGCTTCGGGAGCACGGGGTATCGGAAACGGTGACTACCGACCACCTTTGGCGCGATGACGTCCCGGAGCGGAGCGAAGCCGACAGGGTTGCGGCGCCGATAAATGCGCTGATGCCGCCCTACCTCGGTCGGGGTTACGCACTGCCGGCGGATTACATCCGATCCGGCACCGTATCGGACACCGACATCGTGGTGGTGGACACCGACGGGCTGTGGAACATCGCTCCGGGACAGTTGTGGGAGACCGCACCCGACGCGAACTGGTTGGCAGAGCTGCTGGCACACGAACGCGGCGACTTGTCCGCGAAAGGCGCGTACTTGCTCGGCCAGGCGCTGCGCACGGGCGGGCGGGACAACACAACCCTCACCCTGATGTCGTGCGCGCCGAGCGAACCACCGCCGAAAGCGCTGCCCGCCATGCCCGTTGGCATGCCGGTCGACCTTCGAGATGACTATGCGGCACTCGCGCAGGAGTACCAGTGGTGGTGGACAGAACTGCGCGGCCTGGCCACGCGGCTGCCCGGTGTGGATTTGGCGAACCTGACCTTGCCGGAACGGCTCGAAGACGAGCTGGAGAGCATGGGCGGACAGGCTATCCAGCACGACCAGTTGGATGCGCCGACTACGTTGGCGATCACCGCACGCCACTTCCGCGAGTTGGGCATGCGAGTCGCGCGGTTGCGCAGGTGGCTCGATGTGGCGGCCGACCGGGCCGAGTGGAGCGATGCCGAACGCGACTACCTCTCGGCACTGTCGGACTGGGCGGTCACGCTGCGCGAACAGCGAGATATGGTGTCGGCCCTGGCATCCGAGGCCGAATCCCTCACGCGCGACATGTCGGCTCCAGTTGGGCCAGTGCACAACGAGGCCATCAGTTTGGTCACCATGCCGCACCCGATCGGTGTGCGTGATCCGCTCCGCCATGATCGGGGCCTTATGCGGGTTGTGGGTCGGCAGGAGGCAGCGGCGCACCGTGTTCGGCTCGCGGAGCAGCAGATCGTGGATCTGGCGCCGGAAGGTCCGGCCGGTGGTCGCGGCTCGTACCTGCGGATGCTCGACTCGGACGGCGAGCTCGACTCGATGCCGATTCCGCTCGGTTTGCGAGCCGGGCACCGGGCGTTGGTCACCGAATACGAGAGTGCGTTCGCGGCACTGCGGGATGCGGTCGGGAGGGTGCCCGCCGATGTGGCCACGACGCTGTCGATCAACGTCATGGAGCTGACGGGCGACGGTTACGACGAAGCTCGTGGCCGGGTGAAGCGATTGCTTGCCAGGCCCGGCGTCGACCGCGAGCGCAACAATCTGAATGACGTCCTCGCCGCCGCGCGGCGGTATCACCTGGCCGCCGACCAGGTTCGCGCCTTGACGCGGCGTATCGCGAAGCATCAGGGCGGCGTGGATTCGGTGCGCGCCCAGCCACGCCAGACACTCCCGGCGGACCCCGGATACACCCAGCAGCAACACAACCGCGCGACGGATCGGATGCGCAGCATTCGGAGTTGGGCGCGCTCGGCGAACGACTATGCACTCGCGTGGCAGTGGACCGACCCGAACGGCACGGATGGCACAGGTAGCACGGGTAGGCGGAGCAAGAACAGTCTGCAGCAGGCGCTGATCGACGCGATGCCCGAAGCGGTCGCCACCACCGAAGGTTTCCCGCGCGAGGCGCGCGACGAGGCGACACGACTGATGTTGCGCCGCAGCCTGGAACGGCTCTCGAAGCTCGACACCCTCTCCCCTGAACAACAGCAGCAGTTGGCGTTGGTGAACTCTCGGGCGGAGCTGCTGACCGCGGCTGAGCGGTGGTCAGCGCAGGTGCCGGGGCATCCGGCGGTGCAGATGCTCGGCACCACCGGCACGCTGGTGGTGATCGGCGATCCGGACACCGCGGAGACCATCAGTTTCCATGCGGTGGACGAGAATTCGGACTCGCCGGATCAGGCATTGCTGCGGGCCACCGCCGCTGCTGTCGGCAGTGTCGCCGCGTCCGAGCGACCGGCCGCGGCGGTAGTGTGGATCGGGTCGGCCGCCGCGACTGATGCCGAAGTCGGGCCTGCTCCCCACACTGCTCGTCGACAAACCGCGACCTTGGCGCAGACGGTGGCGCAGGTGATGGCCACCCGCACGGAATCGGGACGGCCGCTCTCGGCGGTGCGTCTGATCGGTCACCACGACGTGGACCCTGCCCACGCGGATTCACCGCGCGTCACGGATCTGGTGTCCCTGGCCCACAGCGACGAGGTGCTGGCACCGCACCGCGACCGGGTCGTCACCGAGCAGCCGGACCAGGCCATCCTGGCGTGGATGCCCTCGCATCGCGTGGAAGGTATTGCCAACAACTGTTTCCCGGTGGCGGCTCGGTTCGCGCTGGAGCACGCTTTGGCGGCTCGGTTGCGCGATCCTCGGTTCCGGGATCCGCGAGTAGACCCCGACACCGATCCGGTAGTTGCCGACCTGCGTCGTCGGCTCGCGATGTTGGACTCGATGACCGCGCCGCACAACGGGGTGAGCGGCGATTTCGGTGCGATGCTGGTGGGCGCGGACTGGAATACCGACGGGTTCGCGGACTTCGAAGCGATGGCCGCCGCAGTACCCGAGGGCGGGGTGATGATCGGGGCGGTGGCGTTCGACGGCTTCCAGCACGAAGGTGTGGTCGGTGCGCACGCGGTGGCGATCTACCGGAAGAACGGTCGGGTCATGGTCCGCGACGGGAATCGGCCCGCGGTCACCTTCGAGGTGTGGCGGCAGGGCCTGACCGGTGTGGTCGGGTTGCACGGCATCGTCATCAATGCCGATGGGACCGCGGCGATCCCGCTCGCCAGCGGCCAGCGGCCGGCACCGCGGGCGGGTACGGCGTTCGCTGTCGCGAATATGGGTAGGGCTCAGATGCCTCGTGCCCCGAATGATGGCGCCGATCTCGGGCCGGAACTTACCCGGTTGCTGCACACCTCCGAAACCCGAGCACCGGGTTTGGCTGCCATGGTTCGTCTGCAATTGCAGGCGCATCGCACAGAAATCGACCCGGGTGCGTCATGGGCCGACCCGCGCGAGGTGCTGTCGCCGAATTCTCGGGCACGCGCGGACTGGGACACCCAGTTCGTCGCCGTGCGCGGCCGGTTGGCTGAGCTGCTCGCCATCTCGCCCTCGGTGTTGGCCGATGAGGTGTTGGTCGCTCAGGAGCTGGCGGATCTGCGCGACCGCACCGACAAGTCTGCGGAACTCGCGGCGGCCGAGCAGGAATTCCGCTGGCGGCACGAGACCACCGAGTTGCTGTACCGGATCGACCGAATCCAGTTGCAGGCCCGCCAGATCGCGCAATTGCAGCGACGGCTGCATACCGCTGCCGAGCAGATCAGCCGCGGCGGCAGCGCCGAGAGCTACCGACGACTGACCGCGCAGGCCGCGCGTCTGGATGAACTGGCCGGTGACCGGGAACGGTTGGACGCCGAGGCGACCGCGCGGGGCACGCACCTGAGTCGAGCGACACAACACCGGATGCGCACAGAGCTTGGCAGTGCCTACGAGAACGCGGGCATGCTGCTCAATGCTCTGCTGGATGACGCGGACCCCCCGCCGATGCGACTGCCGCGCGCGCGGCTGGTGGAATTCGCACAGTTGCCTGCCGAGTTGGTTGATCGGAAACCGCAGACTGTCGCCGAGCAGTTGGTGGTCGAACGTGCCCGGCTGGCAAAGGATTTCCTGGAGCTGCGCGACCAACTCGAATGGGACCGAGAACTCGACGGGCATGCCGCCACCGCCCGTGTACTCGACGAGTTGCTCGACAGCGGCCTGGCCGAGGCGCTGCGCGATCATGCACGGACTTCGGTCACGCGCCGCGGCGAGGTGGGCCCGGAGCTGGTCCGCGCCCGCCGCGCCGCGGCCGCCGAGCGCTTGTGGTATCGGCAAATCCAGATCGCGGAGACCGGGAATCCGGACTTCACCGCAATGGGTCCCGGGCAGGCGGACAACGGTGACCAGGCTTCCGCTGCGGTTGGTGCCGAGCACCTGGCGGCTTTGCGGGCTACACGCCCGAGGCTGGCCGCGCCGGTCGAGGCACTGCTGCGGGAGCTGGGGCTGAATATGCCGACCGACGCGCAGTTGCGTGGCGGATTCCGCGAGTTGCTGCGGCAGGTACGCGAAGCCGCGGCGGAGCGGCAACTCGAACCCGATGAGCAACCTGCCCCGACCGAGGAACAGCTGCAACAGCTTCGGGCGCTGCGCGAGCACGCCCGCGCCGTGGGAGAACTGGAGCGGTTCCTGGCCGCCGGTGAGCGGATCGACCGGATCGAAGCGGTTTCCGCCGCACTGCGTCAGGCCAGAACCGAAAATGCTAGCGCAACACTGAGATTCGCGGATCTGTTGCGGACTGTGGCATCTGATACTTCGAGCGAACTCGCAGAAATCATCGGCGCGAAGCGGGACTGGGCGAGTGCGTTGTGGCGTCGTGAGCTGCGGGCGCACGGGCAGTTGCTCGCCGTGTCGCAGGCGGATCCGCAGCGAGGGCGGTTGTCGCGGGTCCTGCTCGAGCTCGCCGATGCTGCCGATGCGCGCGCGGACTGGGCGCGACGGGTCGGCGTTCTCGACCGGCACACCCGACAACTCGACGACGCGGCAGGACAATTGCGCAGGGCCGAGGAAGAACTCGCCTCCCTCGCCGAGGCGCACCCTGGTGATGACGCCACCGTGGCCGTTCGCCGCCGTGAATTGTCTGCGCGGATAGCGGAACTCGACACGACGTTGACCGAGACCTTGGTCCGGGTCGGCACCGATATCGAACAGCAGGCCCCCGCTGACACTCTCGGTGGCAGCCGGGTCACCGACCCCACCGACGGGGTGCGCCCTCGCCCGCTCGCCCGAGATCGCAGGCTGCCCGCCGACCTGCCACCTGCCGACGGCTCGACACCGTCACAGCGCCCGACCGCGCCGCAGGTGCTGCACCTGCTCGGCGACACCCCGCAGCTGTGTGCGGCGCAAGAGTTGTGGTTCGGCGCGAAAGTGTTGGGCCTGCCAGTACATGCGCCGTCGTTGCAGGACAAGAAGCTGCAGTTGGAGGGCATGAGCCCGAAAGAGGTGGCGCTGGCCGCGGGTGCGAGGTGGCAGCCGGGCGGGTTCGAGTCGCTCGATGAAATGTATGCGATCGCCGAAGGTGGCGGTGTGGTGTTCGGTGCGGTCGATTTCGGTGATGTGGGTGCGCACCTATTCACCGTGTATCAGGGCCGCGATGGCGAAGTCCGCGTGCATGAATTGGTCGGCCGCCATGAGGGCGGGGTGATCGTCGACCGGGTGAACGATGTGCGGTTCGACGAATGGGATAAGCCCGAAGGTCCTTTGTACGGCATCGTTTTCGACGAGAACCGTGAAGCAGTACACAAGCTGGTACCGGGCGAACAGCCGTCGGACAACCCTGGTGTGGACCATCCGGAACGCAACCTGGGTAAACGCTTCGACGATCCGGACGAGGAACCGGAATCATCCGAAGAGCGTCCCCCTGCGGATCCCGCGCCGGAGTTGGATGCCGACCTGCCGCAACTGCGCCAGGCAGCCGAACCCCCGGTGGACGCCGACCATCCGTCGCTGGCCGGGGCGGAGCCCACCCGCATCAGTTTCGACTTCGACTCACCCGCCGGGCTGGGGGTGATCTGGCGCAACGATGGTGTGTTCCTGGAGGAGACGCCAGCCGCCCGGTTGTTGTTGTCGCGCGGTGCGAACGCCGATCTGGTATTCGCCGGTGTCGGTGCGATGGCGGGCACCAGGTTCCAGGTCACAGTGGCCGGGGTGCAGAGCACGGACACCGGTCTGTCGGTCGAGTTGACCCTCAGCCTCGGGGAAACGCGAACGGCCCGGGTCATGGTGGAACTGGACCGGGTCGACGGCCGGGTCGTCGCGCGCTATCGCCGGGTCGACCTGGGCCGCGCCGCCGCCGAGTTCGCGCCGGTACTGCAACTGTTGCACGAGGGGATCACCGCCTGGCTGGCCCGCTCGGACGGCGCCTGGGCCGCCGACAGCGCGACGACCCCGACACAGGACGTGGTCGATCCCGCTGCCCGGCAGGAACTCGTCTCGCCGGAGCGGTTCGAGACGACGCTGCGCGCCGCGGACGGCCGCAACGGGAACGGTCGGGTCGAGGTATGGAATCGGCTGGCCGAAGAACTGCGGGGCTGGTCGGTGTGGACTATCGGTGAAGCGATAGCCGAGTTCGACCGAGCATTCGACGCCATGCGGGAAACCGACAGTGATGATATCCGGGTCGAGTTGCAGATAGTCGAAGGCCGACTGCGAGTAACCCTGTCCGACAACAGCGATCGGCTGGTATCCGCGCCGAGACAGACGAACGACGACCAGGACAAGTGGCATCGCTCCGGAGTGGACCGCGCGGGCAAGGCGGGCCGGACTGTCTGGTTCGAGCTCGTCCCCGGATCGCCGCGGACTGTGCCGCTGGTGCGGGATGCCTTGCGCGATGTCGACAGGCTCAGCGTGAAACATTTGCTGTCCCCCTTGGACAGTGAGTCGGCCGGTCTGATCTGGGCGCGCACCATCGGCCAGGTGGTTACGCGGCTGTGGAGGGATGCGGGTGATCCCGAGTTGCAGGCCGAACTGCTGCGCTGGCACCCGCAGCTGCTCCGGGCGTTCGGCGCGCTGCCGGTGGACACCGTGCACTCGTTGGTCGAGCAGGCGCTGCCGCAAGAGCTGGCGCGGCTGCTGGAGATACCCGAGTACAACCGCACCAGCCGCCAGCACCAGCTGGTGGGGCACCTGACCCTGGCCGAGACGGTGATCGTGCCTGGCGTGCGGGAAGACTTCGAGCAGGCGATGCCCGACATGCGGGTGCGGTTGCTGGCAGGTGAACATCTGCCGGATCGAGACGTGGACGGCGAAGCAACGCCAGGCGGCCGCTACCAGACCCGGACGGCAGTCGGTGACCTGGAGAACGCCGACACCGTGATTTGGTACCAGGCGGGCGCAGTATCCAATTCGAAGGGGATTGCCGAAGCTGTCGCGGGTGCGGCCGATTTCCTGCGGGAACGACAACGCATCGAGGCGCCGGGCACGGTGGCGATGATCGTGGCGGTCGACTACGACTTCGCCACCGCCGAAGGTCCGGTCGATCTGTGGACCAGGGTGTTGGCAACCCGGGAACACCACGATTCGGAACGCTTGGCCCAGCATGTCGCGATCACGAACACGGCCTTCGCCGCCCGCCGCAACGGCAACCGCCCTGCGGTGTTGTTGGTCGGCCGGGGCAGCGGCGCCGCCGTCACCGAAGCCGCCGCCGCGGTACCGGGCATGGTCGAGGAGCACAACGAGATCGACATCGGCCCACCGTGGAACCCGCTGTCGCTACTCAGGGATATCGAACTCGATGCCGGGCGGCGGGCCACGGCCGAGGAGTTGGCGTCGCGGCTGCGGACGCTGACACCGGATCACACGGTGTGGCAGGTCAAGTCTTTGCTGGAAGAAGTCGGTCGCAGCCCCGCAGACCTGCGTGATGTTGCCTGCCTCTACCCGGAACTGGTCGTGAACCTGCGGGGCGCGCCGATGTCCGCCCGTCATGTCGCTGTTATGCAGCTGTATGCCGCCGCACGCGAGCAGGCACAGGCATCCGGTGCGCAGACGCGGCGGTCCGAGGAGACCTATTCAGCGCTGCGGCGGCTGGTGCGCTCGGTCGACCGGCTACCGGGCTCGCCCGAGGTGGCGGTGCTGGCGGATGACGGTTCGGTGATGGCCATCGGCGACACCGACAAGCCCACCCACCTCGGTATCTATCTGGTGGCAGGGCACGAGCTCGGGATTTCCCCGGACCTGGGGATGCAGATGGTCGTGCGGGAACACCACGAGGTCGTGGTTGCCGCGGCCAAGGACCCGGGCCAGGCACAGCAGCGGCAGTTGTCGCTGCTGTGCCTCGGAGCCGACCTACAGCAGGTGGTCAACGCCGTCACCCGGATTTTCGAAGAACAGATGACGGCGTCCGTCCAGAACCGCGAGCTGTTACCGGAGTTGGCTACGAGTTGGATGCGCGGCCCCGAGGCGCCGCCGCCGTTGTTCGACGGTCAGCTGACGGCGCAGGCAGTCCACGCCGCGCGGTCTCGGGTCATCACGATCTCGAACCTGCGATTGCTGCTCGAGCAGGCCCAGATCGAACTCGGCGCGGAATTCGATCTGGACTTGCCCGAGTTGATGCACCCGGGGGCGGCACGCGACGCACTGGCCGGGTACCACCAGCGCGCGCGGGACCAGGTGGCTGTGTTGTTGGCCCACGACCGCTTCGGTGCGAATGCCACTGCGGCCGAGACTCGGATGCTGTCCGCGGCCTTGGCCGATCCGCTGTTGGCCGGGCGAATACTGGACGACCTGGCCGCGAATCCCGAGTGGATGCTGACGGATTCGCAGCGGGTCGCGGCGCGCGAAAAGCTGCTGCGATTGCGTGGGCTGGTCAAGGAAGTCGCGAATCTCGTCTGGCTCGACGCCCAGATCAGCCACTTGGTCGAGCTGGACCGGGGAGTGCGCGCAGCCCAGACCCGGGTCAAGGAAGGCCGCGACACATCCGCGGATCTCGACCGGCTCGTCGCCCACGTCGCGGATCTGCAAGAACACGCCGCACGACTCGTCGAGGCCGAACAAGAGTTGGGCGTGCTGACCGACGAGGAACGCAACCTTCTCCGTGCGCATGAACTGGACCCGGACGCGCCGCGGCAGCTGTGGCAGGCCATGGACCGGTTGACCCAGCAGCTCGAGCTGGCCCGGCTGGAACAGAGCTTCTACGGTGACGACGAGCACGACCAGCGGGTACGCGAATTGGTGCAGTTGTGCGAAATCGCTGAGCGGGAAGCCCGCCGCGAAACCCGAGTTCACCTGCTGCGCAACCTGTTCGAAAACTTGTTGGCCGAGTTCGCTCGACAGGCCAGGCAGCGGCCGCCGGTCGGGCCGGATGTCCGGTTGGGCGAGAACCTGCAACGGCTGCGTGCCGAAGCCGAGAGGCACGAACACGAAGCTGGACAGCAGCAATCGGAGTCTTACCCGCTGGGCCCGGACGGCCTGGAACCGTGGCATGCCCGCCGCAAGCGACTCGCCGCGCAGCTGGCCGACTGGCTGGGCATCGACGAGGATTCGCTGACGCCGCACGAGGTGGCGACATCGGGTCTCCAGTTGACGATGCGGCTGCAACTACTCGGGCATCGCGGCAGCGACATCCAGGTTGTCGAGGAGCTGCAGCAGCTCGACAGCATCATCGCCGATTTCGAGAAGACTCAGGCCGCACGCACCCGGACCATACAGTTCGGGGTATTGGCGAACCGGCTGATCGAGGCCCGCGAGCAGGTGTTGGCCGCCAAACGGCAATTCAGCACGCTGCGCGCGGAGCTCATCGCCCAATCGCCCGGCGATGCCGAATACCTGAGCTGGGGTGGGGATACGCGCACGCAGCTGCAGGCCCGACTCGCTGTCGAAGTCGACGGGGTCGCCGACCCGGCGGCACGCCGCAGTCTGCTGAACCAGATGGTCACGAACGTCGAGCACCATGCTCGACTGCAAGAGCAGTTCGAGCAGTTGGCCTATGCAGCCGGTCAGTTGGATGCATTGGCCGCCCGGCGTATCGCTGCCGAACGGGCCGAAGACAGCACCGCTGCCGCCGATCTGGACCGTCGGTTCACCGCTGACCTCGACGTCATCGCCGCCTCCCCACTCGAGGAACTGTTCCAGCACCTCACTCGACCGCCTGCCGCGCCCACCGATGGGTTCCGGGAAAGGCCGCTGCTTGCGCGGCCGATAGCCGATGTGCCGCAGACCGACTTCGACGGCGAAGCAGCGCAATGGCAGCAGTTCCTCGACGGTGAAGCAGCGTGGATCGGGCAGCACGAGCAGCTGAGCGAAGGGCAAGAAGCACATCTGGCCGGGGTGCCGAAGATCTGTGCCCTCGACTCGATGTGGTTCGTCAAAGAAGTCCTCGGCATGGACATCGAGGACCTGCCGTCGATGTTCGACACCGCGATCTGGGCCAACGGCATGCTGCCGAGCGATATCGCGCAGCGTTTGGGGGCGAAGTGGGAAGAGAACGGATTCGCGAACCCCGAGCAGATGCGGGCGCGGGCGGCGAACGGTGAGATCGTCCTGGGCACGGTCACCCACGGTGATGTCGGTGCGCACATGTTCGTGCTCTACCGCCGCGCGGACGGCACGGTCTGGGTGCATGAGCGCAAGGGCAACGAGGTCATCGACGTTCCATTCACCAAGTGGGACAAGCCGAGTGGGCGGTTGCATGGCATCGTGCTCGTTCCCGGACCGGACGGGCGCCCGGTGCCGAGGCGACCGCTGGGTGAGGGGGAGTCGCCTGGTGTGATCGGGCGGGATATGCCCGGTGTCGGGGACGTCGAGGGGCGGCTCGTCGAGGCGGCGGTGGCCGGGGATCAGGAGCCGGGCAATCGGGAAACCCGCCGGTTGCAGATAGCGGCCGAGTTGGCCCAGATGGGGTTGGCGAGTGTCGACGACCTGGTCTACGACGGAGCGACCCGGTTAGATGTGGCTGCGGCGCGCGAGACGGCGCGCAAGGCGACACAGTTCTGGGACCTGTCGACCGAAACGACCCGCGTCAATCTGGGGGCCGAATTTCCCGAGATTTTCGACACCGCCGAGGTCCTGCCCAGTGCCGGCATAGACGGCAACCGTATTCGACTGAATACGGAATACAACGAACTACGGTCCCGCGGGCGCAGACTCGACGCCACCGAGCACGCCCGGCTGGTGGAGTTGGAGGCCATCCAGCAGGCGCTGAAAGACGTCGACAATCGGGCCAAGGCTATGGGCATGCCGGTGCACCTGGTGTCCTATCCGGCGGCTGGGGACACTGCGAAGGCGTTGGTAGTCGAGATCGGCGACCGGAAAGCCGCCGCAGGGCATCAGGTGTGGTTCGCTGCGCGGGATGCGGCGGATTACGGCGCGCTGAACGGGAGCGTCGATGAGTTCACCGACCTCGCCGAGGCCGAGAACGTGCCCGGTCGGGCCACCTCGATCATCGGGGTGCTGCGCTATGCCCGCGCCGCGGGTGCGGATGTCGCGGCCAGCACGGAGTCGGTTGCCGAGGGGATGGTGCACCGCATCACCTTCTCCCAGGTCGCGCACGAACAGCGGGCGCCCTACCAGTCGCCGCCGACCGTTGAAATCGTGCACCGCGGCGACGGATCCGCGGTGTGGGCGGCAGTGGCCGACCGGCTGCCCCCCGAGAGCGTCGACCTCGAGGCCCGGACCCGGCGGTGGGCGCGGGCGCTGCCCGGCGCACCCACTCTGGAAGTGCGCTCCCGCCAGCCCGAGGCGGTCGCCGCTATCGGCAACCCGCGCACCGCCGACCACGTGGTGGTGTTGCTCGACGCGCAGAATATGGCGGAGTCACTGCGCACCGGCCTGCGTGACGCTGTCGGACGGTATGCGACCGAGCACCAGGCGCACCCGGACGAGACGACCGCAGTAGTGGTGGTGCAGGGCGGCGACCCGAGCCGAGTGGCCGACGTGCTCGTCAACTTGGCCGCGGTGGGCCGGGTCAGGTTGCACGGCGAGCGTGGCCTGCTGAAAACCGTGTTGGCCGACGAACGGTTGACTCGGCATCGCGCCGCGTTCACGCGTGAGCCGGGCACATCGCGGCAGTTCACCGACACGCTGGTCGACGGGGCACGGAAGCTGGTGCCGGAGTGGCCTTTCCGCCGCGCGGCGCGACCGGTCACCGAGTCGGTCACGCTGGGGGCCTTCCTGGACCTGGTGCGACGCATCGACGGTGATGCCCGACGGGTGCGACACATCGAGATGTTGGAATCAATGCTGTATCGGGGGCGGGCGCGGGTCGAGCTGAAAATGCTCGCCTTGGAGGAATACCAGCGGCTCTCCGACAAGATGCATCGGCTGAACGAGTGGGCTGAGTGGGCCAATAGCTCATGGATCAAACTGCGAACCGTCGGAGGTGCGCGGTACGACATCGCCAATGAGGAAGCGTACGAGCAACTACGTCGGGGCACCGTGCAGTTCGACGACTTGCTGGAGCAGGCGTTGCTGACCGCGGGACAGTTGGGGCTGCGCGCCGAACCACAACAGTCCTCGACTGTGCCGCGTGGCGGTGCGCTCACCCGGTCGATGAACATCAGTGCGCGACAGCGTCTCGAGGCGCGAATAGAGTTCGAGGGCCAACACTCTCTGGAGCCCGGACAGCTGCCCAGAACGCCGACAGAGCTTGCCTCTGAGCGTCGGATCCTGGCTGAACGCCTGGTGCCGCTGATCGGTGGCAAAGTCGATCAGCTGACCCCGATCCGGGTCGCGCAGCTGGTCGACCTGTGGGAAAAGCAGTACCGAGGTGCAGGTCTCGGCCTCGCCAAGGAAATCCGGGTACTCGACGCACAGATCGCCCTCTCGACGCAGTTCTACGCGGCAACACAACGGGGTGCTGGCATCGGTCGGTTGCAGGCAGCACTGCACCAGGCCCAAGCACACGTCGCGGAAGCGGATAAGCGCCTCGATGATCTGCGTAGCGCTTACCGGGAGCACCCCGAATACGACCTTTTCCCGCTCCCGGACGGGCCACTATCGACCGCGCAACTGGTCGAGGTCGATAATGCCGTGCGCGAGTACTCCACTGCTCAGCGTCAGTTCGTCAGAGTTGCCGAGCAGCTCGGCGAACTGAAGCAGATGCTCGCGGTCGCCCGGCACCGGGACCGGTGGGTGGCCAAGGTACCGGCGTTGCAATCGCTGGCCGGACGGATGGACGTCCTGGCCGGCGAGTGGTTGCGGGCGCAGTCGGACCTGGAGCCAGCCGAATCGGCGATCACCACATCGCCGCTCAGCCACGAGATAGGCGCATTCCCGTGGCTGACACAGCGATCCGGGCGCACCGACGTGCTGCGGGCACTGATGATGGACCCAGCCAACGCGATGCGGCTGGAGTTGCGCGAGCTGCTGGAGAAGTCGATCACCGCCGACACCGCGGCAGCACAGCTGGCCCGCATCGACGCGGCCATGGCGGAGGGCTTCGGAGTGAAGCTCGACGCTGTGCTCGTCGAAGACAGCCCCCCAGCCGATGTCTTCGGTTACGAGCCCCCAGACTCCGACACCCTCCGGCATCTGCGGGGCGACGAGCTGACCTGTCTGTTGGATGCCACCGACGCCGCCTACGCGAAACTCGGCAAGCGACCGCCGAAGCGGCTCGTCGATCTGTCCGGTCTGGCGGGGACGGACGCGAGGCAGGCGCCGCAGATCGTTGGATCTGATTGGGAGAAGGGTGGTTTCGACTCTTTCCAGGCACTGCACGATCGGGTGCTGTTCACCGGGGACACAGTGGTCGCGGTGCTCGGGTATCACGGGTTCGACAACCCGAACGAGGTCGGTTCGCACGCGGTGACCGTGTACCGGGACGGCGACACCGTGATGGTGATCGACGGCGGCCGGGTGACCACGTTCCAGGAGTGGGAGTCGGGCCAGCACGGCGTGGACAGCCTGGCCGGTATGGCGCTGAAATCCGACGGGACCGCGGCCACGCCACTCGGCCCGAATGGCGTGTCGCGCGCGGTCGCGGGCTTGGACTTCAAGAACGTTCGTATCGGCGCGCGGAGGGCCGAGATACCGGGATATGTCCTGCCGCGTCCCGGGTTGCCGACTGTCTATCGCGGCGCTGTCGGCTTCGGTCTCGCCGACCCGGCCGCGGCGCGGAAGATGTGGCAGGCTCTGCTGTGGCGTGCCGAGGGCGCGGTTGCCGCCGTCGAGGGCGAGGGCAGATTCGACGAGGTCGCTCCCGACGAGCGGGTACATGCTCGCCGCAGACTGCGCTTGCAGCAGATCGACTCGCGTTGGGACGCACTCGAATTCGCGGACCAGGACGCGATCCTGCACACCCTCGCCGATGAACTGGCCGCCGAGGATCTACCGGATACATTGCGCGACAAGGTGAATCGGCTCCGGCTGGTGCACGAGCGCGACTTGCTGCGCGACGCCGAACCCACCGTGGAGAACGCGGCCCGGCTCGCGGAACTCGACGCGTGGGCCGACCGGCTGACCGTCGCCGAACGCTGGGTCGCGCACCTGCCCGGAGAGCTGCCGGTGCGCTTGCTGGCATTCCCGAGGCCGGGTGAGTCGGGGAACCCGATACTCGCCGTCGGCAATGTGCGGCAGGCGCGCAGACTCTTCGTGCAGGTCGCCGAGGGCACGGTTCCGCCGCAGCCGGTTATCGGCGAGAACGATGTCACGATCACGGATCCGGATCTGGTTCGGATCATGAACGAGCTGACACCGGTCTTTCCCGGTGAGTCGATTGCGGCGGTATTGAGTTACCCCAGGGATAGCGCCGCCCTGCATCAGCAGATCACCGACCTGATCGCGACTCGGGCCGAAGATGCCCCAACGCCGGACATTGTCAACCTGGCGGCTGTCAGCGAAACGGCCAGGGCTGTCGCAACCGGCGCTTTCAAGATGTCCGGTCCCCGTCGGCGGGTGCTGTCGGCCCCGGTCTCGGTCATCCACGCCAACCCCGTGGACTCGGCACAGGTGCCGCCGCCGTACCCGCACACTTCACTGCTGGTGGCGGATGGCGAAGTAGACCGCAAGGTACGGGAAGATCCCGCCTGGGTGGTTTTCACGGCCATGGAATGGGTCGGGATGACCAGCATGCAAGACATGCTGGTGTCGCCCGACGCCGACCCCGCCGCGGTGCGCGCCCGCGCCACGGCCAACGATCGGATCTGGCACACCTGGCCGCCGTATGTGCATCGGATTCTGCTGGAGCAGCATCCGGAGATCCTCGCCGAGGCTCCGGGGCTGCCTGCCGCGGTACGCGACTACGCTGGCCGGGTTGTCCTGTACCAAGAAAGTATTTCCCAGCGTACGGATGACGGAAGGCAGTGGCTCACCGGTCATCGGGACATCTGGAATGCGCTGGACGTCGACACTCCGGTGCCGATGCAGCGGCTGTCACACCGGATAGACGGCGACACCCGGGAACTGACCGTGGCTTTCGGCAACCCGGACACCGCGAAGCGGGTGCACTGGACGATCTTCGACAACGCCGAACTGAGCACCAGTGTGCAGGCGGCGGCGCAGATGTTCGAGGGGCTCGTCGACGGGGATGGTTTCCGCGAGAATGACATCGCGCTCATCGCCGTGGTTCGCGGCGATGGGCACCACCCGGCCACTTCCGCCGAGGACCGGGCCGCCGAGGCCGTCGCGCAGTTGGAGCGCACGATCGCGGAACGCAACGCCATGCGCCGTTCGCGGGATCCCTACGGACACCGACCGGAAAACCATCTCACCGACTCCGCTGCCGCTTCCTCCGCTATCACCCAAGTGCGGATGGACGCCGCCGCGATAGCCGAGATCGATACGGTGCCGACCAGATCTGTACGGGAGATCCGGAACAGGCTCGATGCCGCGCGCGAAACCTACGCCACAGCCGCCACCCGCATTGCGGGTTTGGTGCGTCAGCTGCCGGTCGACGAGCCTGTGGATCCGGCCGACCTCGAGCCCGGTCAGGTGTTCGAGACGATTCACCGGCTGTCTAGGCGCGCCACCGACTTGGACTACGTGGGCATCCTGACCAACCTGTTCGACAATGCCGCGAGCCTAGTACTCGCGGACGCACAGGTGCGTCGATTCGAGCAGTACCTCGACGCCTCCGGCTCGGTGCCGACTCCGGGACTCGAGTCGGAGCGGAAGCTGGTTGCGGCGCAGGTCCGTCGGCTGGTGGCGGGCATGCAGTTCCTCGGTAGCGTCGACGGTTTGGCCGTCGAGATGACCCATGGCATGGGTCCGGCCCACCGTGCGGAGGTGGTCGAGCAACTGGGTCTGCCACTGGATATGAACGACCAGTCCACGGATCGGCCGCGGGAGGCTATCACCGCGCTGCTGGGGCGGGCGACATCGAGCGAGCACCTGACTCGGATCGCCGAATTGATCGAGACGATCCCGGATCTCGTCATCGCGGACGCCGAAATCGCGCACTGGCAGGGGTGGTCGCGCAGCGAAGGTATCGACTCCCTACCCGAGCAGGTGCGCCGGGCGAGCGTTGAACGAGGACTCGCGCGCCTCGATCTCGCCGACTTCGACGTGGATGCCAACACTCTCGATCCCGATGCGGTGCGGCAGGCGCGGGCGCGGCGGGCCGCGTTGCTGCGGGAGCTTGCCGAGCGTCTGGGCAAGCCGGTGTCGGCCTTGCGCGATAGGTACCTGGAACGTGAGCAGATGAGGCTGCTTATGACCCCTGCGTTGTCCAGCACCGCGGAAGTGCTGCGGCAGTACCGTGACCAGCGGGCCGTGACCGGGGTTATCGAGGCATATCTGCGAGCAGATCGTCGCTACCACCGGCTGGTGGAGCAGGCGAATCGGCTCGGGACGTTGGCCCGCGCTCGCAGTACGGACGCGGACGACGAGATGCATGTCATCATGTCCGAAATCGCCGAACAGTACGAGCCGATCGATCCGACCACGGTCGTGCCGAAGCTACCGGTACACACGGGCAGGCCGAACTGCGCTCCGGTGGCAGTGGGGCGATTCCTGAAGTTCCGGCTGCGTCGCGGTGGAATCACCGAAATGCCCGAGACCGTCCTGCCTTATGTCCCGCTGGCAGGGGTAGATCAGTCGACGGTCGCGGAGGCGGCCGACGCCGACTGGCAGCGTTTCGGATCGCTCGGTGCGCTCATCGCGTACGTGAGTGAGCATGGCGGTGCGATCGCGGGGGCAATGACGTTCCGGCATGGTCGGCGGGTCGGTGCGCACATGTTCGAGGCGGAAGTCGACGATGACGGCCACCTGGTGGTGCACGAGTGGGTGGACGGGAAGGAAGAGGTCTACCGCGACGGAGAGGTGCGGGACTGGCTGCGCAAGCGCAACAAGCTGAATATTTTGCGGGTGCACGGCATTGTTGCCGATGAGCATGGCAATGCCGCGATCCCGTTCGTAGAACAACAGCGGTTCGCGATGGACGACGATGTTCCGGATGCCGCACTCGCGGGTCTGCCGAACGACGCGCGCGGTCCGCCGGACGATTCCGGCGAGCGGGACGCCCGGAACCGGGCGGCGGTGAACGAGGAGTATGTAGGACTCGAGGGGCGCCCCGGTTCGGTGCGTCGGACCGAACTCGAAGCGATACTCGAGGTCCTGGCGGATACCGATTCCAAGGCTGATGGGCGGGACATCGGACTGCCGCGGCTGCTGGATTACCACCGCGACAGCCAGGCCGATGGCCGGGGCCGGATCGTGCTCCAATACGGCGATGCGGCCACCGCGGACATCGTGATCGGTTACGTGGCCGAGACGGCGACCGGTCTGTATGAGCTGTCGGAGCAGGCCGAATCGCTCGTCGGGTACTTCGCCGAGCAGCAGTTGCGGGGAACTGTGGCGGTCATCGCGGTGCTCCGCTACGACGACGACCTCGAAGCCGAGGGCCGGGCCCCACACACTGTCGATCTCGCAGCCGCCGACGCGCGTGTGCTGACCCGGGAGCTGTCGCGTGTGCGTGACCGCCGGGTGTCGGATGGACCCGGGATAGAGATCGTCGGCAGCGGTGACGGTGTCGAGGTCGCGCGCGCGGCGCACGACCGAATGGGCAACCTGGACAACGACATTTGGGAAATGCCCTATAGGCAGTCGGTCGCTTTCGACCTGTCGAAGCACCAGTCGCTGCCCGCACCGCTGAACGAGGACGCCGACACTCTGCCGGATGATCTTCAGCAGCACATCCTTGCCGCCGAGGGGACCGCCGAGCTGGCCGGCATCGAGGAAAGCGGTCGCGTCGATGCCTGGATGCGCTGGCTCGCGGCGAGGGTGAATCAGCAGCAAGCCGCTGGAGCCACGGCGGACGTAACGCGGCTGGAGGCGTTGCTGGCGTGCTTGAACAGAGCTGACCGACTGACCAGCACCCTGCAGGAGGAATGGACCCAACAGGGGGAATGGGATTCTGGCATCGAGCTGAATGCTCGTCCGTTGGCGCTTCCGGTGCGAGAGGAGGCGAACGCCAGATCCTTCGTGTCGATGGGAGTGGCCGCGCCGGAAGAGATCACGGTATTCGTCACCGCCGCCGAACCTACTCCGGAGGCCTTGCGCGCCGGGTTGTCCAGCGCTAACCGCGAACTCCACCAGCAAGTGGGGCGCGGGGAGTTCGGACCGCAGTCGGTGGCGGTTTGGCAGGGAACCGACTCGGAAAGGCTGGCCCAGGACCTGGCCAAGCTGGCCAAGGCCCACGCCGGTGAGGTACGGATTCGGCTCGTCACCGCTACCCTCGGCGACGGCAAGCTGGTGCGTGCGGCGATGGCCGACGACCGGCTCGGAACACGCCGGGGGCAATTCGAGACCGGCGCGGTCCCACTGTCGGCCGGGGTTGATTTCCTTGATTTCGCGCTCAACAATCTGGAACGCAATGAGCAGGGCGAGTTGGTTCCCCTGCAGGAGCAGGCGTTGGATGCCGCCCCGGAGTGGCGAGAGGTTTTGCCAAGGGCGCCGAAGGATCCGGACGTTGGCATTCACGCGGATGCGTTGTGGTACCAGCTGTTCGACGCCCGGACGGGGATCGACGCCGACAACTTCCAGGCGAACTGGGGAACGCTGAGCGAGGAGCAGCGCTGGCTGCTGGTGGAAGGGGCGCCCGAAAAGCTCGCCGAGCAGCCGGGAGCTCCGGCGCGGTGGCGCGACCGCGCCAACCGGATGCTGCTTGCCAAGCGGCTCGACTTCCTGTGGGCCGAGCAAGCGGCGGGAACAATCGACCAAATCGCCGGTGGCGCAGAAGAATTGGCGCTTTTGGAAGACCGGCTGTCTGCATTGGAAGCCGCCGCACGCCGCGCAACGATCTTGCAGGGCCATCCTCCGGTGCACGTGCTATCGCTGGGTGTCGATATACCAGAACTCGGCTTCATGGGCGACGGGCGGCCCAAGCGGATGATCGTCACGTTCAACGACGTGGATACCGCGAGCCGGATCAAGGTGACGGTGGCGGGTCGCCTGGATGCGCTGCCGTCGGTGGCGGGGATCGACGCTGCCGCGGACGCGTTCGACCCGAGTGGGACACAGGCATCGGTCGCGTATCTCGGCGTGTTCGATCTGGCGCCGACCGCAGGCCAAGAGTTGGCTCACGACCTGGCAGACATGATGGCGGTGCAACGCCACTACGGTCTGGAACTCGGCCTGGGCATGGTCGGGGTCGAGTTGGATGCGATGCCCGCTGGAGAGGACATCGTCGACGCCGCGAAGACCTATGTGGTGTTGCTGCCGTCCGACATCTCTATCGAGATCGAGGGGGAACCTTCCGGTCTGGAAGTCGGCGACGGTGTGGTCAGGCGCCAGTTGCCGGACACTCGGAACATGGCGCTGTTGGACCAGGCGCTCGAGGGGGCGTCGGCCAACTGCACCACCTACGTCTCCGACTCCCAGCGTCGGAGATGGCCGAACCTGAACCTGCCCGTGGCGCAGGACGCTGGTGCCGACGGCCGGTCGGCCGACCAGCTCACCGAATTACTTCAGGCCGGATGGCACTCCGAGTCCTTTGGCGCCGAGGTGATCGACGGTCGCACCGCACACGACCGGATCGCGGCGATGCTGCTCGAATTGGGACCCGGCGCTACTGCCGTGGTGGTCGACGAAAACGCCCACTTCGACCCGCACAGCCCCAACAAGGTCGGCTCCCATGCTTACGAGATGTACGTCGACGAGTACGGCGAGGTGCGAGTCCGTGACTGGAAGCAAACCGTCCCGGTGGACCGCCACGTCATCGATCGCCCCACCGCCACCCGAACCGACCGTCCCTATGCTCCGTCCAAGGGCGTCCCCAAGGAGGGCGTCAAGGAAACCTTCGTCATCATCCGTCACGCCGACGGCACCCCCGCCGAGGCCTACGACCCCACCAGGAGTGTCCCCCAACCGAAGACCCGGATCGGGCAGGCGGCCGCGTTGGCCGACGAAGTCGACGGCGAGGGCACGCTGAACCGGGCCGGGCAAGCGATTCCATGGGTCGGCGACGGCGCGGCCGCGACCCGACCGGCCACCACCCTGCCGTCCGGAACACCCGACCCGTCGCGGGAGCCGACCGGGCCGCGCACCCGCATCGCGAAGGCCGACCTGATCGGCCGTCAGCAACTGGAGCGGGAGAACGAGGCCGCCCAACTGCTGGCGCAACTCGGCTACCAGATCGAGCAGAACCCGGATGTTCCCGGTGACAAGAACCCCGACTATCGCATCGAGGGTCGGATCTTCGACCACTACGCCCCGACCACCAATAAGCTCCGCAACCTCATGTACCGGGTGTGGGAGAAGGTAACCGAGGAGCAGGCCGACCGGATCGTCGTCAACCTGTCCGAAACCACGGTCTCCGCGGAACAGATCGGGGACCGGTTGCGCCGCAACCCGATTCGCGGTCTGCGCGAGCTGATCGTGATCGACCAGGAGCACCACCTCGTCCACATCGACCCGAAAACGCCGCACGCGGGTTCCGACGGCGCGCGCCTGACGGTGCGACCGCCTACCGGTTGGGTGCCACAGCAGCCGACCGACACCGCGAGGATCGACCCCGCGCTGGTCGCCAAGCCGGAGATCGATCCAGCGCAGGAGCACCTGGCAGGCAAGGGACCGTTCAACTGTGGTCCGGTCGCGCTGCACTTCGGTCAGCGTCAGTTGGGTCACCGGGTGAGCCCGCCCGCCCTGGACGACCGACGCATCGCTGTCGCAGGTATGGGGTGGGGTGAGTTCGCCGAAGCCGCGCACGGCGATTGGCGCGATGGCGGGTTCAGTTCCATCGACGCGATCGCCGAGCACGTGGCAGAGCACGGCGGGGCGGTATATGGCGCGGTGCAGTACGCCGGGCGTAGGCGGCGGGCGGTCGGCGGACACGTCTTCACCGTCTACAAGGCGGACGACGGCGAGGTGATGGTCTACGAGGAGATCAACGGCGAGGTCGTCCACAGTGCCTTCAGCGCGTGGAAACAGCCACCGCCACAGCTGGTGATCAGCGTGGACGGCGTCGTGATCAAGTCCGACAAAACGGCTGAAAGCCCGCTGGCCGAGGGTGAGAAGTCGGCTGTGGCCGCCAGGCGGGGCTTCGGCAAGCGCGGGAACCTGGGTGCCGGGTCACCCGCCGAGTTCGACGCGTCGAACCGAGACCGGCTCTATGACGAGCTGGACCGACTGGAGTTCTCCGGGCGACCGGCATCCCCGCCGGACGTGCAGCTGCGGGTCGAGCTACGCGCGGTTCGAGCCGCTCTGAACGCGGTGGAAATGCAGCTCGAAGACATCGGCGTGCGGGTGCCGGTGTATCTGCTGTCCTACGACGGGTCCGACGGTGGCCGGGGACGGGTCGTGCTTCAGATCGGCGATCCGGCCGCCGCGGACACCGTGCTCGGCTATGTGGCACACACCGCGCACACCGACCGTGAGATCAGCGGAAACTCCAAAGCCGCCGTTGATCTCTTCGCCGCCGAACAGCTTTGGCGCGGGCCGATGGCGATGATCGCGACCCTGCGGGTGGATGGCGATGATGCCGACCACGGTCGGGCATCGCATGATGTCGATCTCGCGGGCCTCGACGGCGACGCGCTGGTGACGCACCTGACCGACGCGATCGGCGATCGGCAGCCGCGGATCGTGCTGGTCGGCGACGGCGACGCGATCGGTGTGCTGCGGGTGGCGCAGCCGCAGCTGACCGGCGATGTCACCGTGGTCGAAGGACCGCGCGGCGCGGACCAGGAGCCGCCCGCGTTCGTGCTGTCGAACTACGAAACCGACGTGGTCGAATCCGGTCCGGCGCGTTTGCTGCGGTTGGCGTTGGAGAGCCGTGGCGGCAACCCGGATTTCGCCGCGACGCTGTGGCGGGGAATGCGACCGCACGAACGTCGCGCACTTGCCGAGTCGGCCGCGCACCTGGTCGCCAACACCGACGGCATCCTGGACGCCTTCCGCGCCGAAGCGGTGATGCGGATCTTCGCGCTCGCGATGGGCGATCAGCTCGACGGACTCGATTGGGCGCAGGCCGCACGGCTCGGCGCGATCCTGGCGGCGCTGAACCGGGCCGACCGGGTGGCCGAGTCCCGGCCGATCCTGCCGCTCGCACTCCCGCTGGACGAATCCGATACCGAAGCAAGATCTTTCGTGTCGATCGGGGAGCCGAACACCGCCGACGAGATCACCGTGTTCGTCACATCGGGAGATCCGACTCCGGAGGCGCTGCGCACCGGCTTGCGACACGCCAATCATGAGCTCGCCCTCCAGGACGGAGGCCCGCAGCGCCGTCCCGGTCGTCTTCTGCGCGCCGCGGTCGTATGGCAGGGAACCGACTCGCAGCGGCTGGCTCGCGACCTGGGCGCGCTGGTCGAGGACGGCAGGGCGCGTGCGGCCTCGGACGGTTTCGCCGAACCGCAGATCCGCATCGTCGTGGTGGACGACGCCGACACAGCCCTGCTACAGGCCGCGCTCGAGCACGACCGGTTTGCCGGATACCGTGGGGAATTCGAGCAGGGCACCCACCGGGGTGTCGTCGGATACCTGCGCCCGGAGTCGCCGCTGTCGGCGGGTCGCGCTCCCGCACCGGAACAATTACCCCAACGTGCCGTTGAGGATCGTCCGCAGACCTCCGGCATCGAGTATCCGACCCCGCGACCGGCATTGCCGGAGGTGGGCCCCGAGGATCTCCTGCGACCCGACGCGGTCCTGCCGCAGAGCCTCGACGGTTCCGGCAGTTACGTCTCCACCGCGGACGCGGCGGTGGCGTGGCGGAAGTTGACCTGGGACGAATGCTGGACCCGGGTCGAAATGGAGCCGCAGCGGTACGCCGATCAAGCGGGTGTCCCGGCGCGGTGGCGCGACCGCGCCAACCGGAGGTTGCTGGCGCGCGAGCTGTACACGCTCGAGGTGCTGGAAGAAGCCGGCGGGCTCACCGTGGCCGACGACGCCCGGCTCATGGTGCTGCGACAGCGGCGGGCGGAGTTGATCGAAGCCGAGCTGCTGGCCACCACCCTGCCCGGCCACCCGCCGGTGCATGTGCTGTCACTGGGGTTGGACGGTCCCGGCAAGCCCCAGCGCCTGATGGTCGCGTTCGGTGACGTCGACACCGCCACCCGGGTCACTGTTGCTGTGGCAGGCCGCTTTTCGAGCGGGTCGCTGCCGGATGGGTTGCGGCACGCGGCGGCCAACTACGACGAGAACGCGCGCGAGAGCGATTCTCTGCGCAGACACGCGACGGTGGTGTACTTCGGCGCGGACGCCGACATGGTGGCCCCCAACGCGCTACTCCAAGATGTCAACGGCTTGTTCCAGACGCGCAGAGCGCACCGTTTGTCCCTGCCGTGGGCGGAGATCTCGGCGCTGTCCGACGGCGCGGCCCTGACCGCTGCCGCGCAGAACCTGCCCCAGGCGCGGCGCTTCTTCGAAGACGTCGATATCGACTGGGACCCTTTCGATCCGGTGAACCGCGCCGATCTGGCCGCGTACCGGATTCCGGACACCTCCTTCGAGGTGCCGCTGATCGAAAACGCGCTGGAGGGCAATCCGGCGAACTGCACCACGAATGTGGCGTGGTCGCAACATCGCAGATGGCCGGATCTGGTTCCAGCGCCGACGGATACGTCCGGTCTGCCCGGCCGCACGGCCGACGAATACCAGGGCTTGCTCCGCGCGGGCTGGCATCCGGGCGGTTTCCATGCCGACCCCGACACCGGTCGCACCGCGCACGACATGATCGCCGACGAGCTGCTGGCCATGGGGGTCGGCGCGACGGCAGCGGTCACCGACGAGTACGTCGGCTTCGACCCCGAGAACCCGAACAACGTGGGCTCACACACCTACGAGATGTATGTCGCCGACGACGGCACGGTGCAGGTCCGCGACTGGAACTGGGAAAAACCGGTGCAGCGCAACCTGATTCAGCGCAACCTGATTCAGCGCCCCGAACCCACCGGCATCACCTACGACCACGTCAGGGGTCAGCGCAAGGCCGATGTCGAGCAGACCTACGCCATCCTCCGCCATGGCGACGGTCGCCCGACGGTCCAGCCTGCGCAGGAGCCCGGTGTCGCGGGCCGTGACAAGCCGAGGACACGGATCGGGCAGCAACAGTCGGGCCCGGGTGGACAGGAGGTGCCGTGGGTCGGTGACGGCGCGGCTGTCGCGGGACCGCAGGTGCACCCTCCGGCGTCCGTCGAGCCGAGTCGCGCCGACGAGGAGACAGCGGCGTTGCTGACCGCCGCGCGCACTGGCGACGCGGACAGCAGAGCCGACGCGTCCAGACGACTACAGCAGATTTTCGGTCGTCAGATCTTCCCGCATGTGCTGGCCATGGTCGGCGATAAACGAGCCGCGTCATTGGCACGAGCCGGTGTCGACGATGCGCTCGCCACCGCGGCGCAGCGCAACTGGAACCCGCCCGAGGGCAAGAACATTCGTGACTGGCTGCTCGCTATCGCCCCCAAAGCGATCGAGCGCAGGATCGCGGAACGGATCCGCGCGGCCGTGCTGGAGCGGGTGCGAGCCGATGAGAGTGGTGCCGATCCCGATGCGGCCGATGCCGCACGGGTGCGGGCTCAGGCGGTGGCCGTAGCGCATCCGGTCTTGATCGCACAGGCACTCGGTAACCTCCCCAGTCGAGCGCATCGTGACTGGCTGCGGCGGGTGACCGGGCTGGGATTGCCCCAGGAGGAGGCGGCGGCGCTGGCCGCAAGGCTCGGTGCGGGCACCGCGGTGGAGGGCCTGAACCAGGCCGCGATGCACGCGTTGGCGGACGCGGTGATAGCGGCGTCCGCAATCTCGCTGCACGATCTGCCGTCACCGGGCACACGTGAATACGAATTGCTGAACTTGTTGGTGGCCGAACGTTTTCCCGCTGAAGTGGTAGAAGCCGTCGGCGGCGACCTCGCGCGGTTGCGCGACGCGGTCGCTGAGCTGACCGGCCGCAGCGCGGAATACTGCAATCTGCGGTTCTTGCGCGGGCGTTCCCGAGCGCAGGTCCTGGAGATCATCGACCTCACGGAGAGCGGTGAGTCCTCAGCCAATGAGCGTGTCGTGGATCAGCTGATGATCGCGCTGCTCGATGTGCCCGAGCCGCCGGTAGTCGACATCGAAGGCTGGTTGGCGCGGCTCCCCGAAGCCGGACCTGCGTATGACCAGCGGGTCGCAGAGGTTATGGCGCGGCTGTCGCCGCAGCTCGCACAGGTGATCGCGGGCGACCTCACGAAGCTGGCGAATGCTATTGCGGGCCTTGGGCCACAGCGGAAGATCGTCTGCTACTCGACGATCCTGAATGACGAGTCGGTGCTCGATACGAGCCGAGCGATGATGGTGACCCGCGAAAACGTCGGTACGTCGCGAAAAGCGGCTATGGCGTCGTTGGTCACGATGCTCACCGAAGCTCAGACCGCGATGCCCGAGCTGGCGGTCGAAGAGCAATCGGCTACCGATCGTTCGGAGGAGCAAGCGCTCCGAGACAGTGAAATCGAGGCGGCTGCAACCAATTTCACGCCGGATTCGCCAGCCACCGCGACAGATGTGGCGCGCCTTGCCGGTGTCCCGCTCAGCACGGTGGTTCTCGTGTTGAGCAAGAAGGCGGTCGGTCCGTCGGTGCACGCAAAGGTGGTAGCGACAGCGCGCCGGATCGGATTCGAGCTTTCCGAGGATGTCGCACAACCACAGAAACTGCCGCAACCGGCTTCGGCGCACGCGGTGGCGCGCCGCGCCCGAGTGTCGTATCGAGCCGTATTGCGGATGGCCGTCGGGGAATCGGTGCCCGACACGTACCGGGAACGCGTGACGGTCGCGCTGCGCGAACTCGAATGCGAGATCCGCGGCGGTGCCGTGGTCTCGATTCACGATTTCACGCCCAAGTTCGAATGGACGATGCTGGCTCGGGAAGCAGGGGTGGACCGGAACACACTGCGCCGCATGCTCGCGGGTGACCGGGTGTCGGCCGAGACTCGGGAGAATGTCGCCGCCGCGGCCGCCCGGCTCGGCATCGAGCTTCCGGAAGAGCTGCTGGCGACACCGCCGCCGCCGGCACCTTCGCCGCCCTCTCGAACACGTTTGGCGCGCGAGGCGGGGGTGTCGTACAGCGACGTTCTCCGGCTGGTCAACGGCGAGCGTGTTACGTACGCGACCTGGCGGGCTGTGCTCGATGCGGCCGCGCGGATCGGGTTCGAGCTTCCGGAAGTAGCTCTGAGACCACCGATTTGGTGGCGGACCGGTGAAATCGCGCACGCGGCCCAAACATCCAAGAAGACGGTTCGCCGCGTACGTGATGGGCATTGGGTGAGTCCGGAACTACGCGACCGTGTGATCGAGGCGATGCGGGGGATCGTTCCCGAACTCGTGGATGAGATTCCGCCTGCGCCAACGCAACCGGCACGTCGCAACAACATGACCGATATAGCTCGGGAGTCCGGAGTTCCGTACCACCGGGTTCGTCGGGTGTTCGCCGGTGTGGAAACCGACGCACAGGTAGGACAATCGGTGTTGGCGACCGCCGATCGACTCGGCATACCGTTTCCCGCGAATATCAGATTCCGGACGCCAGCGCCGCGCCCAGTCGCTTTGGCAGCGGTGGCGCGGGAAGCGAACGTGAATCCGGGCAGTGCTCACAAGGCCCTCAATGGCGGGCAGGTCAGCGCGCGAGTAATGCGAGCGGTGTTGTCTGCGGCTACCGAGCTCGGATTCCCGCTGCCGCCCGAGGTTCTGGCCAAAATTCGGTTGCCGCAGCAGTTCACGGCGGATCTGGCCGAGGCAGCATGCGTCTCCGAGGATACGGTGATCCGAGTGTTCGCCGGTCGGGAAGCCGACGTCGCGCGATGGCGGCAGGTTCGCGATACGGCGATGCGACTCGGCGTCTTGCCAAGGCGGCCGACTGTCGCCGATGTGACGCTATTGGCCGGTGTGCACCGTTCTTCGGATGTGGTGCAAGCGCTCCACAGGCGCGTGCCATCGTATACAGAGCCCGAGCAGCGGATGCTTGTCGCGGCACAAATTCTCGGCTATCCGCTCCGGCCCCGGCTCCGGAACGCGATCGATCCGGCCTTTGTGAAGGACAGGTTCACCCCTGCGCATTATGACGAGGGTCGTTTTGTTCCCGGAAGCTTCAAGGAACAATCTGATCAGAAGCAAGTCGCTAGGGCTGCCGGTGTGACGCAGAAAATGGTCAGCTTGGTACTCAGTGGGGAGATCGCTGGCGACACGGCGGCCAAACGACGAGTGCTCGCAGCGATTGCGGACCTCGGCTACTGGTCTTCGCCGGTGCAGGGTCGCGATTTGGATCAGCTTCAGGTGCTTCGCCGAGAGTTGTCCGAGATTCTCGGCGTGGAACCAGTGGAGGTGGACCACGAGCTTGTCCGCGCCGAATTGCAGCGGTTCGCACCCGGGCATGCGACCGAAATGGCTGAACTTTTCCTTGAATTCGAGGAAGGGGAGTTGGCGCGGCAACCTGAAATCAGCGATATCGCGAAATTGCTCGGCGTGTCCACTGTGGCGGTTCGCGATGTGCTCGCTCGGACCGAGCCGTCATACACCGAGGAAGAGCAGCGTGTTATCGCGGCGCTGCAATGGTTTGGAGCTCCGATCCCGACTGTGTTCCATCAGGCCGTGGATTGGGACTTCCTCTCGAATAGATTTACTCCCGGTCGGTTTGTCGATGGACGGTTCGTTCCGGGATCGTTCCGTCGGCAGCCGAGTCAGCAAGAAGTGGCAGCGGTCGCTGGTGTGGTGCAAACAACCGTCAGTTCTGCAATCAGAGGCGGCGGTGAACTTACCGAACAGGTGATAGATCGTGTTCTTGCTGCGGTCGACGAACTCGAATACTGGTATTTCAGCAAAGTCACGGATGCGGCAATCGCTCAACTGGCCGGAGTTTCCGAGCGGACAGTCGCCGATGTGTTCGCCAGGTCAGCGTCGGAAGGCACCGACCAGGAGCGCGAGGTCCTCACGGCTGCCCGTCGACTTGGGCGTCGTATTCCACCGCCATTGCGCGGCGTGCTCGAGCAGGAGGGAACCCAGCAGCACACCACGGCACCATCCCAACGGAAGATCGCGGCCCATGCCGGCGTGGCTCAGTCCACGCTTGTCCGCGTTCTCAGCGGTGAACTTTCGGCCGACACCGACAACGGCCGCAAGGTTCTAGCCGCCCTGGCGGAGCTCGGTACGCGCTCCCGGCAGCCCGAGATTCGGCTCTCCACCGCGCAGGCGCGGGAATTGGTGGACCAGGCGCCGCGAGAGTTGCTGGCGGAGCTTGCCGCCGACTTGAAATCTCCGGCCGAGCGCGAATTGGGTGCGCTGTGGTTCGGTGACGAGCAGGTCGTCAACCGCCAGGAACTTGCGCAGCGGATGGGTAAGACCCCGAAGTCCATCAGCGGTCTGCGGGACCGTGTGGTTGCCAAGCTGGGCAAGATGCTTGCGGAGCAGGCGCAGCAGCACACCGACGCGACGGTTCCGTACGTGCCGCTCACTGCCGATCACGTCCTGACCGACGGGCCGAAGAATTGTCTGCCGGTGGCGGCGCGGGATGCGTGGGCGACGGTTGGGCGTACACCGCCGGAGGGGTTGGCCGGTTTCACCGCGCTGGACGGTGTGTTGCTGCGGGATGCGCCCGGAGTGGTCGGTGTCGGGTGGGACGAGAGCATCACTTCGCTTGCGGGGGCACGGGATCGGGTGGAGCGCAAGGGTGGTGCGGTTGTCGCGGTGCTGGTGTTCGAGGGTGTCGATGGGCAGCCGCCGCAGTGGGGTCATGCGGTGAATATCAAGCGCGGTGCCGATGATGTGGTGCGGGTGTTCGAGGAGGGGATGACCGGCGAGGGTGTCGCGTTCGATGAGTGGGCGCCACCGGTGGGTGTGGTACTCGACGCCACTGGGGAGCCGGTGGTGTTGGGCATGCGGTTGACGAGTTCGGCTGCCGATGATGTTCCGGTCAGTCAGGAATTGCCTGCTGCGGCAAGGGAATTCGCGAATATTCGGGTGGGTGCGCAGGAGCCGGATCCGGACGGTTACATTGCGCCGCGTGCGGTGTTGCCGCCGATACCGAGCCAGGGTTCGCGGCACAAGTGGGAGGACTTCCGGTCGAGTCTGTCCGCCGAGGTGGACGACGCGCTGAACACCCGGTTCGCCGATCTGGACACGCTTGCGGCCTTGAACGCCGCGGAGAGTTTCCGGATGGAGCTGATGGAACAGCGCTGGGTTGGGCTGCCCGCGGACACTCGCGCGCAGATCCTCGGGCATCTGACCGACCCGGTGGAGCGGCTGTTGGCGGACAGCATCGGCGAACCGTTGCCCACCGCCGAGCAGTTGTCGGATTCGATGGCCGACGAGCTGAATCGGGTGCGGCTGGCGCGGCGTCGGGCAGACTTGGTCGATATCGAGCGGCCCACTGCCGAGAATGTGCGGGAACTGGCCGAGGTCGACAACTGGATCAATAGGTTGCTGATCGCGGTACGGCTGGCCACCCATCAGCACGGCCATCCTCGGGTGCGGTTGCTGCGCTTGGACTTCGGCGAGTCACCGCTCATAGTGCTCGCGGTCGGCGAGCCGCGTTCCGCGCATAGGCTGACCATCCACATCAACGACAGCGAACTCGATGATCTGGCCGATGGCGTCATGGCCGCGATGCTGAACCACGTGTCGAGGGGAACACCGGAGGGTCCGGCGGCGTCGGTGCTCTGGTTCGGCGCGAACGCGTCGGATCTGGCGGGGTATGTCGCGGACCTGGCGTCGGCACGCGGCATTGTCGACCTGTCGAACTCGGACATCGAGGTGATCGGCCACGACGCGGCCTCCCGGAAAGTGCTGGACGACGCGCGTATCCGTCAACTGAGCCATTACCGCCAGGCGGTCGGATCGATCGCGTCTCAGACCACGGATGCGCCACCGCTCGCCGATGACCCAGGCAAGATTGTGCGGGACGCGTTGCGGTGGTCCGGGATGTCGAGCCTCCAGGAGATGGTGCTGCCCGAGGGTGCGTCACTCGCCGAGGCGGCGCAGCTGGGTGCGGCCAATGCGGTGCGGTGGCATGGGTGGCCCGCACACGTGCGAGCTGCGCTGGCGCAGCGACACCCCGATGTGTTGGCACGTGCTGTCGGGTTGCCCGACATGGTGCGCCACCTGGCGAATGTTGCGGCCATGCGGGCCGAGGCGACGGACGCTCTCGACGCTGCGGGACGGTCACGCGACGCTTCGCGGCGGCACCGGATGACCGAGATCAACGCCGCTGTCCACGCGATGAATGTGGCTGAACAGCTGATGAATCCGCGCGGTTCCGATCGGCGACAGACGCTGCTGTTGTCGAGTACTCAGACGCCGGACGGTGGGTTCGAAATAACCATCGGTTTGGGAGATCCGAGCACCGCCGACAGCGTGCAGCGGCTCGAGCTGAACACCGTGGCGGACCCGACCGGGCTGGCGACGGCGGCGTCGACGGTTGTCACACACTTCCGGGTGCTGCGCCAGTCCTCGCCCGGTACGGGGTTGGTCGCGGTGCTCCGGGTGGCCGCTCCGCAGAGCGATGTGCCGCTGGACGCGGTCGCGACCGAATCGGCCGCGGCTCGGGTCGCGAACGAGATCGTGGCCGAGCACGGCGCCCGTCGTGCGCTGCACCCGTATGGGCAGCGCCCAGCCAGCCATCTCGTCGGGTTGACAGATGGTGAGCCGGTATTGCGTGCTGTGCGGGCGATACTGCGGTCGGCGGACGAGATCGACTCCTCTTCCACGGGCAACACCGATGCCGCCTGGTTCCCGGATCCCGCCCGCGAGCTCGCCCACATGCTCGAGGAGGTTCGCGCCGACCGAGAGAAGATGCAGCGCCGGATCGTCTTGCTGATCAATAAATTGCGGTACGACGGCCCCGGTGACGCGGTGGATCTAGAGGCGTTGGGGCCCGATCGCATCGATGAGACGCTGCGCGAGTTGGCTGTCCTCGCCAGCGCCGACGAGAACGCGGTGATCTTCATCGAATGCGCGCGTCTGGCTCCGCAGCTGCGCGCCGCTGCCGCCGTGCAGCAGCGGCTCGAGCAGAATCAGCGAGCAGGACGCGACGCGGCCTTCTGGGCGCGGCTCGACGACCGGCAGACGCTGCGGGAATCGGCGGGTGCCATCGCCCGGCGTCAGGTGCTGGCGGTGCGGATCGCGGATTCGGTGCGGGAAGTGTTGTCCGACAACAACACCGCGCCGATGTCGGAGCTGGTAGCCGAGGATCTGGCTCGGTCGAGCGATCTGGACAATATGGACTCACGTCGGGTCCGCGCCTGGGTGAGGTCACTGTCGGGGCTGGCGATTACACCGCGTGACCGCGCCCGAGTCGCCGAACTCATCGGGCTGTCAGCGGATTTGGCGGTCGTCGAGGTAGAAGTCGCCCATCTGCGGTCGCGGACTCGCGTCGATGCTCTCGAAGTGTTGGCCGACGCTGTGTCGGAGGCATATTCGCGCCGCGCTGCACTTCGATCGGCGTTCGAAGAGATGTACGGTGCGCTCGGCATGCTCGTAGGCAGCGGTATGGGGCCCGACGTGCGGCACCAGTTGCGTCTACAGCTTGACGACATGCGCCAGCAGCTGAGTGACCAACTGGGTGTGCGGTCGGAGGAATTGAGCCCGGCGCGGCTACGGGAGGAAGTCGCTCGCCTGTCGCGCGACAATCCGGTGCTCGGGGAGCACCTTTCGGGGGACGTCGACTGGTACCTCGGTCGACGCAAGTTGGTTCATATCGCGCAGCGGCACGACCGCGTCGACTCGGCGCTGCGGTGGCTTATGGAGCGGGCGAACCTGCTTGTCGGCCTGACCGAGGATGCCGACCGCACCGCGCCCGTCGAACTCGACAACGAGCTGGCCGACTTGGCCGCCAGTATCGGCGTCGACATGGACACCTGGGCCGATGAGCAACTACACACGGTCCTGGCCGAGATCACCGACAAGTACAAGCCTGTATTGCCCACGCCGACGCCGGTGTCTCCTGTGGTCGGGGCGGATGTGCCGCTCGAGTCCGAGACTGCTTTGGCTGCTTACGTTTTCGAGGACAACCATCCTCCGGAACTGCTGTGCGGTCCGAAGGTGCAGCACGTGGTGGTGGTTGGTGCGGGGGATCAGGCCGTCGGGATGAATCCCGCGTCGGTCAGCGACCGGACGATCGCGACGCAGGGTTTGGCCGGAGCGGCGTTCGCGAAGGGTTTGGACGCGCACTGGGATTCGGAGTCGTCGGGGGCGGGCGTGGCCGGGTTGGCCGAGTTGGTTCGGCTGGTGGGTACGCCGGGCAATGACATCGGCATGATCGCTGCGGCATTGGATGTCACCGGTCAAGGTTTCGCGCACGCGGTGGCAGTGGTGCGGGTGAACGAGGCACTGGCAGCACAGTTCCCGAAGTTGCGTGATCTGGTCGGCCAAGTCGCGGTGTTCGACGACGGCTACGACAACACCAACGGTGGCTGGATCGTCGGCAATGCGATCGCGCAATGGGTGCACCGGGCCGGGCCGGGCCTGCAGAAGGTGCATCGGCTCGTGTTCGGCGACAATGGCGCACCGAAGCAGAGGTTGAACGGTGCGGATCCCGTGCCGTTGCACGGGCCGGAGAAACCGCTGGGCGTTCGAGGGGCCGCCCCCGCCAGCTCGTCCGATGACGGAGACCCCGTACCGCAGGCTTCCACCGAAACGCTTCTGGGCGAGCAGCTTGCCTCGATACGGCGTCGGTCCGCCGAAGCGGCGAGGCTGCTGCGCATTCAGTTCATCGATGAATATTCCAGACCTGAACACGATGTGGACGTTCCGGAACTCTTGCGGTTCGGATCCACGGCGTGGGCGAGCTTCTATTCCCAACTCGATCGTCGCCGTAACCTTTTGGCCGCGATGATGAAGATTTCGCCGCAACAGTTGATCGGTGAGCTGGAGATCGAACGGCATATCGGGAATCTGAACGCGCAGCAGGACAAGTCCAAGCAGTTGGCAGCTGCCGAAGGCCTCTTCGTCGCGCAGTATCGAGCGGTCGAAAAGATCGAACGCATCCACCTGCTCGAGCTGCGGGCCCAGCGGATTCGCACGCTCGAGGACGTGCTGTACGAGGCGGCCATACGATCCGAACAGGGCGTGCTGACCGTCGAGGAATTCCAGCACCTGGCCACCCAGGCTGCTGCGCTCGACGAGTTGGCGCAAGAGGTTCAGGAAGTCGAAGCCGAGGCCATCGCATGGCCGTTCATGGGCATTCACGGACGATCCATCGACATCAGCGAGAAGTATCTGGTGAGCTTTGGGGCCGCACGACAGGGTGAGCAGAACGTGCGGCGCTGGCGCGAGATACAAGAGGAAGCGCGAGAGCAGCTGCGGGCGCGCTCGGGCAAGGATGCGCGGGAGCTATCCGATGCGGAGTTGGTCGAGCTGGCATCCGGATATGTCCGGTCGGCCGAAGACCAGGCCGAGTTGGACCAGCAACAGCGCAGGGCTCATGAAATAGCCGGGTGGGCAATTCAGTTCGCTGATGCGCGGTTGTTGCTCGAAACCGAGGAAAAGCAGATCGACCGGGATGCGCGCCGACTGCGCGCCAACCGGATGTTGGATGAATTGCTTGCGACGGCTATCGAGAACTCGCCGACCGTCGATAGCGTCGAGGACAATGACGTGCTCGGCGCTGAGTTGTCCAGATTCGGCCGTGACGCGATCATCAGCCGTAACTCCGCTCGTGAAGGCTTGACCGGCCCGTCTTCGTTGCCGGTCGATGTCGAGAACGCCCACAGTGAACTCGCGCGGCTGCGGCCGTTGCATCGAGACGCTGTCGCGGCGACGGCGACATTGCTCGAGATAGAGCCGGCGCAGGTGACCCTGGAGCGGCTCCGGGATCTCCGGTACGTCAGCGAGGACGTCGATCTCGAGCAGCGTGCCGTCGTGCGGGAGTGCGAACGGCTCGCCATAGCGATCGATCGGCTGGAAAGCATGATCGTCGCCGACGAGCGCGTACGGCGTGTCGACGCCGCCGAAGCGGCCGTCCGCCGGGCACGGGCCAGGCACGCGGTAGCGGCGGTCCGCTTCGGTGACATCCAACGAGAACACCGTGCACAGTCCGGGCAGGACGTTGCCCCGCCGGCGCCTGGACTGCTGGAGTTGAACCGAGCTGGTGCGCGACTGGAGCAGCTGACCGCTCGGGTTGCGGTTTTGAAAGATTTTGCCGCAGAACACTATCGGGTCGCGACCAGACTTTGGAGCGTTGAGAATCGGCTGTCCGGCCTTAGCTCGGTGACCTCGACGACCCTGTCCGAGATGGTGGCGGTCAAGGGAAAGCCACAGCGTTTGCATCCGTTGCGTGAACAGGCTCGGCAGGACTTGCCGGATGTAGTCGCAGCCGTTGGCTTCACAGCAATGTCGTCGGACAACATCACCAGCGACCAAGTGCGTCAACTGCTGTTCGCGCTGCGCGATGAGGTGCGCGATGGGCAGCGCCCAGCGGAGGACCCGCTGCTCAAAGCGGTTGAGAAGCTACACGGTTTCGACGAAATGCTGGCCTTCGCGGTCGAAGGCGTCGCACTCCGGGCAGAGCTGAACAGGCTGGCGGCCGAGCTGGACACCGGTTTGGCGGCGCTGACCGGAATCGGGGCGGCCGAGGCGGCCGTGGATGGGGACGTGAGGTACGAATCTCCCGATTCCACTGGTGAATCGACGAATGCGGAGCAGATCGCCACGGTCACCGGCCCGGAGATTCCGGGTGTCGTCCTGCACACCAACAGTCAGTCGGCATGGTTGAGCCGCCGCTTCGGCGACCTCGCTCACCTGCGCGAACTGCCGACCACGCAGGCAGAACCGGACGTGGCGGCCTACGTGACACCGGTGCCCGGGCAGGTTCCGGAGTTACTGCGGGGTGGGCCGATGAACTGTGCCCCCGCGGTGGTGCGGTTCGTGCGGGAGTTCGTCGAGACAGTCACCGGTCGGCCGATGGCTGCGCCCGGTATGGCGGACAACCCGATGATCGATCTGCAAGGCGTGGATGAGGAAGCCATGGCGCGGGCATTGGGCGCGGAATGGCGGGAGGCCGAATTCGGTCAGGGCGCAGCTGGTTTGGCCGCGGTGCTCGACCACGTGTACCACAACGGTGGCGCGGTGGCCGGTGCGATGCAGTTCGGCGACGCGGGAGCACACGCGTTCGGCGTGAAATTGAATGAAAAGGGCCAGCTCGTGGTGCGCGAGATGGTCAATGGACAGGAGCTGACCTGGACCGGCGAGGTCCAAGTGGCACGGTGGTTGCGAGCCCGCAGGGACATCGGCGTCACCAAGGTTCTCGGCATTGTTGTCAAGGACGACGGGCAGGTGCAAGATCGGTTCGTCGAGGGCCCCGAACGCGTGGCAGGGGCTGCCCCGACCGGCCCCATCGGCGCGTTGCCCGGCGATGCCGAACCGCGGCTGCCGCTGTGGCGCGCGGTGGCGGTGGATGCCGGTGTGTCCGCCCGGACGGTGCTGAGTGTGATCAAAGGCATTGCGGTGCCTGAGGAAATCGCCGATCGGGTTCGCGCGGCAGCCGAGCGGCACGGGTTGGAATTGCCCTCGACGGTGGCGGTGGATCCGGCGGCGGCGAGCGAGCCGAATCCGCAGGCATCGACGTCCGAAGTGGCCTCCGCCGCCGGGGTCTCCTCCGAGACGGTGCGAGAGGTGGTGTCCTGGCGTAGGCCGGTGCACGACCCGTCGCACCGTCGCACGCTGGCCTCGGCGCTTGCGCTGAACTACCGCGACCTGCCCGAGGGGTTCCGCACGATCCGGCGACAGGTCCCGAGCATCGCCGCGGTGGCCGAGGTGGATGAGGCACTCGTCGCGATGGTGCTCGACGGGCGGATGTCGGTCGAAACCGGCGACGGTGCACGGATTTTCGATGTCATTCTGGATTTGGTCGACTGGAATGTGGACTCCGGTAACGGACGTGGCGTTCGCGGAATCATTCCTGCGGCCGACCCGGTAGGTGTGCCCGCGCCAGTCAACGCGCGTGCCGCCGGAGAACTACCCGACGGTGTCGGCGACGGTGATACCCCGGTTCCCGCAGATGAACTCGACGGCTCCGCAGCGCGGACAGCTTCGCCGCAACAGCCGCCGACAGCTCGGGAAGATCACGAACCCGCACAGCGGCCGTCCGCACCACCGCCGGTGCAGGATGGGCCCGCGTTGCCGAAGGTCAAGGCCGCCTTCGATGCCGCGCTGGACGCCGCCGCACGTGGTGACACCGGAAAGCTCGAAGCGCTACAGGCCATCATCCGACGGATCAAGAGCCCGCAGCAGCGGGTGTGCCTCGAGCTCCGATACCTGTGGGACCTGACGATCCCGCAGATCGTCGCCGAAACCGGCGGTCGCACCGATTCAGCGATGCGAGGGGTGCACAACCGTGCGGTACAAGCACTGTCCAAACTCCTTGATGCAGAACAGAGTCCGGCAAATGACCGAGTAGCTCCCGAAGCGCGGCCCGAGACCACTCCGGTCCACGACGATGGTCATGAGGTCGGCGCTCCCGGACGCCAATCCCGGGTGGTCGGTCCGGACGCGGATCACTCGGATCCGCACAAAGCTGTGCTATCGGGAGACAACGTCTTCGCAGGAACCGTGCACCGCAGTGAACCGGCCGATCCCAATGCTCGTGCGCTCGAGAAATTCCTGCGCCGATGGGCCGATCTGACGAGCGAGTTGCCGCGCGTCATTCTGATCGAGGGCAGGGTACCCGCACCGGGGAAAACGTTGGAAGCGTCTATCGCCAGTGCAGGTGGCGAGCGAGCACTGCTTGCCTTCATCGCCAAGGAACTCGGTATAGAAGCCCTGTCCCTCGAGGAGGACAGGGCGAGCCAGGTCGACTTCCTCATGCGAAGTGGACACGACAGAGAAGCCATCTTCCTGTATTACGTCCTCCGTCAGATCCCGCAAGGGCTACGCGCACAGGAAGGGTTCCGCCCGCATATCAACAGCCACGTGGACGAGGCCATTGATATGTACGCATTCATCCTGCCCGAGGGCATCGATCCCCGCGCCGAATTCTATCGCCTGGTGGCACTCGAATACCCCGACCGTGGGCTCCCCCGTGCCTTCCGAGCAGCCGATGAGGATTGGCTACTGCGTGAGACAACGGACATGGGTGAGCACGCCGCGGAGACCAGGGTGCGAAATGTGGCCTCCGCCTGCCAGGCGCGCAGAGAAGACGTCGCCACAACGAAAATTGATGAACACATGGCGGCCGGAAGGGCTGTTTTCGCTGCCTACGGCCAAATACATTTCGACGAGATGCGGCAGATGATGTCTGCCTTCGCAGACAGCGCGGTCGTCGAGATCGGCGCCGAGCACCCGAACAACGATCCGGCACCGAAAGCGAAAGAGACACCGACCGGCAAACCGCGCCGCAAGCCGCCCGGCGTTGTCGGGTTGATGGCCGCGATGCTGCCGACGTCGCTGATGACGCAGGCCGACGCCGACCCGAACCCCGGCCCGATACCGTCCGTCGGTGACGGTGTCACCGCCGCCGCGACCCCCGAGAACGGCGACCAGCGTGCGGCGACGTTGCGCGACGCGCAAAGCGGAGACCGGAATGCGATGCGCCAGTTCCGCGCTAGCCACGACACCGCGGTGCTGGAGTGGCTGAAAACGGAGGTGGACGACAAGGAGGTGGCGGGCCGGCTGCGGGAAAGGGTCTTCGACCTTGTCTTTGCCGGGACGCTGCCGCAGGGACGGCGAGTCAACTCCTGGTTGGGTAGTCAGATCGGCTTGGTGGTGGCCGAAGAGGAGCAGCGGCAAGCGCTCACCGAGCGGGTGTGGGCGTCCTTCCTGCGCACCGCCGGGGCAACCGAGAGCCAGATCCCGAGCGCGTCGAGTGCGCCGACGCCTGCCCGTAGACCGGCAGGTCCACTGACCGGTGTCGCGCCAGAGATATTGCAGACCGCGATCGGTCAGTTGCCCCCGGCGCAGCGATGGTTGATGTGGCAGCGCTTCCTTTTTCAGCGCGACCTGGGTGTGGTGGCCGCGGGCGCGAAAATGTCGGCGCGCCGGATCGCGATACTGGAGCACCAAGCCGTCCAAGCCTTCGTCACTCAGGTGCGCCTGCTGACGGATCCGTACGCGCTGAGCAGGAGTGTCGGTCGAGTCGAAGGCGAACGCACCGACATCGAACAGCCCGCGCACGACGAGACCCTTGGGCTCGGTGCGCAGTTCAACCAGGTGTGCCTTCAGATCGCCGCCCAGGCGCACGAGGATTACCGGGAGCAGTTCCGCGAATCCGAAAACACTTATACCCCGCAGTGGCGGATGCCGGACGGCTCGAAGATTCGGAGCGGCACACCGGAGAGCGCGCAGATCGACATCGCGAACGTGTCGTTCGATGGCCTGGGAGAACATTTCCAGCAGGTGTACTCGACCCAGGCCAGGACCGCGTTGCGGATCGCGTTGTCGGCGCGGGACGCGGGCGTCGACCTGGCCGCGCCGTTGGCAATCGAGTTGGTGGCCGCGCAGATTCAGGAATCGTGGGTTAACGAACGTATTTTCGCGCGGCGCGGCGACGCCGACACCACGGTCGAGTCCGAGACGATGCGGCCGTTCGATGGGCTCACTGTCGATGAGGATCTGCCCGCATCCCACCGGGCGAACAGTCAAGCGTTTGCCGAGCTTGCGATCGAAGCGGTTACGCCGCGGGCGTTGAGCCGCACTGCTTGGCGAGAGAGTCGGCAGCAGGTGCTCGACGAGTGCGCCGCCTTGATGCACTGGTATGGCTGGAGCGACCCGCAGGCCACCGAGACGCCGTCGGTAGCGGTGGACGAAGGTTCCGCTCGGCAGCCACCTGCCGCCGTTGCGCTGGTGGGGACCGTCGTTGACGCGGTGTTCGCCGATACCACGCAGGCGCGGGTGACGATCCGGCCGCGAGTGCAGGGCACTGCGGGTGGTCGGGAAGCCTCGGTCGACGTCGTCGTCACCGACGTCGCGCTGTCCGACGCGTCGACGATCGCGGCGACCAAGGCATTGACCGAGACGGCACAACGATGGCAGCTCGAGTCCACAGCCGACAGCGATACATTCCGCATCGAGTTCTTCGAGCGGCCCGCCGTCGGTCTGGATCCGCGTCGTCGCAAGCGCGCTCAACTACTCCTGGGAGTCGGCGCCGACGTCCGGGACGCCGAGGCCGCGAGGGCTCGGGCGTGGTTGGTCGCGCTCTTGAAGCAACACGGGGTTCCAGAGGAAAAGATCGAAGACGCTCGTCGGGCACTGTCCGAGTGGGGCGGAAATGCGTTGAACCACACCGAAGGCCAGGTGCTGATTCGCGCGACCGTGATCGACACACCAGGGAACACCAGATCGTCCGGACGAGTGCTGGTGGAAGTCCTCGATGTCAGCACCCACTTCCCGCCGCCGCTGCCCGCCGCCGCGAAAACGCCGGAGCAGCGCCAGCAGGAAGCGCACGCCGACGACGCCAGCACGGATGAGATGATCGACGCGCTCCTGGCCAGCTTGGGTGAGTCGATCGAAGATCCTGACGCCGATGAGCAGCTGCCGGGCTTCGATCTGTCGCTGGCAGACGGTGATCTCTCGGCGGACGAGCAGTTACCCGGCTTCGATCTGTCGCTGGCAGATGGTCTGCTGTCGAAGGAAAGCGAAGCGCCCGCCGCGCCGACTGCCGAGAACCGGCCGCTGGAGCGGAACCGGGGACGGCTCGTCGTCCGCAAGACGATGGATCGGCTCGGTGGATATCCGCTCGCTCCCGGCGAGCAGGATCCGTACCGCAAGGTGCTCTGGTTCAGCATCTTCACTCCGGTCGACTCGGCGCACCTGGATCCGCCTCAGCCGAGCACCGCCGACTTCCACGGAACCCGTGCGCTGCTTGCCGGTCTCACCGAAATCGCTACCGACACGAGGGCTTCGGTAGCATCCGCGATCGATGCGGTGCTGGATGCCACCGACCCCGAACTGCACCTGACCGACGAAGTACGCACCGAACGCGACGAATCCGGGCGCGTGGTGTACCGGGTGAACCTGTTCGCCGATAGTGGCATTGCCCAGGCGAGTGTGCGGATGGTGGTCTCCGAACCGCCGACGACGGAGGTGTCCACTCGGCTCGATGCTCGTCGGCCGGAGCGTGTCGCGGCGTTGGAGCAGGCCATCCGGCGACTGATCTCGGACTGGATGCCATCGCCCGCGCTCGAGTCCGCGATGGACGCGGTCGATCGCTACCTTCTCACCACCGCCACCGCGGTTTCCGGAGACGTGCACGTATCGATATCGGGTGTGCCGGGCAGCAGGACCCTGACCATCTGGGGCCGAACCAGCGTGGCCTACGTCGGGCTGACGGTGACCGAGGCCGATGCGGCGGTCACCGCTGCCGACCCGGCCTCGGTGCCGACCGACCTCGGCCGGCCGGGCCGCATCGAGACCGAAAAGCCGGTCGAGAACATCCGGTTCGGAGCGGATTTCGCGGAACGATTGGGTGCACCCACGCTCGTGGCAGTGCCGCAGGACCTGTCCGGTCCGCCCCCCAAGATCTGCGGTCGCGAAGTGCAGCTGAAATTCCAGCAGCTATTGGGCGACAAGGGATCTCGGGTCAATCCCGCACGATTGACCGGTCAGCTCATACTGGACGGGATGACCGACGCGTCCTTCGCCGGTGGCCTGGCCGCCGGCTGGCGGGAGCGGCCATTCGGTCGGGGCGCACAGGGATTGCGAGCGGCGCTGGCTGCGGTGGGAGATCGTGACGCGGTGCGCGCCGGTGACCGTGGCGCGGTCGCGGGCGTGATCGATCACGGCGCCATCGGCGCGCACGCCTTCGCCGTCATGCGAGTCACCAAGGCGCTGGCCGCGGCCAACCCACAGCTGCGCGAAGGCGATGTCGCGGTGTTCGACAACGCCGACTCGGAAGCACTCCGCAACGGCGGCTGGATCGTCGGCGACGAGGCGATCGCAGCCTGGATGCAACGGGTTGCCGCCGGTGGCAACCCCGAGATCAAGGGCATCGAGTTCGATGAAAACCTTGACGCGGTAGTCGATTTCGACGAGCGGCCGAGTATCGGCCTGGCCGGCAGGGTCGGCGCGCCGCCGGAAGCGTTGCGGGTGGCGGATCTGACTCGGCGACGGCGGGCCGCTCGTGCGGAACTCGGCGATCTGCGGCGCAGCTATCGCTTCGCGGTGGAGATACTCGCCGCGGGCGAGTTGCCGGTGGACGAGGTGCTGCGTCGGCTCGAGGCCGAGCCGGACAAGGTTCCCGACGCCGCTAGCCGGTCCGCGCTGATCGACCAGGTCCGCCGCTACGGCTACGCGGACGAGGCTCGTCATCGGTTGGATGTGGCGAGCAGTCGGCACACCACCGCGTTGGTGACGTGGGTGGCGCGGGCCGCCGAGGCCCGGAAGTTGGCCGTACAGGCGGGTGTCGAGGTGCCCGACACCGGGTGGCAGGGCCGGCGGATGACCTCCGCGGCGGACCGATTGCAGCGCGACGGCGACCTCGACGCGGCACAACAGCTGCGGAACCTGGTAAACGCGGCGAGCGCCTTGCGAGAGGCTGCTGCGCAGGTCCGCGGGCTGGAGAAGAAGCTGGCCGCCGTACTGAAGGATCCCGGTGTGCTGCCCGCGCGGGCCGATATAGCGGGCTGGTGGCCTGGTGCGGACGGAGCCGCCGCTTTGCAGTCACTCGCCGACCTCTACGGCTACGACGCGGTAGATGTCGGCGACTACGGGACCATCGCGGCGTTGCCCGACACAGCGCTGCAAACACATGCACGGGGCAGACTGTTGCGGGTGCCGGGGCCGAAAACCCTGGCCGAGACGCTGATCGGGCTCGGGTCGAATGCGTCGGCACTGGTTGTCGAATGGCAACCCGACGGCTCCAGCATCCGCTACACGGTGACCAACAAGGACCAGACCCTCGTCAAGGTCGCCCGAGATGTCGGTGACGTATCCGAGTTCAGCGCCGAAACCGACTACCGCTCACCCAGTTACAGCGCGGAGTTCGACAACACCCGGATGTACGCGGTCGTATACGACTCCATCGGTACGCCGGTGCATCCGAACGACGCCGCGAATCCCGTTGTTCCGCAATCGGAGAACTTGCCGGCGCCGGGGCGGCGGCACGCGGATACCCGGTTGATGTATCTCATCTCGCTCGACCGAGGACAGAAGTTGGCCGAAGCGGAAGCCGCAGCGGCACTGGCCGGTCGCCAGGTGGATCTGTCGGATCCGGCAGTGCGGGCGCACACATTGCGTGAGCTCGAGAAGACCGCGTCGTTCGATGAGGCCGATCCGCAACGCCAACTGTGGACCGCGCTGCGACACCACCAGCGGCTCACCGAAGAACTCGACCGATTGCACGAGTTGAACGCCCAACGGTTGCGGGCCGTGCTGGACTGCCACCGCCACTGGTCCGACTTCCAGCTCCGGACCGCCGAACTCGGTTGGGGCGCCGACGGTGCGACTACGCGCAGCGGCGATGCCGAGTTTGAAGCGCGCGCCGCCGCCCTGTCACAGGCGCAAGCGCTGGTGGCACGGCTGGACCGGAAGATCTCCGACGCTGTGGCCTACCGGCGCAAAGATCTCCCAGACTCGATGCCCAGCTTCTGCATGCCCGCCGCGACCATGGTGGCCAAGGCGCTGACCGGTAACCCGAACATTCGCTTGCTGGAGCGAGATGGGGATGGGACAACGGCCCTCGAGCTGTCCGTCGCGTTGGGGGCCGAGGAGTGGGCTTTCGCTGACGCCACGGCCGTGGCGCAGCTCCTGACCGACCTGGGACCGGGCAGTCTGGTGGTGGTCACCGATGTGATTGTCGGGGAAAACGGCCTTCCGGACGCACACACCTATGTGGTCACCAACGACGACGGCCGCCTCGTGGTCATCGACTGGAACGGTGTCGTCGTCCATGACTTCCCGCCGCAACAACAGTCGAAAGTGCTGTCCACAAGGGGAATAGTTTTCGACGCCACGAGGCAAGCTTCCGATCCGATGTCCGAATCGAAGCGGGCAATGCGGCACGCTTTCGCGCTGAGGTTCGACGAAAAGCATGTGGTGCGGCGGTCATTGTTGCACCGGATCGATATGGAACTCGCCGGTCTGGTGGTGGCCCCGGACTACGACTTCAACACCGAGGCAGGGGTTGTCGAGCTGCTCACGCAACTGCGCGCCGCACCCGAGAACCAGTACCGCCGACCACAGATCGACCAGGTGGCGGAGCTGCTGCGCCAACACCTCGACGTCGTGCGGGAATTGGCTGAGTTGAACGTCGAGCTCGACGAGGCGGATAGAGCCTTCGATGACGCACAGCGAGTAGCGCAGGACGCCGCCACCGTTGCCGACCCGTCCGCGCCGGCGGAAGTGCTGGTGCGCGGGGTGTTGGATCGGGCAGGGCTGGCGCATGTGTCGGACATGCTTGCCTCCGCCGACCTCGACGACGCGCGAGAGAAGGCGCTGGTCAACCGCAAGCTGTGGTTGGACTGCGGCGATGCCGAGAAGCGTGCGCTGATCATGCTGCATCCGGATGTCATCGGTGAGGCGGAAGGTATTCCGTGGCAGGTGCGCGATGAGGTGAACCGGGCGGAGTTGGCGCGGCTGCGGGCCTGGGCGGAACGTACGGGCGATAGCGAGCTGCGTTTCGAGCTCGATCAGGTGCATCGCGCGGTAGTGCAAGCCGAAGGCCGGGCGCTGCGGTTGGCCGGGAATCCGTCGGTGTCGGTGTTGTCGCTGCCGCGTCCGTTCGACGACCGCACCAGGGGGCGGGCGGTGCTCGGCTACGGTGCTCAGCAGGCGACCAACCGAATCGTCCACGTGCCGATGACCGCACGGATCCGGGGGATGCTGGAAAGTTCCGCCGTAAAGGCCATGGACCTCTTCGGCACTGAACGTCAGGGTGACGCACCGACCGCGATGCTCGCGGTGTTGGTAGTGGACGCGGAGCGCGCGGTCCGAGGCCGAATGCCACACACTGTGGACCAGGCGCGCGTAGACGGTGACGATGTGGCCCGGCGGATCGTCGCCGACGCGGCGGTCTGGCACGAGGACAACCCCGACCATGACGCCACCCCACGGCACGTCACGCTGGTCGGCGAGGATGAGGGCGCCGCGGTGGTGGACGCCGCACGGCGCGAAGGTCGGTTGGCTGCGGAAGTTCACCAGTTCCAGACCACCCGCGGCGATTGGCTCGACGAACTTCCGGAGCTGTTCGACTCGCAGGATGAACCCGATTCCACGGAAATGGAATTCGCGTCGGCCAACGAGCGGCTGATCGCGGATCCGGAGCTGTCGGTGCCCGAGGCAGCCCGGCGATGGGCGCAGTGGACTCCCGAGCAGCGCACAGCGTTCACCAGAGCCCGGCCGGATCTGGTCGCGGCAGCGGACGGCGTCGTTGGCGAACACCGGTCCGAGGCTGTGCTGCGCACGCTGCTGACACAGGTGATCCAGGAGCGCCTGGAGCGCGAGTTCGCCGAATTGCGGGAACCAGGCAGTGCGGTGAAGTCGAGCCTGGACGCTTGGGTGGACACCCTGGACCGGGCGACGAATACCACTCACGAGGTACTGCATCCGCTCGAATTGCCGATCGGTGCTGCGGCCGGGTGCGCGTCGGTGGCGATCGGTGACACCGAAACTGCCATGGAGATAACAGTTTTCGTGTCCGATCAGGCGCCGACGCCGGAGACATTGCGAGTCGGTCTGCATCGGGCCGTCGGACACCAGCTGGAGCGGGATCACCGGGTCGAGGACAACGCCGTGCTGACCTGGCACGGCACCGACGCGCACCGGCTGGCTCGGCAGCTCGCGAGCCTCATCGAAGCGCGCAAGCACCTGGCCACCGGCCCGGAAGCGCCGGGTCAACCGTTGATCCGACTGATCGCGGTGGATGGCGCGGACGACTTCGTAGCCTCGGCGCTGAACGACGAGATAATGGTCGACTACGCGTGGCAGCCAGGGGAATCGGTGCGATGGCTGCTGGATCCAGCGCGGGGCGGCCGGGCGCCTGCCGCCGCGCCGTCTGTCGCGCCGGTCGAAACGGTGCTGCCCGCGCCACTGGCCGAGCAGATCGAAAAACTGAACCGGGTCCGCCGAAGACTGGCCGTCGAACTCCATCGCCAGAATGAGCCGGGTCGGGCCCGGACCTCCGGTGTCAGCCTGACGCAGCTCGATGTGTTGGAAGGCCTGCTGCACCAGGGGTACGTGTGGCGAGAACAGGGCTTGCTCGCCGATGGTTCCTTCGGATCGGCCGTCGACGTCACCAACCGGATCGAGAGTATTCACCAGGAACTGGTGGACCTCGAGAACACCGTGACCGCACTGCCCGCGGATGTCCGGGGTGGGCCGATCTCGCTCCAGGACAACGGTTGGAACAGCTGGCAGCCCCTGCAATCGGAGCAGGCGGTGGCGCAATGGCGCAGTGAGCTCATCGAAGTAAGCGACCGCTTGCGATCGGTGCTGGGTGGCCTCGATCCGGCACAGCTGTCGCCATCGGACCTGGCCGTTCTGAGTCCGGATCCGGCGCAGGACTCGGAGCTGGATGCGTTGGACGCCGTCGAGGCGACAATGAAATTCGAGTCCGCGACGCGATTCGAGACTTTGCGGCAGCTGATCACAGCGGCCGAGGCGGAGCAGGACCGGCAGCGCCAGATCCAAATCTGCTACTTCGAGATCAATAGGCTTCTCGGCCAGGTCACGGCCCGGAACCTGCCTTATCCGGTGGAGATCGGTCCCGAGCTGACACAGCTGCGCAACGAGAATGCCGACACCATCACCCGGTTGGCGCGCGGTCTGGCGGATCGAACTCCCGCGCAGGGGCTTGACCCGACCGACCTGCTGCGGGCACGCGAACAGCTGGTCGAAATGCGCAGGCAGCTCGACGGATCCGATACCGCGGCGACCCTCCCGGTCGACGCGCTGTTGCGGGATATCGATGTATTCGTCGCCGATCGTCGCAGGCTGCACGACATCGAGGGCATGGTCACCCTGCGCTGCCGGATCGCCGCGCACAGCAGGGTCCTGTTCGAACAGTTCCTGCTCGCCCGCAGCGAACATGTGGCCCGGTTCCCCGCGGACCGTGACGCTTTGGCGCAGGCGTTCACCCGACGTGACACGCTGCGCCGACTGCACGCCCGCACCGAGCCGACCGGTCCTGGCAGCACCGAGTTCGAAGCGGTCCGCAGGCACCGGAGCCTCGGGCGGATGTTGGAGATCGTCGAAGCGCACCGCGCGTTGGTCGAACCCGCCTATCGATTCGCTCAGCTTGCGAACGAGCTGGAACAACTGATCGTGGAGTGGCGGCAGGCCAGCGCCGGCAGAGATGATCTCAGGGAACTCCGTTACCGTCTCGGTCGAGACGCCCAACTGTCGTCGTTGGATGATCTTGCCGAGCCCGCGCAGCTGCCCACGGTCTTGCGTGCGGATCACCAGGAACCGGCCCTGCGCCAGCTGCATGCCCTCCTCGGTGACCAAGACCTGACGGACCTCGGTCTGGCTCGGGAAGAGCTGACCACCCAGCGGGTTGCGGAGTTGCTGGATCAGGACCTGCTACCTGAGCGCGCCCGACCCGCCGCCCAGACCTATGTGCGGCTCGAGTCGCTCATCACCGCTGCCGCGGAATACCACTCCGCTATCACAAAGTTCGAGCAACTCGACGCGGATCTGACCACCCAGCTGGCCGCCGCGGCAGCGACCGACCCGATCCCGTCGCCGGTCGTCGATCCGACGGTGGCCGACGTCGCCGACTACGAGCGTCCGCCTGCCGTAGCGGGCCATCTCGCGGGCACCGGGCCGAAGATCTGTGGTGCGTTGGTGCAGAACGTGATTCACGCGGTGCTGGAGGGTCCGGCCGCCGGGCGGATGCGTCCGGCGTCGGTGAATGACGAAACCCTTCGCGCTCGGGGCATGTCGGATGTGGCATTCGCGGCGGGCCTGGACGCGGATTTCCGTGCCGAGCCGCTGGGTGTGGGTGTGGCGGGTTTGGCCGCGGCGGTGGCCGAAGTTCGTGATGGTAAGCACGCGATCGCCGGGGTGATGAATCTCGGCCGGTTCGGTGATCATGCGTTCGCGGTGGTCAGGGTCACGCAGCAGTTGCGGGAGGAGTACCAGGAACTGCGCGGCCGGGTCGAGGTGGGCGACATCGTCGTTCACGACAACGGCTATCCCGGTGCGGTCGAGGGTCGTTGGATCATCGGTGCCCCCGCGATCGATGCGTGGGTGCAGGCGGCGGGTGTCGGTGTCGGTGATGTGGACGCCATCGTTTTCGACGGCCCCCGCGACCCGGAGATCCCGTTGCACGGCCGCCAGCCTGTCGGGTTGGCGCAGCGCCGCATGATCGGTGCCCGCCCGGAGGACCGATTCCCCGACACCGCGGAGCAACGCAGCCCGCAGGCGTGGAATCTGGCGCAGGCGTTGGGCAACCAGATCGGTGTTGTCGCGCAGATGCTCACCCAGGATCGGCTGCGGCGGGCGATCGGGATCGTCGGTACGCAGTTGGCGCAGTTCGATCACAGCGACTGGAGCAGTCTCGCCGCACTGGGGCGGCCGGAGATGGTGGCGCGGTGGATCGCTCAGCACATCGAACACGAATACCGGATCGCCACCGAGCCTTCCGCGCGAACACACAACGCCACGGCCGAAGAGTTGCGGCGGGAATTGACGAAGACACTCGGGCTTGCCGAACTGCGGCCGGATTCCGCCGACTCGCAGGTCGGCGACGTCGATGCCGCGTTGCGGAGATTCCAGCGGTACACGAAGTACCCCAACGAGTTCCAGAAGTTGCTCGACCTGACCCAGCAGTTCCTGGGCTTGGATCTGACGCAATTCCAGCCGCCGGTTGCCGAGAGCTCGACCGTCGCCCCCGAGCCGGTGACCGCCGCACTCGGTTACGCCGGCCTGGCTGCCCAACGCGATATCGCGCTGCTCGCCGGTGTGGATCGCAGTGCGGCCGTCAAGGTACTGCGGAACGAACCGGTCGATCTCGACCCGCGCAGCAGGCTGCGGGTGTGGAAGGTCGCCGAACGACTCGGATACGCCTCGGCAGCGGAGGTCACCGACGGTGTGGCTCGCCTGGAGCGGGAAACGGGCGGCGCCCTCGACACCACCGAAGCCGTGCCGATGGCCGACAACCCGACCTACGCCGAGTTGTCCGAGCACGCCCAGCACGCCCTCGGTTTGGCCGAAATATCGCAGGGCGCAATGTCTTTCGATAGCGCCGCGCATGCGCTGGACTACGCCGACAGCGTGTGGGAATCACAGTTCGACTCGATGGACCCCCACCAGAAGAGTCAGCTCATCACGGCCTGGGATTTCGGCAACACCGATGCCTCCAACGGCTTCTCCGTCCCGAACGGGGTGCTCTCCACCGCAGCGGATCAGCGAGCACCCGACAATCCGGCCTTGTCGATGATCAATGCCGTCGATGGCCTGGTCGCCGCGCAGCCGCTCGAGCGGGACATGATCCTGCTGCTGCCATTGCGCGCGGGTGACGACCTCGAAGCCGACCAGCCGTGGCTGATGCGGGAGGCCGTGCTGTGGGAGGTCGGTTACACGACGGCGGAGATCGCGGAAGCCGCCGGGGATCGGTTGCGGGAAGGGGATCAACTGTTCGTCCGGGTGCCGGCGGGAACCATGGCGCTGTGGCATCCCACCCGCAAACGGTTTGTGCTGCAACGCAACCTGGATATCACCCTGAAGCGGGTGAGTTATGACGGTCAGCGGTTCCGCGCCTATGGCGTCGCTGCCCCACTGCGGGTCGAACCGGTCGTGGACACCCTGCCCGACTTCGGAACGGTGTCGCAGTACGAAGCGTTCACGCCCAAACCGGTGCTCCAGTCGCTGACAAGGCACCTGATGGAGGCCACCGACAACGACTGCGCCACCCACGTGCAACTGGCAGCCAAGATCAGGTTGGGTGCCCACGCGAACAAGATTCGGCCGGTGCTCGTCGAATCGGGTATGGACGGTCAGACCGATGAGGAATACGCGACCGCGTTGCGTGCCGGTTGGCGCGAAGATCCCTACGGGTATGGCGCCGAGGGCCTGGAAATAGCGGTGCGGGTGGTGCGCCTCGGCCACCGGAGCATGGTCGCGGGGGTGCTCGAAGTAGTCCAGCCGGTCAAAGAGGCGGGGAGGTTGAAAGCCCGTCAGGTCGGCCACCACGCCATCGGCATCATGCAGGTCACCGACGCATTGGCGGCCGCCTACCCCGTCCTCGAGAACCGAGTGGGCGAGATCGCGGTCTTGGACACCGCCGACCCGCAGGCGGTAGACAACTGGATCGTCGGTGACGAGGCGGTGGACGCGTGGGTGGCGCGCACCGCCGACGGTGTGGGCCGCGTGGACGCCATCGAATTCGATCGCCACGGAGAACCGGTCGAGGAATGGAGCCGACGCACCTCCCGACTGTTCCCCCGCGGCGAAGAGCACTGGATCGCCGGGCGAGCGGACCTGATCGACCGGCCCGCGGGCGGTGATGGCCGCTCCGTGGAGGCGGATGCCGCCGCATCCGACACGACCCCCGCCGACCGTGGCCCGGTCGACAGGAGGAAACCGACCGGACAATCGGTCGCGAGGCCACTGACCGCCGCACAGGCCCGGATGCAGGAGGCGCTGGACGCGCTGGACAAGCTCAGCCGATCCACCCGGACCGAGGTTGCCCGGCTACTCGACGATGCGCTGAACTATCCCGGCTCCTGGCTCGGAGCGGTGGAGGTCATCGGCGGGGTCCACCGGATCACCGTCCTCGACCAGGCCGGGACGTTGCTGACCGTCCAAGTCGGTATCGGCCGCAACGCCTCCGCGACCGCTGGCATGCATCTGCCGCGAGTGCGCGGCCTCGATACCGCGACCCGCACCGTGATCACCGGACTGCTCACCGATGCCGCGCTGCGGCGCGTGAACGATGCGGACTCGACCGAGTCCAGCCCGCCGCTGGTCCTGTTGCGCCGCCAGTGCGAACTGGCGGCGGCGCGGATGCGGGCCGATCCGATGTCCGCGGAACTGTTGGACCCGGAATCCGCTGCTCGGACCACGTTGCGGACGTTGCAGGCCCGAGCCCTGAAAGCCTTGCTCGGCAAGGGGTTCCGTCAGGAAGACGTGGTCACCGCGCGGCAAATGCAGCAGGCAGCCGCCACGTTGCGCGCCGAGCACCGGGTGCTGGACGACGAGCTCGTGGAGGCGCTCGAACAGCCTTACGAGCTGATGGTCCGGGTCGAGGAAGCCGAGCGCAACGACAAACTGGTGCGCCAGCTCACCGCGCTGGAACATGACTTGCTCGACGCCTACCAGAGGCTGCGGCAGGGGAAATGCACGGCCGAGCAGTTCCGGCAGGTGGCCGCCAAGGCTGCCCGGGTCGATGAGATCGCCGCGGCCGTCGCGGTCATCGAGGGCCGGGATCAACTGCCGGAACCGGTCCGCGCCCGCCCGGTCGAGTCGACGCTGGCGGCTCACGGTCTTGTTCCTGAGCACATTCCGGTCGGCGGGAATGTCGAAGCCCGGTTGCGCAGAGAGCTGAAGAAGACGAGCCGGTCCTTGGCAGCACTGCTGCGCCAGGATCCGATGCCCCTGAGCGATGCGTGGTTGGAGCAGCAGTGGGCGCCGACTCCGCAGGATCATCGGGCGCTCACCGACTTCGTGCTGGATTCCGTGGTCGCGCCGAAAGACGAACGGAAGCGCGCGATCTGGGAACAGGAGCGGGAAGCGGCACGGTACAAGGCCTGGGCTGAGAGCGCCCGAGCCGACCTGACCACCAGGTTCCAGGAGTTGCGCAGGCTGGTTGCGTTCTTCGACGAGGTCCACGGTCGGCAGGAGCGGCTGCATGGTCTGCGCGCCGAACTGAACGCCGCGCTGGACGCCGACCATCGCCCGTCCGATGCGCAACGGTTGCAGGCGGTTTCGGATGCGGTTGCAGGTGTGGACGAGACCACCCGGGATGCGGTTGTCCGGGTGTTGGACGCCGCGCTCAACATTGACGGCGCCCGGCTGGATGACGTGGCGGTGGTCGCCGGTGCGCACCGTATTCAGGTCACCGTCCAGGGCGAACCACTGTTGACTGTCCAGGTCGGAACCGGCCGGGACGAGACAGTAACGGTGGAAATGCCGCTGCGACAGGATGACCCGGCACGGGCTGACATGGCGCTGCGTCTGGCGACCGAGCTGGTGGCAGGCGGGCCGCAGTCCGAGCGAGTCGCCGGCGTGTTGTGGAAGCCACTGGCAGGCCTCGACGGTAACTACAGCGTGAAAGTTTCCGGTCCGCGCGGCGCTCGGGAACTCGACGTCGCAACCGACGACGGAAACCGTGTTCGGAACTGGAAATTCGGCGATAGCGATAGGAGCACCGGGGTCCCGGCACCCGATTTCCCGGGCCCTACTGCCCACGAGATCAACCGGTGCGGAACGCAGAACCTCCAGCGGCTGAGCGACGTCACCGGCAACCCGAACGTCAAGGTTGTGCAGGCCGGGCTATCCGGCATGACAATCGGCAAGTACGCCGAATCGGCGAACAACGCTCGCCCACAACACTTCCCGTTCTTCGCCGACCGTCCGACCCGGATCGTCGAGCAGGCCTTCCGGCTGATGATTTCGCGGATGCCCCCGGCAGACCGCAACGGCGCAACGGCGCACGTGTTCCACGCATCGAAGCTGACCGACCGGTTCGGGGTGAGCGCGCATGTGTTCCAGTTGGTCTGGGAATGCGACGCGGATGGCGAAAACGGTCATATCCAGCCCGAGGATGTCGGTAACGACACCACCGGGCAGTACCCGGACACCGATGTGAAGAAGCTCGATCGAGTGTGGGTAGTGGCATTCGATCGCGTCGGCAACGTCCTTGAACTGCCCGGGGAAACCGCAGGGCCGGACGTGGGGAAGCGGCGGGTCGGACAGTCCGCGCCGTCGGACCGCGGTTCGGAGCACCGGTCCGGAGAGGTGCGGCATGCTGAGTTGATCAACCAGCTGACGCAGCGGCTGGGACTGGAACCGAGGCAGCTGACGCAGGTAGTGCTGCGTCAGACGGTGGAGACCCTCCAACGGCAGCTGCGGGCGCTGACACCTGCGCGCTGGCGGAAAATGGTGCACACCCGGTCGGCTGAGTACGTCGCGGCGCGGGTTGCGCAATGGCTGGGCGGGCAGCTGCGGGTGCAGGCGAACATCCAGCTGCACACTCTGGCGATGTATGAAGTCGAACAGGAGGCACCCGAGGCGCGCGACATATTGCGATTGTCACTGCAGGCGGAGTTGTCGGCCGACGCCGACCATCTGGACAACCAGCTGCGACAGATTTTGACTGTATCGAAGTTGAGCGATCTGACGGTAGCGGCAGACCCGGAGCAGCCGTTGGGCGACCTGCGGCGAATGGCCGAGGATTTGGGTTCTCCCGAGTTGGGCGAGCTCGTCGACCTCATCGACCGATATCTGGCAGTTAGCTGGCAGGAATTCGCCACGCCCTCAGTCGATTCCGTGGTCGCGGCCGATCCCATCGAACGGGCATCGCGGAACATGTCGATGGCCGCGGTACAGGATGTCGCGGATCGAGCCGGGGTAAGCACCGCCACGGTCCGCCGTTATCTGCGTGGCTTGCCGCCGACGATACCGGCCAATCTGACGCGGATCCGCGAGGCGATGAGGCATTTGGGGCATGTGTTGCCGAATGTCACCGGGATTCAGGGGGCGCAGATACCAGCATCGCCGGAGATCGGTGGCAGTGATGGTGTGCACCGTGCTGCTGCCGCGCCCGTGTCGGCCGCGACTGCCGAGAGCGGCAGCGAAGTCTTCGGCGAGATAGCCGGTTTCGAACTTCCGGATGTGTTGCGAGACGGCCCGTTCAACTGCGCGCCCGCGATGGTCGGTTTCATCAATGACTTCCAGGACGAGATCGGTGCGGCGCGCGGACCGGGCTTGGCTGATTCGGCGGAGATCGACCAGTACGGGGTGTATGAGGATGCGATCGCGCGCGGCGTCGGACTGGAGTGGGAGGAGGGTGGTTTCGGGTTCGGCGTCGACGGGTTGGCCGCGGTGGTGCGGCTGGTGGATGAGCCGGCGGCCCGCACGGACCTGAGCAGGCGTCGGGCGGTGGCCGGTGTCATGGAGTTCGGTGCCGCGGGTGCGCATGCGTTCGGTGTGCGGATGCGGGCCGACGGCCGAGTCGAGGTTTTCGAGAAGGTCGCTGGGAAGGTTCAGCGGTGGGTCGGTGACGCAGAGGTGCGGCAGTGGCTGGCCAAGTGGTCGGGCAAGGGAGTGGGACGAGTCCTCGGGATCGTCGTCGAACGGAACCCTGGCGCGGCGAAGCGGTTCGTCGAAGGCCGTGATCGCGCCGCGGTCATCGCTCGTTCGGCACCGGAGGGCCGGGTCCGCGGCGTGGCCGTCGGGGCGCGCACCGTGTTGCCGGTCGGGTTGCCGGTCGGCTTGACCGAGCAGCTTGCCCGTGCCCAGCAGAGTTCGGCGATCCTGTTGTCCCAGAGCGGTTTCCGGGTCGAACTCGGCTCGAGCATGCGCGTGGACGGACAGGAGTTCGCGCACGTCGCGCCGCCGGTGTCCGGCCTGCGGGCGCTGCGCTCGTGGCTCGAGCACACGGTCACGGGCAGGTCCGTCGAACGGATCGTGGTCGACCTGGTCGAGGCCGGGGTCGGTACCGATGAACTGGCGCGGGAGTTGAGCCGCAGGCCGATCGCCGGGCTGCGCGAGCTGATCGTGATCGACCGGTACGGCACGGTTGTGCAGCTGGAGCCCTCGAACGCGACCGATGGCAGTGCGCCGAGGAATCCGTATGACTCGCGCCGAAATACGGACGGGCACGACGACGGGGACAACGGTGCCGAGTCGGGTGGGCGCGGCAGCGGTGACCGAGGGGGAGACGGCCCAGCGCCGACGCCGGAGGATGGTGGCGAGCCCGCCGACGGGAAACTGCCTGCCGCACTGGTCACCTTGCGCCGCACCGACGAAACACGGCTGGAACAGGTGCATGCGCAACTGTTGACCCAGCACGATTTCCGCGCCGAGGACTTGGAACCAGGGGCTTTGGTTTCGGTCAGGTTGTCGCTGAGGCGGGCCGAACTGATCGAGCTGTTGGAAGGCCTTGGCAAACTGCCGCGCGGAACATTGGTCGATGAAGCCGCAGTGCGAGCGGAGCTTGCCAAGCTGCCGGCGATGGGTGCGCCGCCGGAGATGGTGCGACGTATCGAATCGGCGGTCAACGATCTGTACGAACAGATCAGGTTGGTCGAGGAGTCCGACTACCTTGCCGGGCGAATCAAGCGGATCGACATACTGGACGCCCAATTGCTCGAGGCGTATCAGGATGGTGAGCGCGCAGCGAAGTTCCGGGCGCTGAGCGCGGACGCCGCCGCGCTCGGCCGCCTCGCGGAACAGCTGGCGCAGGCGCAGGACCAACCGCTGTGGCCGCAGCAGGTTTTCGGTGCGCCCGAGCATGGTTGGCAGCCTGGGGAATTGCGACCGAAGGCCGATGTGGCGCAGGCCCTGGGTGACCGGTTCGCGACCGTGGGTATGCAGTTGGCCGACGCGCTGCCTGAGATTGATCTGACGACGGCGACCGTCGAACAGGTCGCGCGGCTGCTCGACAATGATCTCGGCCGAGTGCTGGAAATCGAGCCGCTGGCAGTGGAATTCGAGCAGCTGCGGCCCGTGATCGACGTGATCAGCGCGATCGAGGACAAGGCAGCTGAACTGCGCGTACTCGAAGAGCGGCTGGATGCCGACATGCGGAGGGTGGTCTTCGGCAGGGCGACACCGAAAACACTGCCGGACACCAAGGTCGGGCTCGGCGCGGAGCTGGCCGCGATGCGGCTGCGGTCGAGCGACCTGCGGGCCAGCTTCCAATGGGTGCTCCTGGACCGTGGGGGCCGGTTCGGGGTGTTCCCGGACACCGTGGACTCCGATCAGTTGGAGGAGCTGAAAGACCGGCGAGCCGCGATGGCACAGCGGCTGGCGGGCATGCTCAGCGATGTCACCGAGGACGATCTGACTCCAGCTGGGATCGAGGAGATGGCGGGCAAGCTGGTGCCCGAGGCCGGTGGTTCTCCGGCGGTCGAGGCCGTCCTGGAATTGGCCGAATTCGATGTGGTGCTGCGCATCGCGCGCGAGTTCGTCAGGCTGAAAGCGGAATCCGAATCCCACGACCTCGTGCTCGGCATGTTGGAAAAGGTGCTGAGAGATGCGCAATCAGGAGAGCGCGCTGCGGCGGATCAGCTTGCCGCTCTACAACGTTCGCACCGCGACGACGCCCCGGCTGTACGGTTGGCGGCGGCCAGGCGATTGAGCGCGTTGCAGGAGCGGTTGCACCGGCTGCGAACTCAGCGCGCCGAGCTCGACGTTCTCGCACGGCAACTGCGCGAGACCCGCGCGAAGCTGTCGCAGGCCCAGACGGAACTTCGGTCGGCGGCGTCGCAGAGCGATATCGATGTGACCGCGATGCTGTATCTGACCGATGGGTTGACAGATCTCCGCCGTAGTCTCAGCAAGCTGGAACAGCAGCTCCACGACGCGTTGATGAAAACAATCGCGTTGTTGATGACAGAGTCGCTGATGTGGAACCCGATCACCGGTGGCGGATTGTCCGGCGCCGCATCGGGTGGTGTATGGAATACACCATTCACCGGCATAGGTGGTGGTGTTACCGGGGGCGCTGTTGGTGGCAGCCTCGGCAAGACCGGGAATCTCTTCGGTGGCGCGACGGGCGCATTCACCGAAGGCTTCACATGGACGTCGCTGCCTCCGTCCGACGGCACCTCCACATTCCTGGCTCCGGGTGCCGACGGGCGAGACCGGCTGGCTCTCGATGTGGAACGGGCGCGGAAACTGGAGGCGTTCACCGCCGTAGTGCGCAGGTTCGCGGCCCCCGAGGACCTACCCGAGGACGTATCGAGAATCATCGAATCCTATGTGGCGCGACCACAGGAGGCATTGGATGACTGGTACGGGGCCATGCCGGAGGTCGAGGCCGAGGCGCTCAGCACCGCTGCACGCGATTACAAAGCGGTAGACGACAAGGTCCGCGAGGCCGATGCGCTCGGCGCGCAGCGCACGAACACCAAGGCGGACCAGGAGGCGGCCCGGATCAAGCGCGCCCGCCGCGCGCGGGATGCGGGACAGCCGGTCGAGGACACCGCGACCGCCCCGCTGCGACCGCCGCCCGAGGACGGCCGCTGCGCGCCGCTGACCGGGCAAGCGACCAACGACTACTACCACGAGGTGCGCGGTGGCCGACGTGCCGTCACCATGCCGGAAGTCGACGTAGATTACGAGGGCACTCCTGGCGCCGCGCTGTCCTGGCTGGTCGGCGGGCACGCCGACCCCATCCTCGACGGTGTCGAGGTGCGCCGGAGCGACGATGGTGAGCAGGTCGACCACGGTGTGGCCGGACACGAGGCAATCGCAGCCAGGCTCCTCGGTGTCGAACCCGGCCGCACCCCCACCGAAGAGCAGCGCGAAAGTAACCACCGCCGTGGCATTTTGGTGATCGACACCTACATATCCGACGGTGAATCCGAACCCCGCGCGCACGCCTACCTCGTGGTCAACCACAACGGGGAACTGCTGAAATTCGACCGCAGCGGCAATCTGATCGGCGAGTTCATCCCGAGTCACGCGGCAGGTCTGGTGGCCTACAGCCACGGCATCGAACTCGACGCCGAGGGCAATACGGTCCGCCCACTCGAGACGACCCTGGACACGTCGGCCGACCAGTCGCTCGAATCGGATCCGGCCGCGCCATCCGACCGGACGCGCCGTCCACGCATCGGCAATGTCACCGGCCAGCACTCCGACGTCGGCACGCGCACCGGCGAACCGCGCAACGTCCCCCACGACGACGTCGCCGTCGGGGGAGTTCCGGAGCCGCGGAAGCGGCTGACGCAACAGCTGTGGCCGCGGGTACTCTTCAGCACTGCTCGTCGATCGTCGTCGGTGCAGGGTGTGATCGTCGGAATTTCTTCGGAATCAACAGGTTTCGCGCCGCACGACACCTTCATCCAGGACACGATGGACCTTCCGCAGCGCGAATTCCGGATGTGGTTGTTGAGTCCGCTGGTCGCCTATCGATACCCCCCGGGTGGATATCGATCGGGCAACTTCGACAACCGATATGTCGGCGGGGCCGAGCCCGCGGATGACGCGACCCGGTATCGGCTGTCCCCGAAGAGGTGGGACGAAGACGAGACCAACTGGCGGCAGCTGCGGGTCGAGGTCGAGGTCTACCTGGTACGCATGCTGTATCACCAACCGGAGGTGCGGCGCGCGGCGGTCGCGATGCTGGATCGGTTGCGTGAGGTGCTCACACTGCTGCACCCATGGGCGACACCGGAACAGATCGATTCCGCCTTCTACGTCTACAACGTCCCCGGTGCGCCGGAGACCGTGCGGGACCCCGACCTGTGGGGCGGTGCGGTGTCGCGGTCGGTGTCACTCGAGGAACTGCGGCGCGACGGGAACCTGCGCGAGCTGATGTCCGCGATCCTCAACGCGCTGGTTCGCAACGCCGAGGTGCAGAGCGCTGCGGGCACCACGCTGAACGAAGGGCTCGCCACGCTCTTCAACAACCCCGATTGGGAGGAACTCGCCGGTCGAGCGGGATTGGATGTCGAGGCACTGCGCCCGGTTCAGGCGTCGGCCGCGAACTCCGGCATCCCGGTCACCGGCGCGGACCTGCGCGACATTCGCCACTTCGCGCTGGACACTCCCGAGGCCCAGGCTGATCTGGACGAATATCACCGCAGCAGAGGCGAAACCAGCCCCGACAGGGCTCCGGAGGCGCAACGCCGGCGAGCGTTCACGGTGCGAAACCTGGCCGACCTCGGAATGCCGGTGTCGCAACGGGAGTTGGCGGCGATTCCTCCGGAGAAACTGCGACTGCTGCGCAAGACGTTGCTGGACGCGGCATATCCGCTGCCGCGCAAGGGCGGCCGGGTAGACGCCACAGTCTTGGAGCAGCAGTTGCTGCGCGACTCGGGTGACACACACGGTCACGTCGAAGTGCTCTATACCTATGACTCCCGTGGTCGCCGAGTGCATGACAAGTCCGGCAATGCCGTCGTGGACAGGGTGCTCGTCTTCCGCGACCGGGGACCGATCAGTCCGGATGCCGTGTCGACTACGAATTTCCGGCTCTTCGATGTCGCGCTGCCGTGGCGCCCCGGCACAGCGCTGGTCGAATTCGACACCGAGAGCGCCTGGTTCCGAGCGACTGCGATCGCCCGGGGAATCCCGGTGACCGCGGGAGTAGCGGGCAGCGCCCTCCGATTCATGGCCCCGGCCAAGTCGATGATGTCCAGTGACGAATGGAACGACTTCCTCTTGGCGGTGGTCGCCTTCATTGTGGCGCAGCATCATTCGCTGTACGAAGTGGCGATAGCACTGCGGATCATCGGCATCGATCTCGTCGCCGACGCCGACCCGAATGCACCCGACTTCCGTGTCGCGCTGTACCGGGGTGTGATCGACCGAGCCCTCGCCCGGTACGGCGACGTCCCGAATCCGGGCCGCCCCGGCTACGGCGCCGAAGCTCACGCGGGCCTCTCTGAGGAACCGTCTGCCGCATCGGCGGCGCCGACCGGTGTTCGGTCCGAGCGTTCACCACTTACGGTGGCGGGCGATCCCACCGCGGCACGTCCTGCTGTAACGGGGCACCTGGAGCAGGGTGTGAACGATTGCGCTCCTTGGGTGGAGCGAATCGTGAAGGAGGCGTTGGGTTCCGAGGAGGGAGCTCAGGTCACGGTCAACGACGATCCCGAGGTCGTCGAGTCGGGTCTGGGCGGGTTTGTGCTGGCCCAGGATGTGGTGGCTGGTTGGGCGGATGGGCCGATCGGTGTCGGTTCGGGTGGGTTGGCGAAGGCTTACGAAAACATGCTCGACTCGGAGACGGTTCGGGCTGTCGTCGTGGGGATGGAGATCGAGTCGCTGATGCGGCGGCCGGATGCGGTGGTGGGTTCGCATGCGGCAGCGATTGTTCGGGTGAGCGCGGAGTTCGCGGCGTTGCATCCGGAGTGGGGGTTGGTGGAGAACGAGATCGTGGTGTTCGACCGGGCCGTGTATCCGGATCGTCCGGTGCGTGGTGCGGGTGTGCTGGCGTGGATTGTCGACGCTGGGGACGTTGCGGATGTGCACGAGCTCGTCATCCATAACGATGGTTCGGCGGATGTGGAGTTCGTGCCCGCGGAGCAGGTGGATCGTGGTCCGCGTAAGAATCTCGGCACACGGTGGGTCGACGGCGAGGATCCGAAGGCTGCGGCCGGCACCGGTCTCGGGGCCTTGCTGCCGCGGCTACGCTGGTGGCTGGACATTCAATTGTCACAGTTGCCGGGCCGCAGTGATCACTATGAACGGAAGCCTGCGTCACCTTTTGCTCGTGGTTGGCCGTCGAATGAAGACGGTCAGTACGGGATCGGGTACTACCGAAAAGGGAACCTCAGCAGGTTGGCGGACCTGCAGCGAGGTGCGGACAAGTGGCGGCTCGATTCGGCCGAGAAATTCCGGGACGCGGTGGCGAAGCTGCGCTTGGATGCGACCCGTCCTGTTGCCGAACATGTTGCCGCGCTGGCCGCTCCGGCAGAGGTCCGAAGCAAGCAGCGCCGCGCTCACATCGAGGCGGTGTATCGCTACCACTACCTGCAACAGGCACACGCTTGGTTGGACGCGGTGAGTGCCGAGCTACACAAGGCGGTGCTGGCGCGTACCTACTGGGCGAGCATGCTGGCAAACGGAATCCGAGATCTGGACATCCCTGTCGACACCAAAACTGGGAGCCGGAAGGTCACGCTGGCACAGCAGCTTGCGGACGGAATCCGGGATTGGGATGCCGTGCTGCGGCAGGAGAAATCCGCCGAGCTGGCCGAACTGGATCGGTTCGTCGAAAACTTGCGCGACGCCGACGCCGAGCTGAATCGGGTCGCGCTGGTGTTGGATGAGGGTCTGGTCGACCTGGCCGAACCGGAACTGCTCGATGACGAAATAGCCGACAAGCTGAACACCTACACGGTGGTGCGCACATTCAAGAATATGTACGGCCCCGCCGCAGTGGAATCAGCCGAGAACAGTCTCCCGGTCAGCGACCAGGATGAGCGCTTGCAGGTCCGGCTGCGTGGTCGCATGGTGCACCTGCCGGGGTACGTCGCGATGGACGCGTTGCTGAAGGCGCTGCCCGCGGGTTCTTCGATCGCCGTTGTGGACAAGAGCTACGCGATTCCGCGGCGTTTCACGCTCGTCAATTACAAGGGCATCATTATCAAGAGTGATCCCGCCGACGGGGTCTACGAGGAATTCGAACCGGATTTCCCGGATATCCCGGAGACCACGCAGTTGTACGGGATCGTTGCGCGCGCCGACGGCACCCTGCTACACCCGGCCGAACTGGTCGGAAACCTCCCGTTCTCGTTGGATCCGGTCGTTTCGCCGGAGCGCGCATCCCAGGCGGTACGGATACATGCCCTCGATGTCGAACGCGGCAACGAATGGCGGCGGGCTCGACACCTTTTCGACAAACTCGAGTGGCGAGAGCAGCTGCTGCGCCCGGAGGACTGTGCAGAGGTATTGGCCGCACTTGCGATGCTCGCCGATGGGGATGAGCCGCGGGCCGGGTGGATGCGGGAACTGCGTGATGCGCTGGTTCGGCATCAGCAGATCACGGCGGACCTCGCCGAGCTGACCGAGCTCGACCGCGCCAGATTGCAGGCGGTTTTGGTGCACCACATCGTGTTTGCCCGAGTGGAGGCGGCAACCGTGATGTCGACGCCACCGTCACTTGCCGAGCCGGAAAAGCTGCAGGATGCGCTTATCCGAGCGAGCCGCGATGTGGAAAGCGCCGACCAGGCGTTGGACGACCGGCTGGATCAACTCGAAGCAGGGGCCGGAGCAGTCGATTCGACAGAACCGTTCGAAGATTTCTGTGGTCCCATGACGATCAGGGCAGCGTTGGCGCTGACCGGCAATTCGAAGATCGAACCGATAGAACGCCGTACCTCACAATCGGGTACTTACACTTTCGAGTCGATGGCAGCGTTGGGTGCCTGCCCGCAAGTCTTCGAAGATTACGAAGAACTCCGGAAATCCCTGCCCGACATGGGAATTACCTGTGTAATCGAATCCTACGCCAATGGATCGGGTTACGGTTATGTGATCGTTTCACTGGGCGGATATCACATTGTGCTCGACAATGCCGGTATCCTCGTGCGCGACTTCCCGCCGATCCCGCATCGCCCGTTGAACGGACTAATTGCCTTCGTGCTCAGCCCGGAGGGCATATCCCAGCAGCAGCTGCCCGACGACAGCCGCAGCAGCTTGCTGGAGCTGGGCCGACAGCTGGGCGAGCTGGTAAGTGCGGCCCGCCAGACTGGGATGGACCGACAGGACTTGTGGAACACGGTCGTCACGGGGCAGCAGTTCGACGACGTCATAGCCGAGTCCCGCCTCGTGACGGACGCAGTACTGGAGGCCGGATTCCCCGCGGTACCGCAACAGCCGACCGCCTCGGGTTCGGTGCTTGCGAAGGTGCTGGAACGGGTAAATCAATTGCTGGTCGGCATACCCGCGGTGCAGCTCGATTCCGAGCCCCTCGGCCGGCACGGCAATGTACTGGAGCCGCCAGGGGAGGACGGTCCCGATGACGCGGGTGCGCACGCATTCCGGTCGCAGGCACGGCCCGAGACGCCCGGGCAGTCGAAACCGCACGCCACAAACGAGAACTCGCCGGAGCCTGCCGAAAGCGATGTCCACGTCGGCGAACTCGACGCCGAAGACAACCCGGTCCACCTGATCGACGAGGACGGTGAGTCGGAAGCTGGGGCGTTCGAGCTCGAGCCCAGCCGGAATCCGGTCGCCGCTGCCATGCAGGGTGCGCTGGAGGAGGAGCTTGCGCGCAACCCGGGCGGCGAGCAGCTCACCGGCCGGGTCGCTTGGTTCCCGGAGCTGAACCAACTGTTCGTGGTGGCGCGGCGTGACCAGCATGTGGCGGCGCTGAACGAATTGCTCACCGACCATGAGGAATTCGCCGATGCGCTGTGGCGGCCGGGATTGAGGATCCGGTATTTGCGGGCGATAACGTGGGGCAACGACAGTGGGGTGGAGCTGGAGCCCATCACCCGTGACGAGGCGGAGGGGCCGTACCGCCGCGCGACATGGGAGGAAGCCTGCGGCGCGTTGGTCGCCGGGTACGTGCAGGCCCGTAAGGCGGGCACCACCGCCGACCCCTTCGAGGACTGGCTGCTGCTGCTCGGCGACGATGGCTTCTACCAGCAGAAGGACGTGCCGGCCCGGTTCCGGAAGGGCGCGTATGACGCGCGGAAGCCGGAATACGATGCGCTCCGCCAGGATCCGACCGCGATCAACCACGTCAACGACGAGTCGACGACCGACCTTCCGGACCGAGACGAGATCCGCGTCGGTCAGCTCCGCAGCAACATCATGGGAATCGGCTTCCGGATGGCGGAGGCGGACCCGATGGTGGTGCCGGGCCATCCCGCGGAGGTGCTGCAGCGTCTCTACCTGCGTCAGATACCGCTGCCCGAGGTGACGCGGCCGGAATTCCGGCAGGACAAGGAATGGTTGCTCGGCGTGCGCGCCCTCGGGCACGCCTCGGTTGCGGTCAGCGGCGGCTTCAGCGGCTACGGGGTGCGTGTTTCCAGGAATCAGAATGCGTTGTCCGCGTTCCTCGCTCGTGAAATGGATTTCGCGGACAGCCACTTCATGTACACGATGGACAGGATCCGCGCAGCGCTGCAGGGCGGTACCGAAGACCTGCCCGCGCACCGTCGGGCGGTCGCACCGGCACCGAGCGAGGTGCCCGCCGCCCTGCCCGCCGCAGCCAAACCGTCGCCGCTCGCCCGGACCGAGTCGTTCGAAAAGAACGCCTGCAGTCAGGTTATCGATCAGCAGATGAGTCGCGGCGCGGGCGACGGGTGGCGTCTGCACCGCAAGCTCAGCCACCATGTCGTGTCGTATGACGGCATCGGGTTTCTGATGGTCGTCGCCGCCGCGAAGGGCAAGCATCTCGAGGCGCTCACCGAGTTGGCCATGGACAGCGACTACTACCGCGACCTGCTGTGGCGCCCCGGAACCGACATCCAGTACCTGGAAGTGACCGCGCATCCGGACGGCACGGTGGCTTCCCGGTCGATTACCCGTGACGAGGCAGAGGGACCGTACCGACGTCCGACCTGGGACGAGGCCGTCGCCGCGCTGGTGTCGCAGTACCTGACGCTGTGCTGGTCGCTACAACAGGACGGTAAGACCGCGCCCCCGTGGCGTAAGTGGCTGGGTCTGCTCGGCACGGACGCGTTCTACACCAAAGCGGACGAGACGGCGCGCAGGCAAAGCAGCGAGGAGGAGTTCAACCAGAAGAAGGAGCAACACGAGGCGAAACGCCACAACCCGTGGGCGCTGAACCACCGCAACTGGTCGTGGGAATCCGATCTCCCGTATTGGGACGAGGTCGTCGCGGGCCGATTGCGCGGCGACATACTCGAATTCGGGTACAAGATGGCCCGCGACAACCCCAAGTTGCAGCTGTCGGATCATCCCGCGGGCGTGCTCTACAGCATGGCGATTCGGGAACGGCCGTTGCCGTCCTGGGCGGACTACTCGACCGTGCCGGACGGATGGAAGTCCGCCGGGGACAAGCGGTACCCGGTCGCGATACCCGGCCTGGGCGAGGCGGTCACGCTGGCGTTGGACTCCGACACCGACAGCGGACGAAGCTGGCTTTCCCGTGCCCACGCCTCGGGGTCACGCGGTGCCGCGATGTCCAACGTTCTGGCACAGTGGTTCTCGGGCATGAACGACTCGAACCCGGAGCGCCTGGCACGGAAGATCGGCAAGGTACTGGCCAAGCCGAGAAAGGGGGACCTGTCCCACGGCGGAGTCGGTGACATCAGTGCCGCGGAGGCGGTCGCGCGGCTGGTCGGCGTTCCCGTCGCCCTCGACCATGCCGCTCTGTACCGACGGGACGTCGTCGACCAAGAGTACGAGGAGCTGGCCTCGTGGGCGACCAGCGAATGCCGCGTCGTCGAGCGTGGCATCGCAAAGCTCAGGACACTGCTCGAGCGGGCCGCGATCGAACTGGACGCGCACCGTGTCGGTGTGCCGTTCCCGGACAGGGACATGGTCCGCACCGGGCGTCAGTTGAACGCCATCGTGTGGCGGCTGACCCATGAACTGCGGCAGAGCACCGCAGGCCTGAATCTTTGGGAGATAGAGAACCGGCAGCTGCTGGAACTCGCGCCGGAGCTGCCCGCAGCGGCGAACGTCGTCCTGGACCTCCTCGCGGCGCTGTCGGCGCAGGTACCCGGAGTGGACTTGCCGGATTGGCCGGAACGCGAGCGACAGAGTTTCATAACGGCCCTCCAGCGGGTCGCCGAGCCGGCGACCGAGGTCCTTGCCCAGTCGGATCCCATCGAAGCGGCCGTCGTGTGGAAGTACACGGCGCGTCCGCGGGTGGAGTCACTGAGCGCGGAACTGTATCGGGGAGGCCACCGCCACATGTGGGCGCAGGATGCCGACGCACAACTGGTCGCCTACCGGGAAGAAAACCGTGCCGACGAGGACCCGTTGTCGACTGGTGGCACCGAGTCTACCGATTCCGATGCGCCGGTCAGCGGTGTGCCCGATGAAGGTTTCGGCACGCGCCGCGACTCGAGTACGGCGGGGGATGTGCAGGGCGCGGACCCGACCGCCGGGTATCAGCGTCCGAGGTCATCCGACCTGTCGAACACGGCCGAGTCCGAAACGTCGCGTGAGACTGACGAACGTCGCGAATCACTGCCTGCCACAAGCGAGGCGGCCGCGGCCGCATCCGCACTCGGTGTGGACGTTCCCGCCCAGTCGACCGCCGCGCCTGCGGCCGACCCGCGACAGCTGCCGGATCCGGCAGCCCGCCGCGCGCTGTTGCCATCGGAAGGTGACGGTGTCGGTAAGTGGGTGACCGTCACTCGGCATGAGCCGGGCATGGTGGAAGGTGGCCCGTTCAATTGCGGTCCGTTGGTGCAATGGTTCGTCCGTGACGCCGCACCGGGTAATGCGGGCGTGGCGATGCACCCGAAGGATGTGAACGACCAGGCCATCGCCCTGTCGGGTATCGGCAAGGTCGAGTTCGTCGAGGGCATGAACATCGGCTGGGCCGAACAGCATTTCGGTATCGGCATCGCCGGTCTTACCGCCATGGTCGAGCACGTCCGTCAACTCGGCGGCGTTCTGGTCGGCGGCGTCGACCCAGCGGGTAAGGGCCTCGGCCACGCCTTCGCCGTGGCGAGGGTCGATGAAGATTTCGCCAGGAAAATGAATGCCCTGCCCGCAGCGGTGCGCGGCGAGCCCGAGTTCGCGGTCGGCGAGGTGGTTGTCTTCGACAACGCCGCAGGCGGTTTGCTGCGCGGCGACGCGGTCGACGAGTGGATGGTCTCTGGATGGGTCGGTTTCGCGGAAGTCCACGTAGCGGGCATCGATGCCGACGGCAAGGCGATGGACGAATTCGAGAGCGCGCAGGTGCAGGCGAGCCGCGGCCCGGCAGGGAACCTGGGGGCCGCACCCGAGAAGTCTTCCACACGACCACGATTGACGCAGTTCGTCGAGCTCTACGCTGCTGCGATCGGGCGCGGCTGGAGCTATTCCGAAGCAGTGGAATTGGCTACCCGTCTGGACATCGATCCGGCTCGACTCGCCCCCGCTGCGATTGACGGGCTGCTGCGTGAGGTGGACGTCGAGGTATCGAGTTCATCGGACCCCGATCGTGTTCGGCTGCTGAGTTTGTTCACCGAGAAGGCGCGCCGATACCAGCAGTCGACCGACTGGCTGGGGCGTACACACGCGTTGAGCGGCGAACGCCTGCGTGCCGAACTGGAACTCGATCACTACCGAGCCGAACTGACCAGGGTGGCAGCCGAACACGGATTGGATCCGGACGCACTGCCCGCCCGACTTCCGGACGAGCTGTCGGAGCTTACGGCCAAGGTGCGGGCGGAGAGCGAGAAGGCCAGCCGCTTGGATCGGGCCGTCGCGGCGATGGACGAATTCGGTACCTGGCCCGCTCTGATTTTGAAAGATTTCGACGGTCCCGCGGTGGTGCAGACCGTTGCCGCGCTCACCGGCAACCCGGGAATCCGGCAGCTGGCCACCAACACCACCGACCAAGGGACACCACTGTTCGAGCTGGCCGCCGCGCTCGGTGGCCGTCCCCAGGAGTTCAGCGGTCACGCCGACTTGGTGAGCACCTTGCAGGCGTTGGGGCACGGCGCGGTGATCGCGGTCGGCGACAACTACGATTACAGCGTCGCGGGCGGGAATTTCGCCGCTGACAACGGTGGTTTCGTACTTGCCAACAGCCACGGGCGGATCCGGCTGGTCGGCATCAACGGCGAATCCATTCGTGACTTCACTCCGTCCGTCCGAACGGTGTTCCGTGGGGTTGTGTTCGGTGCCGACAGAGCGCCGCAACATCCGCTCACCGACCGGGCGCGGGCCGAACTGGAAGAACTGGCAGCACAGCATGCCGAGGCGGTCCGCGCAACCGTCCAGGAACGCATGGGGCGATTGATCGCTGATCTACTCGGCCGCTCCGAGAACAGCTCCCAGCCCTCGGCGCGTAGCCGAGTGCTCGAGCTGGTGGCCGCGGCCGATGAAGTGCTGGCGTCCGAAACCGCGGTGCCGACTCGTCCGGAGGGTGACCGCACCTCCGACGGCGGCGCATCCTCGGCGCCGGTGGTCGATCGTGACAAGCAGCGCGGGTGGACTCGGCGTCCGCTGGCACTCGACTTCACCGGGCAGATCGGCCTGACACTCGACAGCCCTACTGCTCGTGGGCATTCCGAGCTGCTGATCACCACGAACACCGTGGACTGGCAGATCCGTGAACTGCTGGGGAACCGGGACTGCCACAAGCTGGCCGGTGCACTGCACAGCATGACCGGTTGGGACATCGTCACAATCGATGTGCTCGAAGGCGAACAGTGGAAACCGATCCACAGCCTGGTGCGCACCCCCGACGGTGACGTTCTCGATATCTTCGGCACCACGGACCTCGAGTCCGTCTTGGCGAAGAACCGGCCGCAAGGCGAACTCCGCCACCGTGTCGTGCCTGCCGAGCACATGCCCGGCGACGTGATGCTCGGTATCGACGAGCTGCGCGGGGACAGCCTCTGGTGGGCCGAGGCCTCTTCCTTCGCCAAGGTCACCGTGTTCAGCCACTTCGCCCGGCACCTACTGCGCGACAACGGGTTCGGTGACCTCGTCGACACCGCCCTTGCCAAGGAGACGGCCGCCGCGGCCGTGGCCAGGGTGAGCAATCAGCTGTACCGGCGGTTCGGCAAACGAGTCGTCGACCTGCTGTTGATCCAGACCGGTGGTGATCATGGACGAGTCAAAACCCTCGTCCGCGAAACCTTTAACCAGGCCGCTCGGGAACTGCGGGCGAACCATGAGATCACCCAGCAACGGGTTGTCGACATTGCCACGAAGGTGTTCGAGCTCGAGCAGTTCCTGCTCGAGTACCCGGATTTCCAACGCCGGATGGCCGATTTCCTGCGGTATTCTCCTCAGTCCCAGCTATTGGCGCAGGTGGACGCGGCGCGCATGTGGGCCGCGGTGGACGCCCTCCGAGCCGATCAGCGCACGGTGGTCTTGCAGCGGTTCGCTCAGCGAATTTCGATCACCGATATCGCCACGAGCGCCGGTCTCGACGGCAGCATGGTCGCCGACAAGTTGGCCCTCGGAGTCGAAGCGCTGGTGCGCATTCTGGGACTGGGCGACCAACTGCCTTCGCGTCCCGTCGGCGGGCCGTCGGTCGGTGCGATAGCTCGCCGGACCGGGCTGGCCGAAAGCACCGTGTCCAAGGCGCTCAACCACAGACAGGGCTCCGCCGAGACCAGGCGAATTGTGTTGCAGGCGTATGTGGATCTCGGGGGGCGGGCGGCCGATATCGTCTCGGAGCCCGATGTTCCGCGTGAGCGCCGGGTCACCATCTCCGAGGTGGCCCGGGTGGCCGGGGTGGTTCCCAGCACGGTCAGCCGGGTGATCAACGGCCTGCGAGTGTCCGACGAGGTCGAACAGCGGGTGGAGGCCGCTATCGCCGAAACCGGTTATCGGAAGCGGGAACACGGCCCGGTGCGTCCCGGCGTGCGGATGCGAGCCGGATTGGCCGAGGTGGCGGAGACGGCAGGCGTCGGCCTGAGCCAAGCGCATCGGGCGCACCACGGCCGGTCGGTCGGCTCGTCCACCGCACGGCAGCTGGAAGAAGCGGCCCAGCGTCTCGGCTTCGACCTCGGCGACAACCGCGGCCACAGCCGGGTCAGCATCGCCAAGGTGGCACGGCGTGCCGGGGTGAGTTCGTCCACGGTGGAACGGGTGCTCGCCAACCAGTCAGTGGCCGCATGGACCCAGGAAAAAGTCCTGCAAGCCATCCGTGACCTCGGCTACCAGGTCTCCGGTGGGTATGGGCGCGGTCGGGCGAGCACCGCCGACGGCAGCGCGGTTTCCTGGGAATGGGACCAGCTCGCCGGACATACACGCCGTGGCGAGAAGATCTGCGGTGTCCTGGTGCAACGCCAGGTCAAGAATTTCCTCGGTGCCCTCGGCGGCCGGATTTCTCCCGCCGAAATCACCGAATCCCTCGCCGCGAACGGGATGACCGGAGCCGCATTCGCCGAAGGGCTCGGCGCGAACTGGGAGGAATCGCCGATCGGCCATGGCCTCGACGGCCTGAAAGCCGTGGTTCGGCACGTATGGCAGCGCGGTGGCGCGGTCGCCGGGGCGATGGACTTCGGCGCCAAGGGCGCGCATGCCTTCGCGGTATTCAAGGTCACCGCGGAATTCGCCGCCCGCTACAAGCACCTGCACTTCAAACTGGGCGAGGTCGTAGTGTTCGACAACGTCGTCGGCGGCTTCGTGCGCGGCGATGATATCGACACCTGGATCGAAGAGGCCGCAGCCGCCGAAGCCACCGATATCAACGGGATCATCTTCAACGAAAACGGTAAGCCGAAAGACCCGATCGGCCCCAACCGCAAGCCGAAACCGCGCCGTGGCCCGAAGGGGCGGATCGGTGCGCGACCGGACAACCCCTCCGACCGGGATCCGAATACCCCGGCCACCGACAGCGTTTCGGCGGGGGCGGACGCGAATTCCGTGCTGGCCAGGATTTCCGGGATCGAGGTCCTGGGTGACGGGCTCTACCGCGGTGCCGGGTTCCTGATCGAGCCGCACGGTGACGGTATTCGCCTATACGTCCAGCAGACGACTTTCAATGCCGAGGTGCTGGCGCTGGCCATCGAACGCGGCGAGAAGAACCTGACGGTGCACACTCGAGTCGTTCTACCCGGCTACCGGGAAGACGGACCGCGGGACGTCACCCTCTCCCCCGACGGGGGATTTACTCCGTTGTGGTCAGCGGACCAGGCGCGGGTGGTGCGGGAGTTGGATGCACGCGCACAGGCGCAGGTCCCGGTGGCGCAGCAGTTGGTCGATTGCGGCTTCGAAGCGATTGCGGACGGTGTGCTGCGCCTGCAAGGCCCCGATACGGCACTGACCATGATGGTGCGGCCCGACGGCGGTATCGATTCCCATACCCAGGTATGGAAATTCGGCATGGACGAGCTGTTTGCGCAGTCTCGGATTCTCGGAGTCGTTCCGGTGACCGACGCGGCGAGTAACCCGGCTGGCCCTTCGTCGGCGTTGCGTCTGACCAACGGTTGGCTGGAGTACACGTTCGTCCGCAACGACAATCTGCCGAACGATGCCCAGGTGGTGCGTCCGGTCACTCCGGCGGAGGTGGGAGTGACGCCCGTGCCGCCTCGCCGGGAGGACAGCGGTTTCGTGGTGGCGGGCGACAACCCCACCGAGCTGATCCGACGGCTCGACACCATCAATGGCCATCCGATCGCCGACCTACAACGCTGGATGCAACCGTTCGACCTCGAACAGGCTTGGGACAGTGACGGTGCGGGCGATTTCGAGGGATCGTCGGAGGGCTTCCTCGGCGCGGAGGACAACCTGCTCGATACGTTGGCCCGCGACAACGACCTCGTACGCAGCCTCGGACTGAGCCACACCGATCTCGGCCAGGCTGTCCAGCTGACCGGGAAACTGGCGGCCGACTACAACGTGTCCAGGTACCAGGGCGAGGGCGATCACTCCTACACCATCGACGGGTACAGCACCATAGACAGCCAGATTTCGCCGTTCCGAGACGGCACGATCGGTGCTGCCAACTACACGGTTACCAACACCACGACCAGCGCCTCGGTCAAGTTCTCCAAACTCGGTGCGCACATGATCGAGCGGTATGGCTTCTATCAGGGCCCCGGAACCATTTACCGGTCGTCACCGGAACGGATCATCGCGACCTATGGGCATCTGCTGGAACGAGTGGGCGGACTGAAACGCCTGCGCCAGGTTGTCGCCGAAGTCGACGCCCGCCACTACGGTTTCCGCGATGACACCCAGGGGATTCCGGACGCGGCCGACACCGCGACCGACCTCGCCGCCGAGGCCGAGGCCGCCGGAGCGACCGAGCCGAAACACTCTGCGGGACAAGACATTCCGTCTCAGCTTGGCGAACCGGTCGGAGCAGCCGCCGATTGGACGCCCATCGGCGAGGGCTTGTGGCGGAACGAGTTGACCGTTGGCGGGGAAGGCCGTTCGGCGTCGCGGCAAGCGCAGGGCGGTGACGTCACGGGCGCCTGGCTGGTCGAGGCGCTGCGCGAATGGGGTGTGAGACTGCCCGGCAACGAGCTCGTCATCGTGGGACGCGCGGCGGATACGTTGGTGTCGGGATCCTTGCAGGACACCGCCGGTCCGGTGCGTATCGCGATGACGGTGGCTGATCGTTCGGGTGCGGTGCTGGTCGAAGTGTTCGACGACGGCAGCACCGCGAAGAATCTGCCGAGGCTGCGCGGAGTCGATGATTCCGGTACCAGGATGCTGGCCGACGGTTCGGGTCGGGTGAGCTGGTTCATGCTGCGCGACGAGTACGGTGAGGGCCCGGCCGGCATCGATGGTCCCGAAGACATCGGCACGGCGCGGCAGCCGGACGGTGGCGAGTCGCGGGAGGTCGGCGACGAGTCGTCTGCACCCGCCACACCGCCCGACGTCGGACCTATGGTGACGAGCACCGCCGAGTACATCACGGTGCTTCCTCAGAAACCGCTGCCCCATCGTGGCCAGGACGACTCGACGGTCCGGCTCCGCGTGGAACGGGACGGGCAGTATCCCGACGGGCGGCGTGGCGCGGTGTTCCATGGGCCGAACGGGCCCTACAGCACCACCAACCCGCATGGCGAGTCCTACATCCTCGGCCGGACCCCGCACGACTACCGCACCAGCAACAGCTCGCACCCGGTGACGTACGTCGCCCATATGGCGGACGGAAACCAGCCGGGCGTCGCCACCTTCGGGGTCTGGTGGTTCGACGAGGGTCGGCTCACGAGGCTCAATCCGTTCTCCGGGTTCTTCGGCGACGCGTGCGCCGACCCGATGATCGCGGCAACCATTCTGGGTGACCTGGCCGCGGCCGGGGTAGACCTTGCGACGGTCGAATGGGATCCGGAAGACAAAGCACCGCAGGGTTTGCTGTGGCGGAACGCGTTTTCGACCGTGTCGTTCGACGAGCTGCTCCAGCGCGGTGGCCGCGACGTCGCCCGGTTGTTCATCGGCTACGGCGTCGGTTTCGCGGTCGACCTTCTCGGCATGGAAACGACGGGCGACGGCATCGCGGTGACGTTGAAGCTTGGCCCTGTGCAAGCGCCAGGTCGAGTCACGGTGGTGATGAGAAGGGAAAACGGCGTCCCGACGGTGCGGTTGCGTGATGTCGATCAGGGCGCTCAGCCGCAGCAGTTCGCCGCCGTGCTCAACGAGTTGCGGGCTCGATTGTCCTCGTGGATGGCCGAATCGGGCGCGGTCTGGGCTACCGACGGCGATGCTTCGACGACCCGGAATGCGCCAGGCGGTCGTGCCGGGAGCATGTCCGCGATAAACGCGTCGACACATCGAGTCGAGTTTGATGTGCGCCTCGAGCACGGTCGTCTCCATCCGGATGCGGAGCAGGAGGCCGAGTCCTGGCTGGCCGACCAGTTGACCGGCTGGCCGGAATGGAGGGTCGAAGCGGCCAAGGATGCGATCTACAAGATCGTGAACAACGTGCGCCGCCACGCCTCCGGCAGGTCGCGGATTGCGGTGGAGACAACCGGCGATCTGGTGCGCGTCACTGTTTTCGACACGAGGAACGTCCTTGTCGAAAGGCCGGACGTCTTCGGTTCCGACGTCGACCTCGCTCCACTGCCCGGCTCCGTTGAAGAGTCCGATGGGCTGTGGACGCGGTCGGGTGTCGATCTGCTGCGATACCAGGAGGAAGGCTGGCGAAAGGGGGTTTGGTTCGAGCTTCATCGGCCGGCCGAATCGGTTCGACCCCGGCAGCACGAGGCCGGTAGTGGTGGCAGTGTCACTTCCGAAAACACCGCCCCCGTGCGGCTGCCGGAGCGTGGCGAGTCGCAGGAGAACGTCGCCGGCGACGCCCGTGCGCTGTATGACCGGCACCGGGCCGAGGTGAGTCGGTATGTGAAATCCTTTGTCGGCCAGGATCACCGGGCGCGGCGACAGATCACCGCTGAGACATTCCTGCTGGCGCGCGACCGCGCCGACGGGCCAGCGGCTGGACCGGACCTCACGCGGTGGCTGTACTCGCTGGCCGACGAGGTCGTGGCCACCCACCCCGAGATCACCGATACGCCGGTCGCGGACGAGACCCAGATCGCGGCGTTCGAGGCGGCGTTGCGCAGGGACCGCGCCCTGGTGCGGCGGCTGATCGCGGATCTTCCTGCGGCGCAACAGGAATGCCTCCTGAAGCGGTATCTTGCCGATCGTCCGACCACCACCTCCAAAATGGCGCGTGCACTGGGCATTCCACGGCACGTAGCGGAAGCCCACATCGACGCCGGGATTGTCACGGTGACCGCGTGGCTGTCGTATGCCGAATTGCCGTTGCCCAGCGAGACGGTCACAGCCATCCTGGCCGCCGATGTCTGGGAGTTGGGGGTGGGGCTTGGGCTACTGGATGCGGCTGATCCCCTGGAGCGGGTGTGCGTATCGGAATCGATCGTCCGAGATCGGCCACTGATGGTCGCCGAGTTGGCCTTGCAGGAGGGGGTCTCGGAGCAGTTGGTCATCGACCGGCTGAAATCCGGGGTACAGCGGCTGCACGAGTTCCTGGCAGCGCCTCGCTTGGATGGCAAGGCGATCATGATGATCCAGGACGTGCAGGATAACTACCCGCGCGCGCTGCGTGTCGTGCTTGATTTGTTGGACGCAGTGGATGCCGAACAGGCGCGCTGCGTGGCGATCCGGTTCCGCGGCGGCCCGCCTATGACGGATCGCGAGATGGCCAATGAGTTGGGCACGAGCCTTGCGGATTTTTGGTCGAATCTGAGCATCGGCATGTCGCGGATGTTCCCGTTGCTGGCCGCCGTCATTACGCGCGGGTCCCTGCCGACTAGCGGGGGACAACCCACCACCGCACCGCCCGTCGCCGGGTCGGTGCCGAGAAAATCGGCGCTGCCTCCGCAGCGGAAGGATGTCGAATCCCGCCCGGCGGTCGCGCACGAACGCCCGATGGTGGATGAGCGCGTCACAGGTGCCGTGCCCGCCGAGCACCGGTCAGCCCAAGTCGCCGACGCCGAGGTGGTGTACGCGGTCAAATGGCTGTGCATGTATCGGGGATTCGCCGAGCACGGCATACATGATCTCGCCCCGCACCCCGAAACGGACCCTGGGGCCATAGCGACAACAGTGCTCGACGGCTGGGGATCGCACCACGAGGAGACACGGAACGCAGATCCGGTGCTGGCCGGATTGTACGAAGCATTTGGCCAGTATCTGCCGTGGGGCGAACCGATCCGTCCGATGTCAAGAGTGCGGCTGCACAACCGTGGCGATGGCCCGGAGTGGATATCGGTGGCCGCGCCCGAGGCCGCGCTGCTCAATAGGTTCGGGCCACCGTTCAACGCGACTCCGGAAACCGTGCGAAAGGTTGTCGAACTGGTTCACCCCGAACGGTTGGCGGCGTTGGCACACGCGTTGAAGTCCGCCGGACGGAAGGAGGCCCACCTCCGGGTCGCCGAAATATTGGCGACTCTTTCCGGCGGCGAAGGGATCCTGGCGGATGCCCTTCGGGCACCCCGCCCTGAAACCTGGACCTGGCCGGTCCCGCGAACGCATGTGGCGGAGGCGGACCCGCAGCCGATCGAGCTCGACCTGTCCGGCGCTGAACGCTTTGCCCCGCAAGAGGTTCAGGTCGAGTTACCGCCTTTTGGTGAGCTGATCGAACGTTTCGAAGACATCCGCCATTCGCGTCCGTTGGCGCTGGGGTCCGCCATTTCCAGGTTGTACGCGGTGCTGACGAGCTCCGGCCAAGAGTCCGATCAAGCTCTAGCCGTCAGAGCGTGGTTGCTGCATGGTTCGCCCGTTTCACGGCCCGGGGATTCGCTGCACAAAGGGCTATCGCAGGTGATGCAGTGGGCGACGGAAGAGATCGAGGGCTCCGAGGATCCCGACATCGCCCGCGCTGATCTACGTACCAGCCGTGTGCCCGCCGTCTCGTCGATCGAGTTGGGCTTGGCGGCGTACACGGAGGTGAACTGCGCATTGAAATGGTTGGCCGTGTATCGCGGATCCGGCGAACTCGGCCTCCCAGTGGTCGACACGAATCATCGGTACTGGGAGTCTGTCGTCGTCATTCTCGCCGCGGTTGCCACCCATCGGGACGTAGCGTGGGCGGATCCTGTCATGTCCGCGCTGGTCCGAATGCTCTCCGCTCCGTTCTTCCATCTCTCGGATTCGGAACCCGATCGGGTGCTTGTCCGAAACTACGGCGAGGGCCATCCCCTTGCACGGATGCCGTTGCGCGAGTACTTGCTGTTCAGTGAGTACGGCCTGCCGTGGCATGCGGGATCAGATGCGCTACGCCGAGTCCTCGAGCTCGTTCACCCCGAACACCTGCTGGTGCTGGCCGCGGCGATCGAGGCGGACCTACCGGGAGAGGCGAACCAGCTACGAAACTTGGCCAGGGATTGCGCGAATATCTCACCGGAAGAGACCGGGATGTTCGCGGAGGTGTGGCGGGCCCCCGCCACGTCGATACGGGATTGGCCGACGCCTTCGCCCTACCATGAGGAATGGGCGACATCGCCTATTCTGCCACCGATTTCGTTCGACCTACCCATGGTCGAGCGGTTGCGGACGGTCGGCGCGAACGACCCGCGTTTGAATGCCGAACCAGGCGCGGCATCCCAGATCACCGACACACCCCCGACTCGGGCACGCCCTAACCCGAACACATTGCGCATGCTTCATGAGCGTGCGTCCGCCGAGGAGACGGGTAGGTCGGCTGAATCACATTCGAGCACCGCTCAGGCATCCGTCGGCAATGAGTCCGAATCCGCGGTTGCGGTACCTGAGCAGCAGCGTGGCGGGTGGATTGATTATCCCGACGACGACGCTGCCGACTATTCGAAACGGTATGGGACGCGCCATTACGGAGTGACCGCGGATATCGAGGAAGGTGTTCTCCGTTTCCGCATGGAGGTCGGCCCTGGCACGCCATCAGAGCGTGAGATGTTCCGCGATCTCATGGATTCCCTTCCTCGTCCGGTGCATGAGATCCATGGGCACTGGGATTTCTACGTCGGGGACCAGCTGGTTCGCCCGCAGGACCTGACTCCCGAGAATGTCCACGGGTGGTTGGGGGCAAATCTCGATACCTTCAATGTCCTCCTGAAGGGCGAGCGCCTGTCCCTCGAGGATGCGGCGCAGCGCACCTTCACGGGCAAGATGGCGGCCGAATACGGCTACACCCGGGTTCGAATCCTGTCCCTCCAGGTCGACGACGGTGCGGACGCGGCAGAAGGTGACCGCTTCTACGGCGAACTCACCGAGGTCGATGTGCGATTCTCCAAGGAGCCGACCGCCACGGCGTTGTCCGGTGACGGTGTCGCGGCCGTCGACGAGGTCACGCAGGCTGCGCCCGAGTACGACACTGTGCTTCCCAACCGTCCTCCCGCCGAGCCGCGTTCGAACGCTCCCGTGTTCAAGCTCCAGGTGGTCCGCGACTGGGAATACCCCGACGGGCGGCGCGGCACGGTGTTCCTCGGGCCGGACCGGAACCCGTACAGCACCACCGCTCAGCTCGGTGACCCCCTCATCCTCGGGCCGAAACCGCAGGACTACTACAGCGGCAATGGTTCGCACCAGGACGCATACGTCAACTACCTGGAGGAAGGAAACGGGCCGGGAGTCGCCGGTTTCGGGACCGGGTGGTTCGTCGAAGGTCGGCTCACCATGGTCGACCCGTTCGCCGGGCCGTTCGCCAACGCGAGTGCCGACCCCAAGATCGCCGCGACCCTGCTGTTCGACATGGCCGAGGCCGGAATCGATTTCGATACGGTCGACTTCGATCGCGAGGACGCCACGCTGCAAGGTTTGCTGTGGCGCAACCAGTTCGCCGCGTTGACGTTCGACGAGGTGCTCGAGCGCCGTGGCCGCGATATCGCTCAGTTGTTCATCGGGTACCGAGTCGGCTTCTCGGTGGACCTCGTCGGCATGGAAACCTCGGGCGACGGCATCGAGGTGAGGTTGAAGCTCGACCCGGTTCGCGGCAAACCCGGTTACGTCACGGTGGTCATGAGGCGGGTCAATGGCGTCGCGGCGGTGGAGCTTCGCGATGTCGATCTGGGTGCGGAGCCGGATCGGGTTGCCGCCGTGCTGCGTGAGTTGCAGTACCGATTGACCGCATGGATGGCGGAAACGGGCGCCGTGTGGCTCGAGGTCGGCGATATTTCGCCGACCTCGAACCAGACGGCGCCGGAGTCCGCTGCCGCGAACACATCCACGGCGGACGGATCGACGCGGCGCGCGCAGCATGTTGTGCGGACCGCGAGTGGCGCCGTCGATCCGCAGGCGAAGGCAACGGCGGTGTCCTGGTTGGCAGACCAGCTACCCGGCTGGCCTGCGTCGAAGGTAGAGCATGCCGGCGGCGTGCTCGGAGAGATGGTGGACAACGCGCTGGAGCACACCTCCGGCAAGGTGCAGATTGTGGTGGAGACGACCGGTGATCTGGTGCGCGTCACTGTGTTCGATGCGCAGAACGTCTTGGACACGAAAGTCGATCTCGCTCCGCTACCGGGTCAGGTCGAGGGGACCGAGGGCCCGTGGATGCGGTCGGGTGTCGATCTGCTGCGGTACCAGGAGGAGGGCTGGCGAAAAGGGGTCTGGTTCGAGCTTCACCGGTCGGATTGGGTCGAGTCGGATCGACCCGAGCAATCCGGTGGGGCCCGCCCGGAACTTCCTGTCGGCGAGAGGGTTCCGGATTCACCTCCCCAGTTCGGCAAGTCCGCTCGATCGCTCGGTCTTCCGGATTCGCCTGTGACGCTTGATCAGTTGCGTGGGTGGTTCCATGTGGCGGTGGTTCAGCGGATGGACGTGGTGCCGAATTCGAAGGTCGCCGCCGACCTGGTCGCTGAGGTGTTCCGCCGCGCGGAAGGTCGGATCGGTGAGCTCGCAGAAGGCATTGACATCGGCCGGTGGATCAATTCGCTCGCCGACGACGTGCTGTCGGACCAGGCCAAATTCGTGCGGCATATCCGCTTCCGGCGCGCGGTCGAGGCGGCGGCGACGGGGGCACTGCGGGAGTCGTTGGTCCAGGCGAGCGATCACGACTTCCGAGCTGCCGTGGCCGCGCTCGGGAGCGGTCAGCGTCGGTTGCTCATGTTGTTGTTCATGGGGGACGGTATGTCGACCCAGGCCGCTGCTAGGACAGTGGGGATCGGCGCGGATGTGGTCGCGGCGAGGGTGCCCGAGATCGTGCACCAGTTGGTAGTTGAACTCGGCGGCGCCGAGGCCCGAACCGACGACGAGGCCCATGCGCTTCCCATGGAGGGCGAAGCGCTGGCAGAGCTGCTCGCGGGCGGCGGCTATGTGGACCTCGCTATGTCGGAGGGGACGCTCGCACCCGCGATCGAATTGATTCGGGCGGCCCGCGATGAACATCTCGATGCGTTGCGTGTGCTGGTCGAGCAGTTGTCTCTCGAGAACAGAGATGCCTTCGTTCGATGGTTCATCGGCCATAGGTTGGCCGACATCGCCGAGGCGGAAGGTTGCCGTCGAAGCACTGTCGATCGGCGCCTGCGCGCGGGGATCTCTTTTATTGCCCAACGACTTCCCGCCGCGTTTGTGGAGACGCATCGGGCGGAAGCAGTAGCCGAGGAAGCGCGCTGGGCGGCGGAAGCGGCAGCAGCGGAGGAGGCGCGCCGGGCGGAAGCAGTAGCCGAGGAGGCGCGCCGGGCGGAAGCAGTAGCCGAGGAGGCGCGCCGGGCGGCGGAAGCGGCAGCAGCGGAGGAGATTCGCCGCGCGGAAGCAGTAGCGGAGGAGGCGCAACCTGCGGCAGATCCGACGTATCGGATTCGTCGGAGTCAGCTGGTTTGGTGTATCGGTGAGCTTCCCGCCGCCGATCGGGGACTCGCGGAGATGTTGTTCGTCCGGTCGGTGCCGGTGGCCGATGTCGCGGCGGAGTCGGGGCGACCCGAAGACGACGTGGCCGGTGATCGGCGACGCCTCTCCGCGGAGTTGGAGCAGTTGCGGCGTGTGGACGACCACGCGACATTGCTGCTCATTGTCGGGGTGCACGATCGTCGCCCCGAGATGCTGCGGCCGCACCTGTCGATACTGAACGAATCGCAGCGCGAGCTTTTCGAGCTGTTTTTCGCGCAATACATGCCCATCGCCACGATTGCGAAGGTCAAGGGCGTCGGCACCACCACGGTCGGGCGTCGACTACGCGAGATCGCCCACCTGTTCACCGAACAGCTCCCGACCGAGTTGCGCGAGCAGTATGCGCGGGCCGGGGTATTGCGGTACGTCAACGTGCCGGACGTGGCCCGCGAGGCGGGGGTGAGCGAAACCGCCGCGAAGCAGGCATTGCGCAACCAGCCCGGCGTCGGGGCGGACACGGCCCGGCGTATCCGGACGGTTGCCGACCGGTTGGGGTTGCGACCAGGGCGTTCGGGGGTCGTGCTCGGTGATGGTGTGGTCATCGATGGCACCCCGCTGCTACCGATTCCGACGGTGGGTGATGGCGGGTCCCCCGCCTACCACCGTCGCGGAAAGGAATTGCAGGCGGTGCGGGCGGCGCACCCGGACGATGTGGCACGGTGCATCCTGAATCTGCCTCTCGTGGACCAGGAAATCGCCACACTCCTGTTCGGACAGAACCTGAAACCGTCCGAGGTGGAGGATCGGCTGGCGCGCAGCGAGGCGTCGATCTACGAACGACAGCACAGCATCGCCCTGGATTTGGCGAGCTTGTTGTCCGGTGGAGTATTGCTGACCGAACGCGCGGCTTTGGCGTTGATCGAGAAGCTTCAGACACACAGTCCGAAGGTGTTGGCGCCGCACCTGTCCGGTCTCACCGAATCCCAGCGGGAACACTTCGACCGGCACTTCGACCAGGACACGAACGTGCCGACAACCGCGACCACGCGTAGGCGCATCCAACCGGGTTCGCACACTATGCTGTATCAGGCCGCGCACGCGCTGGTAGCGAAGCTCGACCCGGATCTGGTTGAGCGGCAGGCCGATACGGGTGTGCGGGAGTGGGTTCACGCCGCCCAGACCGGGAACACCGACGCTGTCGACCAGTTGTGCCTGCGTTATGCGCACACGATGTTCTCGAGTGTGCTGTCGCGGGTCGGTGACAGGGAAGCGGCCGAGTCGATCACCGCCATGGCTCTGCGGCGTGTGCGTGCGAGCATCGGCCAGTTGCACGATGGACAGGAGGTCCGAGCCTGGTTCGTCGCATGTGCTCTCGACGTGGCAGCCGACGAGTCGCCCGATACGGCCCGTGGACGGCAGGATCCGGCCACGACACTCGTGTCCGGTGATGGTACGACGGCGTTCGAGCAGCCGAATGTTGTCGGGCTGCAAGGCTCTGCACCTGTAGCTGTCGCCAAAACAGGTCAGACGGTGGCGGCTGCTACCCGAGGAACCCGCCCTGGTGATGCGAATGATTGTGTGCCGGTGGCGTTCCGGGAATTGGAGGGGGTGCACGGCACCGGCTTGGTGGAGTGGTCGGAGTTGGGTGAGGTGGGGCCCGAGGGTGTGTCCGGCCAAAAGATCGTCGATGCGCTGAGGCATCGGCCGGAAGGTTTCGCTGATCGGGCTGCGGTTGTTCGTGAGTTGGCGGGGCGTGGTGTGGACGCTGCTGCGGTGTTGTTCGAGGTATATGACGGCACCGGTATGGGGCATGCGGTGTTCCTGGTCCACAAGGGTGACGGTCGGGTCGTGGTCCGTGCGGGTGGCGTGGAGACCGACTTCCAGGAGTGGATCGCTCAGCGTCCTGAGCCGGTCGGCGTGTGGGCGGCGGTGGTTGATGAGCGTGGCCGGGTTGTGGAGGGTTTGGGCACGCGGGAGCCGTTGCCGTTGGATAGGGTTTTCGGGCGGAATCCTGATGATGAGCGCGCACCATCTGCTGAGCCCGGCACCAACGAAGGGGGAGGCGCTGAGGCTGTTCCGGACTCGGATAGTGGTGCGCGGGATCGTGATTCGGAGGAGGAGCTTGCTGTAGGTCGAGTTCCGGAGAATCCGGAGCTTTCGGTCGGCGAACAGCTTCGAGACGCGCAGTGGCAGCTGGATGAGTTGGCTCGTTTTCTCGGGCTACCGGGTTCCGGTGTAATCGCCACCTGGCCCGAGGCTGTGCGGCGTGGCACCATCGTCGAGCAGGAGTCTTCGGTGGCTGCTGATCGGGCGCAATTGGCGGCTGAAATCGGCGTTGCGCCAGCGGAATTGGAACATGCTCCACTGCTGCTTCGGCTGGGGCACTATCGCGCGCTGAACCAGCGCAGGGCAGACATCCTCCGTAGGGAAGCGGCATCGGCGCGGTTGCCGGAGGTACTGGAAAGCCTTCGGGACGCGATGGCAGCGGTGGCGCTGCACAACGCCGCGGTGGATGCGCGGGCGTGCGCCCCGGTTGTCGCGGACGTACTGCGCACACGACCGGACGGTGAGCGACTCGACGGCCACGACATCATCCGGTTCCCGGACGGGACGCTGATGGTGATCGCCGTCGAGGGCGAGCACCGTCGGGTGCTGGACCGGTTGCAGGCGCAGTGGCGGCAGGCCGAGGGCGGGTACGTATCGGAGCGGGTCCGGATCGAGGACACCTATCGGTGCGAGTACGTGACGGTTCCGGTCCCGCAGGAGCGTGTCGATCTCACCACCACGCCACCCGAACCCCGCCGCATAAACGACATCGGCGCGGCCCAAAAGCGGGTCTCGGATCTACTCACGAAGTGGATCAACCCGAAATTTCAGGTTGGGCGTCAGTGGCCAGTCTTCTTCAAAGACGTAGAAGGGCAAGAACGTGCCGAGAAGTACCTCGCGATGGTGGCGCGTGATTGGACGGCGCTGGCCGAGCAGTTGCGGGTCGATCCGGCGGCGCTCGTCGAGGTTCCGTTGGACGTATTGGGGACGCGACTGGGCCGATTGCATCCGCTTGCGGATCTTGCCCGTCTGCTCGAGCGTGCTGGTGAACGGCGCACCGAGCTGCTCGAGCGCGACGAACAACTCGTCCGGATGTCCGAGGTGTACACCGAATATCGCCGGGAGCTCGCCGCGCTCGACGATGAGGTGTCACGCCGGGTAGTCCAGGAGAAGTTGCCGGATTATCCGGGCGGCAAGCAGGTGAGCGCCCATGTGATCCACGTCCCGAGCGCAGGGTCCGAACCCGACCAGCTGATCGTTGTGGCGATGAAAGGCAGGTACGAGTCCGCATTGGTCGCGCTGGCCGTCGACCGGCCCGAGTTCGCGCAGGCGGCATCGGCCACTGCGGCGCGTCGTTTCCGGATCACCGAGGTGGCGGCGGAGGTGCTTGAGGACGGCTCCGTTGGCACCAAGATGCCGAAAGCGCCTGTGCCACACCGTAACCCGAGCCAGAATGAGCTCGCAGCCGCACTGCTCGATGCGTACCTCACATATTGCAGCAATGAGCTGTTCGATAAACCGGTCGGTCTGCCCAAATGGCTGAAGCCGGTCGGCAGGCTCGGGTCGATCGTTCCCCGGATGAATCCCTTCTTCGACATCGTTCTCGAACCCATGGAGAAGAGCCTGCAACGCGGGCAGCCGCTCGACGAGAACTCTTCCCGGGTATTGCAACTCGGACACCGGCTGGCCGACACGAATGCCGCTACCGAGCCGTTCGGTTCGCTGGAGGTCGTGCGCAAGCTGGTGGCCGGCGAAATCAGGGAAACCCAATTCGAGTTCGAGTCGAAGGCGGAGTACGCGAGGTACCTGGGAATCGAAGTCGCCGGCATCCGGGCGACCCTTCGTATGCAGCCGGATGGGGAAGGCGGCTACCGGATCGTGGACCCGCTCGCGACCACCAGTTCACGCGATCCCAGTGCTGTGTTGGCGAAATGGTTCTACGGCTGGCGCGCCAAGACGATGAAACAGTTGGGACGCAAGGTCGTCGCGGCGTTGAAGAGCGGCTCGATGCCGGTCAATGACGGTACTGCGGAACCTGTTTCCGCCACAGCGGCGGTAACCGCGTCGGCGAAGCCGAAAGCATTGTCCCCCGCCGACGAAGCCATGCTGGAGTCCGAGAAGCGGAGCCCATTCGAGCCCGGATGGAAGAGATGGCAGCTCGATCCGGCGACGCCGCAGGGCGAAGTGCGCGCCAGTGTGCGCAAGCGGATCGATGCTGCCTTCGCGCGTGCTGACGAGATCCGCTCTGATATCACCCAGTGGTGCCGGGATATCGGGGTCGACGTCACCGGAATGGATCCGGCCGCGATCGATGTGGCGCTGCGTGCGGTGACATCCATCCGGGGCGACGACGCGGCGCGGTTCGCCGCATTCGAGCAGCGGGTCCGGGTGATGCTGCCGCACCTCGAGGTGGCGCAACAGCGTTGCGTGGACATTCTCGAGGAGGCGTCGGTCGTGGCCGCCCGCGACGTTCTGGTCGCTGAGAATGCGATGGTGTTCGACGAGGGTTCCGGGTTCATCGCGGGAGCAGACGGCGCGCGGTCGCGGATCGTCTTTACCTCACCGGTACCGAAGCTGCCAGGGCTGCCGGAGCGGACCGCGCAGTTGCATCCCCGCGAGCTCCGTCTCCATGGCGTCGATGTCGATATCAGCTACCTTCAGGTCGAGGTAGACCGCAACGGGCGGGTCACGCAGCGGACGTTCGAGCCGAATTACTCTGCTCCCCAGGAGCATTCCGAGAGGTACTTCCGCCCGCAAACCCATCAGGTGGATGCGCTTGCGGACGATCGGTCGTTCGCCGACGAGGTGAGCGACGCCCTCATCACCGAGCAGGAACGCCTCCTTCCTGGCGAAACACGCACGACAGTGCGCCGGCCCGGATCTCGCATAACCGTCCTCGACACCCTTGTCGAGGTTTCCGATCCGAGCCTTGCCGACGAGGCAGAGGCTGACGCACTCGTCGCCGCGGCATTCACGGTCGAGCCCTCGGAGTGCTACCGCGCCTCGGACCGCGGCTACTACCTGCGGAACCTTCAGGGAACCCCAGAGACCGACATCGACAGTCGAGACACCTGGGACGCGTACTACCACTCGTCGAGCGGCAAGCGCCTCGGCATGTTCGAAGCCGCCATCGCCGCGCCCGCGCATTCCCCGGCCTGGCTGATCAGCGATACCGGAGAAGTGCTCGGTACCGATCACCGCGCCACCGAGCCATCGCCGTCCGGGTCGCGCCCGCCGCTGTCCGAGCATTTCGTGCGCCGAGCCGCCGACGGTTCCGAAACGTGGCACGACCACGATGTCCCGAAGTCACAGATTCACGCGATCCGCCAGCGAATCCTCCAGGCGGAAGGCGAATTCCGCCGCCTCGGCCTCGAGGAGAAGTTCCGCACCGTCCTGGCCCGGTTGGACGAGATCGAACGGCACGCTCCCGACGACGGCGGCGGCAGTCGACCGCCCGGCGACCAGCCGCAGGTGCCACCCGGTGATGTGAATGATTGTGTGCCGGTGGCGTTCCGGGAGTTGGAGGGGTTGCACGGTACCGGGTTGGTGGATTGGTCGGCGCTGGGTGAGGTGGGGCCGGAGGGTGCGTCGGGTAGCCGGATTGCTGGTGCGCTGAGGCATCGGCCGGAAGGTTTCGCTGATCGGGCTGCGGTTGTTCGTGAGTTGGTGGGGCGTGGTGTGGACGCTGCTGCGGTGTTGTTCGAGGTGTATGACGGCACCGGTATGGGGCATGCGGTGTTCCTGGTCCACAAGGGTGACGGTCGGGTTGTGGTCCGTGAAGGTGGCGTGGAGACGGATTTCTACGAGTGGCTCGAGGACCGTCCTGAACCGACCGGAGTCTGGGCCGCGGTGGTTGATGAGCGCGGCCGGGTTGTGGAGGGCTTGGGCGAGCGGGAGTTGCCGCGGTTGCCGTTGGATAGGTCCTTCGGGCGCAATCCTGCTGATGTGCGCCTGCCATCGGCTGAGCCGAGCGCCGCCGAGGCGACTTCCTACGACGAATCCGAGGCGTTGGCCATGATTCGGTGGGCGATGCACAATGACATCGACGCATTGCAGATATGCCTCGAAGGCCTACCCGGGCTGACCACAGCGGCAATGATTCACGACCGTCGTGGTGTCGCGATGACAGCGGCCGCGCGGCTACGCACGCACCTCGGTGTGCAAGCGCCCTCGAGCTCCGATCTCGGCGGAGTCTTATCCGAGCGCATTACGCAGGCTGATGTCGCACGCGCCGCAGGCTTTATGCAGCCGATGGTCTCGGAGGCGCTGCGGGGCCGATTGCGGATGTTGACTCCCGAAGGCGCCGACCGGCTCCGGGCTGTGGCTTTCCTGCTGGGATATACCTCGCCGTATCCGACACCTGCAGCTCCTGCGGGAGCCAAGACATTCCCGGTGAAAACCGACGACGGATCGTTCGAGGACATTCGAGAATTGGCGGTTGCGGCTCGAGCAGGCGACCGCACCGCATTGGACCGTATGTGTGACCGCTTCCGCTATCCGGTATACCGGTGGGTCGCGGCGACCACTGGTAATCGTGAGGTCGTCGAAAGCGAGGCCGCGGAGGCTCTGCTCCGGCTGCGGATCGATGTCGGGGGCTCGAGCACCTCGGAGTATCTGCGCTCGGGCGTCGATCCCGTCGTGGCAAAACTGCTCTACGGTCGAGCCGACTTCACCCAGGTTCTCGGATTCAAGCAGGCCGTCCAGGCGATGGCGCAGAACGACACTCAACGGTGGGTGTTCGGCGAGGCCACCGACGAGGAATTCCAACAGGCGATGCACACGCTCAACGCGTCACAGCGCAAGGTGATTGTGTTGGTGCTCGCCAGCGCCCACCTGTCCTACACGGCAGCGCTCGCCAAGGCGGCCAAGACGATGAGCAGGGGTACCAGCGTCGAGATGGTCGACAAGCTGGTGCAGGACGGCATTCGTCACTTGGCGCTGACATTGGAGTCCGGTTTCGACCGATCCGATCGGGTCGACTTGATGCCAGCGATGACCGAAGATGATGTGTTGCTGTTGCTCGAAGCCATCAGCGAGCACGATCCTGCGGTGTTGGAACCACATCAGGTAATTCTCGACTCGGACGGTATGTGGTTGTTCACCCTCTATTTCCGAGAGGGGATGACCTTCGCCGAGATGGCGGAGGCAACCGGGTTGTCCGAGGACGAGGTACGCACCAATCTGGTCATGATCGCTCGTTGGGTGGTCAGTCGGCTACCGGATGGCTTGCGCGACTGCTACACCGGCGGGGGCCGGTTGCGACGAGTCCAGTGGTTGGATGTGGCACGGGAAGCTGGGGTGAACAAGTCCACGGCGGAAAGCATCTTCCATCGCCGTGATGATCTGGTGTCGCCGGAGACGGAGCAACGAGTAAAGGCCGCAGTGCGGCGGCTCGGTATGGGGCGCAAGCGTCCCGGAGTCATTCTCGACCTCGCCGGTGTCGATGTGCGTCCGTCGGTTCGACCGCCGATACCGACTGCTCGTGACAGCGGCGGTCGCGACGAACTACTGCGCCACGATAGGGAACTGGCGGCGATCGCGGTCGCGCGCAAGAAGGATGTGGCCGATGCCATCCGTCAGCTGCCTGGTCACGGGGAGCAGCGGTTGGCCAGGGTGCTGTTCCTGCAAAAGCTGACTCTCGAACAAGCTTCGGCGATTTTCGGTGACACCGAGGATGCGCTGTGGGAGCACCGACACCGGTTGGCGCGGCTGGTGGCGGCGGAACTCCCCGGCACGGTGGAGATGACCGATGCCGAGGCGCTGGCACTGGTGATGGAGGTGCTGCAACGTAATCGCAAGCTGTTGGTGAAACATCTTCCGGCGCCTGGCACATTCGAGCGGCAAAGCCTCGACTCGGCCGTGCGTGGGAGCACCGCGACCGAGATCGCCGCCGCAGCCGGGGTGAATCGAACATCGGTTTCCAGGGCGCTGCATCGGACCGCCCGTGCCCTGGTCGACATGGTGCCCGCCGAACATCAAGCAGATATTCTGCGGCGAATGCGCCTGTCCGGCGACCGGGCATTGGAGTTGGTGTGGGCCGGCTTGCGGCAGAACGCACAGGTACTGACCAACGCTTTGCCGAATCCGGATAGCTTCGAGCGCCAATGCATCGATCTGTATATGTCGGGGCACCGCATCGCCCGGATCGCCAAGGTGACCGGGGAACATCGGGTGAAAGTGGAGCGCACGCTACAGCGCGTCGCCCGTGAAATGCTCGTCGAACTCCCTGTCCCCGTGTGGGATGGCATCGCAGCTTGGGGTGGCCTGGCCGCACTCCCCGCGGCCCCGCCGGTGCCGAAGGGGATCGGGTTGTCCGAGCGCGAGACGTTGGAACTGGTGCGTGCAGCGCTGCTTCGGCATCCGCAGACCGGCGCCGACCGCCTGCCCGATCCGGGCACCTTCGAGCGGCAATGCCTGGATCTCTTTGTGACAGGAAGCAATACGTCGGCGATCGCCGCCAACCTCGACAGGCAGCGGTCGATCGTCGAACGCGCCCTATATCGGGTCGCGGGTGAGCTGATCACAGAGATACCGACCGAGCTGCGCGAACGGTATATCGGTCAGGGCCTGTACCGGAGAATGACCGTCGACCACATTGCCGCTGCGGCGGGCGTGAGTGAGGAGACCGCCAATCGGGTGCTTCGTGGCGACCCGAGGCCGAGCCAGGCGGTCAGGAAGTCGGTGCGAGACGCCGCCGCTCGGATCGGTTCGAATGACTGTGTCCCAGTGGCTTTCCGTCAGTTGGAGTTGCATCAGGGGCCGGGTCTGGTGGACTGGTCCGCCCTCGGAGAGGTCGGGTCGGCCGGGGTGTCCGGTGAAAGTATCGTCGCGGCGTTGCGTGGGCACCGTCCGGCGGGGTTCGCGAACCGGGACGCGGTCGCGGACGCGTTGAAACGCCGCAAGCCGGGGGCGACGGCCGTGGTGTTCGAGGAATACAACGACACCGGGATGGGCCATGCGGTGGTGATGGTGCACCGTGGTGGCGGCCGGATCGTGGTGCTGGACCAGGGCCGCGAAAAGCCTTTCGTACCAGGGCAGCAGCCTGCGGATGTGACTGGCACGTGGGCAGCGGTGTTCGAAGACAACACGGTGGCCGAAGGACTCGGCGACCGCCGGTTGCCCGCGTTCCCGGCCGATAAGGTGTTCGGCCGGAAGCCTCGGCGTCCGGATTCGACGGTGACGCTCGATCAGCTGCGCGAGCGGCACGCCGTGGCGGTGGCGCGGCGAATGGCCGTGGTCCGGAATCCGAAGATCGAAACCGATTTGATCGCTGAGGTGTACCGCCGCGCGCAAGCTCGGATCGGTGAACTCGGCGACGTTCGGAACGTCGATCGGTGGGTCATGTCGTTGGCCGAGGGCGTGCTGTCCGACCATGCCAAGTTCGTTCGGCATGTTCGCTTCCGGCGTGCGGTCGAGGATGCCGCCACGGGGGCGCAGCGGCGGACATTGGTTGCGGCGACTGATCGAGAATTCCGAAATGCCGTGGGCACGCTCGAGAGCGGGCAGCGTCGGGTGCTCATGCTGCTGTTCATGGGGGACAGAATGTCCACCCAGGCCGCCGCCAAGGCAGTGGGGGTCGGCCCGAATGTGGTGACCGATATGGTGTCGAAGATCCTGCGCCAGTTGGTAGTCGAACTCGCCGAGGCCGAGGCCCGAGCTGATGCGCTTCCCATGGAGGGGGAAGCGCTGGCGGAGCTGCTCGCGGGCGGCGGCGGTGCGGACCTCGCTATGTCCGAGGGCATGTACGCGCCCGCGATCGCGGTGATTCTGGCGGCGCGCGATGAACATCTCGTCGCGTTGCGTCCGCTGGTCGAGCAGTTTGCTCCTGCGCGCAGACACACTTTCGTTCGATGGTTCATCGGCCAGTCGGTGGCCGACATCGCCAAGGCGGACAACCGCCCTCGAGGAAGCGTCGCTGAGACCCTGCGCGCGGCGATATCCTTTCTTGCCGAACGACTTCCCGCCGCGATCGAGCAGTCGCGCCGGGCGGCTGTAGTGGAGGAGGCGCGTCGGGCGGCTGCGGCAGAGCAGTCGCGACGGGCGGCGGAAGTTCGTCACGAACTCGAGCAGACCGCGACCGAAGCGGAACGGGAAGTCCTGGCGCGGGCGAGTAACAGAGACCTGGGGCGTGCACTCGATGACTTGACCGAGGGACAACGGGAAGCGATCTTCCTGCGATTCGGGAAGAGTCGGTTGTTGTCACCGGGGGACGCCGGAGCCGTGCGGGTGGGCGCACCGGAAACAGGCGAACTGGTGCGCGAGGGAATCGCTCGGCTGACTGAGATGCTGACCCCGGACAGTGCGGTGTTGTTGCTGGTAGAAGCCGTACATATGCACGAATCGAGCTTGCTGGAACCACATCTCGACGATCTTTCCGAGCTGCAACGCGAATGTTTCGACCTCTATTTCGTCCGAGGTCTATCCGTTCCGGAGATCGCTGCCAGGCAAACCAGGAGAATCCGTGCAGGCGATTCGCGGGCGTTGGACGCAGACGGAGTTCAGCAGCGGGTGAATCGAACCGCTCGAATCCTGGCCGAGCGACTTCCCCCCGAGGTCGGGGACAGGTACCTCAGTGCCGGTCCGCTTCGGCGAGTCACCGTGTCGGATGTGGCCCGAGAAGCAGGGGTGAGTGCGAGCACCGCCGGAAAGATTCTGCGACCGAGCGGGTCCACGACGTTCACGGCCGCATCACGTGCGTCAGTGGCGGAAGCGGCACGGCGGCTCGGCTACCGCAGCAAGCGGCCTGGTGTGATCGCTGATCCGGCACTGTCTGGCAGTCGCTCCGTGGCGGATGCTCGGGTGGTGTCGCCGGTCCCGACGGTGAACGAGGCACCCACCACGGTGGGGGAGACACGGCTCAGCAAGGAGATGCGGGCGGTTCGCGCCGCGAAGCGCAGTGATGTCGAGCGAGCCGTCACGAGACTTCCCGAAGAGGATCGGGCAGTTGCCACGGCGCTGTTCCTCGATGAGCTGCAAGTGCCTGCGGTGGCACAACAGCTCGGCCTCACTGTGTGGTCCGTCCGAAGTCGGAAACCGGAACTCGTTCGTGCGTTGGCGGCACTACTGTCGGGTGGTCTGCCGGTCGGTGATGGATCGGCTACCACAGCGCTGCAACGAATCCTGCTTCATGAGCCCGACGTGGTGCAACGCCTGCGGGCGCGACTTTCCGAGGAGCAGCAGGCCCGCTTCGATAGCTACTTTTCCGGTGGTCGGACCGTATCGGAGATGGCATCCGTCGAAGGCGTCTCTACCCGGGTGATCCTCAAGCGGATGTACAGGCTGGCACACCTGATGGTGCGTGATCTGCCGCCGCGATTGGTGCGGAAGTATGTTCTCGGCGGCGCGTCCGACGGTCCGGCGCTGGCCTTTATCGAGGCGGTCCGCAAGTACGACTCCGACGCGCTGACCGCACACCTATCCGAACTCACGCCCCTGCAACTCGAATACTTCGAACTGTATTTTGTCCAGGGTGCCACGGTGGCCGGTATCGCTGAAGTGCAGGTTTGTCGGCAGGACACTGTCTACGAACATCTCTACCGCATCGCCCGAACGTTGATGCCGCACCTCTCGCTCGACCTGGAGCGGCGCTATCTGAGTCAGGGCCCGCTGCGGCGGGTCACTATCGCGGACGTAGCTCGTAACGCGGGGGTCAGCCCGGTTACCGCACGACGTGTGCTCAGCGATGGCAGAGCGGATCCTGATACCGCGCAACGGATTCGGTCGGCGGCTGAACGGCTCGGCTGGAGGCATGGCCGCCAGGGGATCGTCGTCGACGGTGTGCAAGGCGAGTCGCCGGTTCCCTCGGTCGACCACGGTGGTCGGGTTGTTCATCCGCCACGTGGTAGGGAATTCCGGGCAATTCGTGGCGCGCACCGGGAAGCCGTGGTGGCCGCTATCGGCCTGCTTTCTCCCGAACACCGGGAAGTCGCTGGGTTGCTGTGTCTGGAGCAGTTGACCGATGCTCAGGCGGCGGCGCGGCTCGAGCTTCGTCCGGGGCGCGTGGCCACGCTGCGAAACAAGGTTGTTCCACAGCTGGCGACGGTGTTGGCGACCGGGAAGGTTTTGACGGACAGTCAGGCGTTGTTCGTACTGGAAGCAGTACAGGCGAATTCGGACGAGGTTTCTGCGCTGCGCTCACTGTTGTCACGAACCGAGTGGCAATACGCCGAGCCGTACTTGGTGCAGGGCCTGTCCATGGCCGAAGTCGCCGAGGTGACCGACCGCAGCAAGCAGGCCGTCAAGACCGAGCTGTACGGCATTGCTCAACTGTTGGTCGGGAATCTTCCTCCCGAACTCGTTCGTTGGTACTTGAACCAGGGCACGCTCCGCCGAGTGACCCTGGCAGATGTGGCCCGTGCGGCGGGCGTGGGCGTCGTAGCCGCAGACCGGGTCGTCCACGCACGCGGTGGTTCGAAGCCAGAAACCGTGCTCCGAGTGCGGGAGGAGGCTGAACGACTCGGTTGGACGCCCGATCGGCGTGGAATCGTTGTCGAGACTCCGGCTGGAGTGGCACCAGTCGGAGCACACTCGCAATCCCGAACGCGCGCGGACATCAATCCAGGGTCAGTGCCTGGTGAAGGGGCCGCCGCATATCTGCGACCAGATGCCGCGGAGCAGCCTCAGGATGCGGCGGCCGCGAACACGGTTGCGCTTCGGCCGGTTCCGCAGCTCGGCTCGCCGCCGGTTCCGCCGGTCGCCACAGCGCCCATGCCGGAGCTGCCACCGGTTCCCGTCGAGGACAGCACCACTATCCACACCACACCCGACGCTTCGACCGGCGCGCGCGAGGCGAAGGCTTTCATCAACCAGTGCGGACGGTTGTTGCTGGAGCGGCTGCCGTGGGTGGACGCGGACCAGATACCGAAGGCCGAAGAACTCGGCATTCTGGGCGCGCCGGGCTTGCAGGGCATGTTGGTGAAAGACATCGTGCGCATCGCGGGTGGAAACGTGGCGCAGGTTCGGCAGTTCGCGATTGATCCGACTCGTCCACATCGGGGTGTTGTGGACGGGTTCGAGCGGTCGTTGCGGTCACTGCCACAGGCGCAGCGCGAGGGTGCGTCGGTGTTGGTGTTCGACGGTTTCGACAAGGCCGATGAGCACGGTGTCGCCGGGCACGCGTTCCGATTGGTGTTCCGGGACGGCGAGATTCACATCGAAGATCCGGGCAAGGGAGTGTTCGGCCGGTTCGAAGATGTGATGGGTCCGGAGGCTTTGGCGGAGCTGAACGGGGTGTGGGCGATCGGGTTCGACGGTGCGGGGAATCCGCTTGACCTGCCCGGCACACGGGCCGACGCCGCCGACCTCGAGTTCAGGGTTGGTCTGTCTCAGGACACGATCGGCGACCAGGTGTTGTCGGTTGTGGGTGAGGCCGGGCCGACGTGGAAGCTGTTGGATATCGCCAGGATTCGGCATATGTCGAAGTTGCTGTCGCACCAGGCCGGTGCCTTCTCCCCACATGAGCTGACGAGTTTCATCCTGACACCGGGTGTGGACCTGCTGTCCCAGGCGATCACCCTGATCCACGAAAACCAGCACGCCGTCGACAATGACGATCTTCCCTGGCCGACCCCTTACACGATGTCGCTCGACGAGTTCGTTCATGCGAAATTGCGTATCGAAGCGAGGGCTTTCGCCCGGCAGTTCCTGTTTGCTTTGGTGTTGAAAGCCCGTGGCTACACCATCGACGTCGAGGACGACCTCGATTTCCTCGTTTACACCAATGCCCACGCCTTGGCTGTCGAGGAAGCATTGAAGGTTCACCCGAACCTCACCGAGTCGGAACAGGCAGCTGCCGGCCACCAGGCCGGGGTCCGGGCCTTGGAAGTTTTCCTTCTTGCCCCCGAGAAGTTGTTCGCGGAAATCGGAGGGTCGGCCGAAAAGTTCGACGAATTCGTCGCATCGCCCGACAACTTCGAAGAGCTGCTCACCTCGTCCGACAAGCCCGGACACTACGTGCAAACGGCGCGTGAGTTTTGGTTCGCCACCCGTGAGTTCGCCGAGCAGTTGAACGCGCACACGCCGACCACACCGGAGATAGCGGCGGAAATCCGGCGCTCGGCGCTGGTAAGAAGTGCCGCCGGCCGGGACCTCGCCACGGTGGACCGCGCGGTCGAGCGGGAACTCGAACGTCAGCGCACGACCCCGCCCGGCCCGGTCTCGCCTGCTGAGGCTCGTCGTCGGGAACATGCCGCGCTACTGCTTCGTGACCTGGTCGCATGGCGGGCGGAGGCGGAGCGGGACGTTGCCGCTATCCACGCTGCGGTCGATGCGGAGGTCGCACGTGATGTGCTGCACGCCGTGCTGCAACACGAGCCTGGCATGTTGCTGACCGATCACGTCGCGGTGATCACTGGTAATTGGCCGCGGTTGGTTGTCGTGGCCAACGAGGGCGCTCATCTCCGACTGCGCGACAACGCGATCGCCACCCATCCCGAACTGGAAGGTTTGGCCGATCTGGACGGTGAGTACTGGTCTGCTTCCAGCGACTGGAACGGCATGGTGACCTTGGACCGTCTGTGGAATCCGGCACCTCAGCCAGCACCTCAGCTGCTCGAGGTGCCGTGGCTGGACCTGGCCGAACAGGCTTCGACGCGGCGCATGCGTCGAGTTCGGCAGATCTTGCGTAAAACCGAGATCGGCCGGTGGGCCGACCAGATACTGAGCGACAACGGCATTCATCTGCTGCTGGAAGCGAACGCCGACGACCGGCTGTACCCGGCCAGAAAAGTCCTGGTGCTCGATGTCGGCGGTTCCGACGCCGAACTTGGCGCCGCCATGGTCGCGGGCGCCGTTCACGTCCAGCATGACCTGGATCGCGTCGACGGCACCGCCATTCACGATGTGATGGACCCGGATGGTTTGGACCCGGATGGTTCGAAATATCTCGCGGCGCGGCTCGAAGAGGAGGCAGTGGCGCAGGCCGGTCGTGCCGAGGCGATGCGGCAACTGCGGGCGGTAGGCCACGACAGCGAGCCGCCGGATCCCATCGAACTCGCCTACATGGCGGCATTCCGGCGTGTCCTCGATGCTGCCGCCCAGGGTCGCCCGCCATCGGCAGCCGAACTCGAACTTGCGACACAAGCCGGTGTCGCCGCCGTGCGACCGCTGTTGGAGCGCGTCGGACCACGACTGGCCGGACTAACCTACGCCGAGTTCTATCGTTCGGCCTGGAACATCGCACGCGGGCACGATCCGATCGACCCCGCGCCTTTCGACCAGGCCGCCGCTGACGCGCAGAAGGTAGCGCCGGATTCCGATGTCGAGTCGTGGAGGACCGAGCTCGACGTCGACGGACGGCTGCCCGCACTCGTCCAGGAATGGAACGACGCTCTGGAGCACCGAGCGAGGGCTCGGGCCGAACTGGCGATGTTGACAGACGAGAAGCTGGCCGAACTGGGGCCGGTCTCCGGTGAACTGGAATTGCTGCGGCGGCACACCGATCCGCGGACCCGCGCCATGGTCGCGTCGATCGACACCTATCGCAGGTGGGACGCGCGGGTCGGTCCACTCCACGCCGCGATCGACGCATTCGTGGAAGCCGACCGTCAGCGCGCGACCTGCGATCTTCTGGCCTTCGAGCAGTCGCTCGATCCGGCGCAGGCGCGGCCGGGCTCGCCGTTGATGAGTGGCCTGGTCCGGGAGCGGGATGAGGCGAAGCAAGCGCTGTCGCAGTTCCTGGGCATTGACCCGACAGAGGTGACCGCGGACCAGGCCTACAACCTGCTCGGCCAGGCCCAGCTGCAACAGCAGTTCCCTTTGCCGGTGGACGATCCGAGGAGGTTCCTGTTCGCCGACCGGGTGGCCGCGATGTGCGAGCGGTTCCTGGCCGTGGATCCGATCGCTCGGGCCGTCGATTTGCTGGGCGAATGGGACGCGCACGCCCGCCGGCTCGATGAGCAGGCCCACCCCGCGGTACCAGAACCGAAGTCCACGGCGACTCAGATCTCCGAAGCGCTGGCCCAGGTGCCGAGTCTCGGCGTCGACGGCCGGGCCGCCGTCACCGCCGTACTGACAAAAGCATTGGAGCACAAGGGAACTCAGCTTTGGCCGCTGGAACATCTCGGTACGGGCCGCCGCCTCCAGGTCCGCGACGCCGACGGCAGCCGACTCGTCGACGTCGAGATGGTCGACGGCACGATTCGGGTTCGGGCGCACCTGAGCCGACAGCGTCCGGCTTTGCTGGCGCAGCGGCTGGTGCCCGAGCTGATGACCGGCTGGGTCGATCACGCCGGAGTACCCAGAGCCTTCGCCGCCGTCGTGAAGCGGATGTCCGGCATCGGCCCGCGCCCCGCCGCCCGCCTCACCGAGGGCAACGGCGTGCTCACCATGGAGCTGTCCGGGTCACGGGGTTCCCGGCAACTCGACCTCACCGTCGAAACCGATCGCGGCAACCCGGTCGAAACCGATCGCGGCTACCTGGCGCTGTATTTCGATGAGGGAGAAGGTGATTCGCCAGGGGGCCGGGGAGGTACCGGTCCGGTACCCGAACCAGATATCACCGGTCCTTCCTCGACACATCCTGAGCCTGCGTCGTCCGAGCCAGAGCAGCCGTTCGCGCTCGAGGAACGCGGTCTCCTCGACACCGATGAACCGGGAAACACCGGCGACCGGCCGGACTCCGGTGGCGACGACGCGCAACGCCCTGAATGGATGCGAGACCTCGAAGCGCAGGGGGTGGACACAAAACAGACCATTGACGACTTGAGGGAGGTATGGAAATTCCTCTGGGATGACCCCGAGTTCAAGGTTATTCCTGGTGAAAACTATGGTGGCGTTGTCATGTTCGGCGGCCCGGACATCGGCGGCCCGGCTGTCCTCGTAAATGCCCTTCGTGAGTATGGACTCGACCGCACACCCGTGGTTTTCTCCGGCTATCGTGGCGAGGCCGACAGATTCGCATTAGCTGCAGCGCAGCTCGGACTGAACACTGATCGAATCCATATAGAACCTGCCGCCAAAAACACCATACAAAATGCAATCAAATCGATAGAACTGCTGCAAGAGCTCGAGCGCGACGTCAGCTCTATCGTTCTTGTCTGCGCACCCCAACACGCCCAACGCGTACGGGCCACGATTATGAAGTACTGCACTGACGTCAGGCACGTCAGAGTGGTTACGCCTCGTATTTCCGTGGAGAACTATATTCCGTACGGGTTACGACCTACACCCTTCCGGATACCCTGCCAAGTCGATGTCATAACGGCGATCCTGCTTGAAATAAAGGGTCTGAAGGATACCTTCCCCGAGATAGAAATACCGGAGAGAGTATCGGCGGCGTTCGATCGATCGAGTGAGACATTCCAGCTACCGTTGCGGGCGTGGCTGTCCGACCTGATCGCCCACCACCGTGCACGGGAGGACATGGACGCCGCGGCCGCTCATGTGCAGGAGCTGGACCGTCCCGGCGTGTCCGACCGCGAGAAACAGGACGCACAAAAGGTATTGGATGCGGCGACGGACCGCCAGAAGGTACTGGGGGCCAGGGTCGGCAAGTTCGCCGACCTGTTGGGTAAGGCTGTGCCGGAGGAGCTGTGGTCGAGGCAACGCCAGAGCGTGCTCGAGAGCGCGTGGGACTTCGGCGCTGTGGTGGCGGAGTGGTATTCCGCGCGCGACGAGATGGCCGACGCATCGGGGTCGGGGTCGGGGTTGCAGCAGGCGACTGAGCGCTATGGCATTGCCACCGGAAAGGTTCATTCGGCCGTTCGGGAGCTCTCCACCGATCCCGTGCTGCTCCCGCTCGCCGGTTTGAGCGGTCTGTGGGATCCGGTCTCCCTACCTCCGGTCGGCAGCCTGCCGCAGCCGCTGGTAGGGGCACCTATTCCTGGTGCAGGCCCTGATATCTCGGGCCGCGAGGTGGCGACGGGCGCTCCCGAGAGCGCGCACGAGCGTGGCCAGTGTGGGCCGGAGAACTTGCGGGTGTTGCGGGATGCGACGGGCAATCCGAATGTTCAGGTTTTGCGTGCGGGGTTGTCGGGTGTGACTGTCGGGAAGTATGCCGATGCCGCGAATGATGCTCGTCCGCAGCATTTCCCGATCGATCCGAACCATGCACCCGAGGCGGTGGAGCAGGCGCTGCGCGAGCTGGTCGAAGGCATGGCCCCGGCCGAGCGCAACGGTGTGGCCGTGCATGTGATCTACGGCTCCCGGCTGACCGACCGACACGGTGTGAGCGGTCATGTGTTCCAGCTTGTGTATCAATGTGACGAGAAGGGGAACAACGCCCTGATTCGGGTGCTGGACCCGGGTAAGCGGACTACCGGGGTGTATCCGGAAGTGGACAAGCTGGAGCGCATTTGGGCGATGGCGTTCGACCCCGACGGGAACGTGCTCCAGTTGCCTGGGGAAACCCCGGGCCCCGATCCGCGGGAGCGCCGAGTCGGACAATCCGACGATGTGTCCGAGGACGGGGAACCTACCCCTCCCAACGCTGCGGACGTGCCTACCGAAGCGGACCTCGACAAGATCGAGCAAGAGATTCTGGACCGCCAGGAGCTGTTCCTGCCGCCTGATCCGGAACCCACGGATAGGGAGCAACGCCTTGCCCGCCAGGCGGTCGCGAAGCTGAAAGACCATCTGGGCCCGGACGCGACCGTGTCGTCGCTGGCGACGCCGGTGGTTCCCGGCCGAGTGGTCGAGGAAGCGCGGGCTCATGCGACGAAAGTCATGGAATGGTGGCACGCACTGACCGACGAGGAGACGAGAGCCGCAATGATTGCGGTGCATCCCCACGCGATCGGGAACGCCCCCGTCCCAGCCGTGGTGCGAAATGAAGCGAATCTTCGGTCGCTCACCCGAGACACCGAAGGCTTCTTGGAACGTAGGTCCACCGGCAGATGGTTCCTCCGCCGCGGGCTGTCCGAACCGGAACTCGTGCATCTGCGCAATCTGGTCGGACTCCGCAAACAGCTGGAGGTCATCGTCGACGATGTGCGCGAGATCGGCTCTCCCCCAGTACAATTGATCGAGTTCGATGCGACCGCGTACAACGGCAACGGCAGCGTCAAGGTTTCCATCGACGACGCAGACCGTGCCGAACTCGAGACCCGGCATATCGGCGGGGTAGGTACCACGCTGCTGACACTGGCGAAGCGGGCGAAATTCGCCCTCGCACAGCACAAAGCGTCAGCGGTACACGTACCCGACGCCAAGATGGCCACCCTGATCGACATCGGCTATCACCATCCGACCACAGTTGGCGAGGCGTGGTCGTCGGCGCTCGCCGAGCAAGGTGGCGATGTCGTGGCAGCGGGTATCGCCGCCTCCAACGCAACTCGTCGAGCCTTGGCCGCACAACCCAGAGGGGCCGCACGGCCACGATTGCGTACCGTCGTCGCACACAGTTACGGCTCGACCACATTGTGCTTTGCGGGCGCTGACGGCCGGCTCGCCGACGACATCGACCAGGTCGTCATCACCGGTTCCCCAGGTGTCCCGATGGACAACGCCGACAAATTCGGCGTTGGCGCCGAGAACGTGTACGTGTTGGCCGACGACCGCGATCCGGTGACGAAAGCCGGCGGGGACGCCCCGGAGCAAAAAGGCCGCTACTTCGGCTTCGGCCACGGCGTCGATCCGGCGGGACCATGGGGCGCGACTCGGCTCGCCGCGGCATCTCCACTAAAAGTCCGCGTCCGCGACCTCGTACCGATCCACCAGAGTTACGGCTTCTACAGCGACCCGGAGAACCGGGTGGAATCTACAGCGTTGCACAACGTAGCCCTGGTTTGCGCTGGCAAAGCCGCCTTGGCCGAACGTGTCCCGCACCGTCCCGCGGCGACCGGATCGGGCCGGCTGTGGGATCTGGTCTGGTGGAAAACGGTTCAGACGCCAAGTCGGCAAGACGATGTCGCGGGGATCCCCGACGGGAAGCAGTCGGCGGACGTGTGGCAATTGCTGCAGCGGCGGTTCGTCGACGGGCTGTCGCCGGACGTGATCACGAAGCCGCTGGGCCACACCCTGGCATGGGGCAGAGCCCGGTCGAAAGCCATCCCCTTGGTCGCCGCGTGGCTGCCGGACGCAGCAGCGCCGGCCGATGACGGTGCGAGCGCCCACGTGCCGTCGGATACCCACAAGCCGAATGGGTCATTCGACTCACCGGACACGCGTGACCAGATCCTCTTCCCTGAGAACAACTACGAGGACTATCAGTGTGGTCCGAAGGTGGTTGCGGATGTGGCGGAGTGGTTCGGCCGTACTGACGTCGAGTTGTTGGGTCGGGCTGGTTTGGGTGGGGTGTTGGTCAGTGCGATGGAGGGTGCGCTTGGTGGTCGGGCGCAGCACGTGGCTGGTTTGGCGGATGCGTTGGCGCGGTTGCAGGCGCGTGGTCTGGAGTTGGATGCGACGGGGGAGGGCGACGGGATTGCGGTGGTGGTCTTCGAGCCCGCGTTGTCGGGTGCGAAGGGTGCTCTGGGGCATGCTCGTTGGCTGGTTCGTCATGTAGAGAATGGGGTGGAGCGGTTCGAGTTGCGGGATCCGGGTAAGGGGGAGGTCGTTCCGGATTTCGTTGCGCCGGAAGATGTGCACACGGAAGGCGCGCTCGCGCTGTTCCTGGACAATCAGGGCTATCCAATCCCCGAGGGTGTTCCGGATTCTGATGGTGATGTGCGGTGGCGTGGGCCCGACGACAACTTTGCTGTCGGTCTATTCATCACAGGGGAGACGTTCGCAGACCAGAGAAGGGTCTCTCCCGCTCCATCGGCGGAATCGCACCCGGCACCCTTTGTGCTGGATATGGACCCGGGACGCCACGCCCGCAGCGACTGGAATGTCGCCGCACCCGAGCGGTCTTTCCGGCGGGGCATTATCGGGGCCGACGGATTGAATCCAGCCATCGTTCATCACCACCCACCGAACAGCGGATCAGGCGACCCCGACCAACATGGGCAACAGCACAATGTGCCCGAGCCTCCGGCGGAATCCCCAGATGCTCCGGAACCTTCCACCGCGGCGAAGAACGAATCACTGCTACACCTGATTCGCACCGACTTCAAGGTCGGGACACGCCTCGGCTCCGAGTTCCTCAACGACACCGGCTTCGCGATCATGCAAACTGCGCTGGACCTGTGGATGATCAAAGAGGCCGGGCCTGGGGTGGCGGGTGCCGTTGGGTTGCTCGTCAACGTGCCATACATTGTCGGCGCACCGATCGCGGGATATCTGACCGACTACTTCTCACCTAGGAAGTTGATGACGGGCAGCGCGATCGTGGGGGCGGTAACAGCAGCCACAGCGACTGTCGCCCTTGCGGTTGGAACTTCGTACGCCGTGCCCATACTCATCGGGACGACATTCGTGGAAGCAGGCGCCTCCCTCCTCTACGGAAACAGTTCCAGCAAGGTGCTCACCGCGATGGCCGGCGACGCGCAAACAGGACTTACCCGCTTCAATAATCTCAAAATGAACTCCACCCGAGTGATCGGAAGAGCATTCGGGCCCATCCTGCTGGCGGCCGGTCCCGCATTTCCTCCCCTTCTCAATCTCGGCACAAACATCGTGGACCTGGCGACAATGTCGGGAGTACCGGATCTCTCGACCGTACCGCGATCGAACAGCGTTCGGGAAGAAATGCGCGATTCGATCGTCGCGGGCGCGCATACTATCCGCCACCGCTCCCTGCTGCGAAATATCAACAACAACCTAGGTCTCACCAATCTCTACCTGGGAATGCAGTCGATCCAGTTCACGTCGCTGCTCGTCAACTCCGGCATGTCAGCCGCGCAGATGGGAGTAGTGGGGACACTCGTCCCTGCCGGGGCCGTGCTAGGAAACTTCGTACCATCCAGGTGGTTGGACAGCTTTCGGATCAAAACGCTCCTCAACGCCAGGTTGGTCGGCTTGGCCGGGACCGCCATCGTGGAGGCAACCACCACCGACCCCTGGATAGCCTCGGCGGCGCTCGCCGGTGGCTGGGCAATCCTCGGCTCGGCCGGGATACCTATCTACACTTACTGGCGCAAAAAGACCCCGACTGAAGTACAGGGGCAGGTGCAAGCCCTGAGCTCCCAGATGACCAGGGCCACGTTCGCACTGGGTGGCTTGGCCGGCGGCGGCGCGCTGGCGCTATGGGGACACCAGCCTGCCTCCGCATCTCTCGCCGTCGGCTTCGGCGCCCTCACGGCCTGGTCCGTCCTGCAGCGCCTCTTCGGACGTGATAGGGCCCGGAAACTGCTGGACTCCATCAACCAAACAGCCGAAGCGACCTGGGCGCTCGGCCTCAACGAGGGAATCAAACCCAAACGACGACAAAAGAAGTGGACTGACCTCAGGGACGCCATCGCCACCCAACTGATCGAAACCCATCTCGACCCTGACACCGACGACCCGCTCGCCCACGTCCTCGACAAGGTCGAGAATCCCGGAAACAAGGTCGACACCGTCGTCATCCTCGTCGACTACGGCAAGCACATGCACTCCTACACCGTCACCAATGTCGGCGGCCGCATCGTCATCTTCGACACCAACATCGCCAACCACGACGACAACGACCCCGACGACCCCGAACGCATCCCCCGCGTCCGCACCCGCGAGGAATGGCAACAGTCCCACCCCCGCAATATCACAAAGGCTTACATCGCCGAACTCACCATCGACGACGACGACAACCTCACCAATCTCCACCTACCCCAACCCAACCAGCCGACCCCACGTAAAAAGGGCAAACTCAAAGGCCCATTCGAATCAGGCGCCCCCTCGGTGACATTGCCGACGGGAAACGATCCCGACACCGGCAAACCCGGAGTCGGCGCGCGCGAGTCGGCATCGGGACAGCATCAGGTGGGTAGTGGATCGGCGGCGTTCGAGCGGCCGAATGTTGTTAGGGGGCATGAGGATTATCAGTGTGGTCCGAAGGTGGTTGCGGATGTGGCGGAGTGGTTCGGCCGTACTGACGTCGAGTTGTTGGGTCGGGCTGGTTTGGGTGGGGTTTTGGTCAGTGCGGTGGAGGGTGCGTTAGGGGGTCGGGCGCAGCATGTGGCGGGGTTGGGTGATGCGTTGGCGCGGTTGAAGGCGCGGGGTCGGGCGTTGGATGCCGATGGTTCGGGGCGGGGTAATGGGATTGCGGTGGTGGTGTTCGAGCCCGCGTTGTCGGGTGCGAAGGGTGCTCTTGGTCATGCTCGTTGGTTGGTGCGTCTGGTTGAGAATGGAGTGGAGCGGTTCGAGTTGCGGGATCCGGGTAAGGGGGAGGTTGTTCCGAATTTCGTTGTGCCGGAGGGTATGAACGCTGATGCTGGCTTGGCGTTGTTCTTGGATAATGAGGGTCGTCCGGTTGAGGATGGTGTTCCGGACTCGGATGGTGTGGTGCGTCCGCGTGGGACCGAGGATGACTTCGCCGTCGGTCATTTCATCGACGAGACGAGTTGGCCGACTGTCGTGGGAAACGTCGTTGCACAGAGACGACGTCTTTTGGACATCCGGCGCCAAGCGACCGACGTTCCCCCCTCCGACGCGACAGCGTCCGGCGAAGAGTCGTCCTCCGGACAGGGGCCCTATCCCGGCATGTCGACCGAAGACTGGGCCCGGGTCGAGGCCGCCATAGCGGAGTTGATTGCACTTGACCCCGAGGCCTTCTGGTACCTGAAGGACCTGCCGAGGCCCAAGCCCGGGGAGCCGTTCGGCGCTGACTGGGTCAGTAATCGGGGGGAGTGGTTCAAAGCGCTGTCCGAGGGGAAAACCGACAAACTACGCGACATCGAGCTCACCGAAAAGGATTTCCTCGAGCTCGGCCGAGTCATCAAACGCGCGCCCGTCTACGCGACACTCGCCTTGATCGTGACGGTGGGCTTGTCGATCGATCAGCTGCTACACCTGCGTAAGGTCGGCTGGGAAACCCTGTTCATCAAGCAGGAGAAGATCACTCGCGAGGGTAAGACGATTACCGTCCGGAAGTTCCGGACCCTGCCGCTGAACGAACCGCAGAAAGCCAGTACCCGGGGCATCAACGACTTGATCAGCAGGTTCACGAAGTTCCTGCGCGCCTCATCGCTCGACGAGTTGCCGCAGCTGTGGTCGATCCTGTTCGGCGACATGCAGTACTTCCAGGGCAGACCGCTGCTGGAGGACGACCACGCCAAGATGCGCGGAGAACACAAGGAAAACGGCGAGCCGAAGATCCTCACGAACGAGGAATACGCCTGGTGGAACGACGAGTTCCTCAAGAACGACCTGTGGTCTGCGCTGCACTTCCCAGGGTGCCGAGGGCTCGCAGCCCAGAGCGACGAATACCTGCGGGCACGGTATCTCAGTGCCTACATCTGGTCGATGATCGGCAGTCGAGCTGCCGAGGAATACATGATGAAGGTCGTCGACAAATACCTGCTCAGCACCGTCATTCGTGAAATTCCGGAGCTGCTGTTGGGCACCGTGAGCGACGTCAAGGACGCCGTAGTCGACCTGCTGCCCGAGAAATCCAAACCCAAGCTGCTCGACATCGCCCAGCCTGTCGTCGGTCTCACCGATTGGCTGGCACGGATGATCCGCGTTGGGGCCGACCGCACCGCCGGCGCCGTGTATCCGGGGCGTGGGAGGATCACCGACCCCGCCACGGCCGAGGGGATTGTCGAGAAGCCCGTGTCGCCGGAGGCGGACGCTGACGGCGTGGCGGGCGGCGCGGATCCTGTCCTCGTCTCAGGGAACGATTACGAGGATTATCAGTGTGGTCCGAAGGTGGTTGCGGATGTGGCGGAGTGGTTCGGCCGTACTGATATCCGGTTGTTGGGTCGGGCTGGTTTGGGTGGGGTTTTGGTCAGTGCGGTGGAGGGTGCGCTGGGTGGTCGGGCGCAGCATGTGGCGGGGTTGGGTGATGCGTTGGCGCGGTTGAAGGCGCGGGGTCGGGCGTTGGATGCCGATGGTTCGGGGCGGGGTAATGGGATTGCGGTGGTGGTGTTCGAGCCCGCGTTGTCGGGTGCGAAGGGTGCTCTTGGTCATGCTCGTTGGTTGGTGCGTCTGGTTGAGAATGGAGTGGAGCGGTTCGAGTTGCGGGATCCGGGTAAGGGGGAGATTGTTCCGGATTTCGTTGCGTCGGAAGGTTTGCACACGGAAGGCGCGCTGGCGCTGTTCCTGAACAATCGGGGCCATCCAATTGCCGTGGGTGTCCCGGATTCGGATGGTCGCCTGTCCTGGCGTGAATCCACGGACGACTTCGCCATCGGAAGAGTGACCGGCGAGGAGATCCATGCTTCTATGTTCCGCCCGCTCGGCGCGGTGGACGACTCCCGCCCGACCATGCCGAAGGAAGTCGCCAAAATAGTTCTGTCCGAAGGGTTTCGCAACGGCGTTCTGCTACAGGGCTACAACAACTTCAACTACGCGGTACCAGAACTCGGTCTGTTCACCCGAATGCGCAAACCCTCCCAGGGCGTGGACCCTCGGGTATTCCGGGAGCACGAAATACAGCGCTTGTTCGCGAAGTACGGGGTGGAAAATGTGCCTGTGCCGTACGCGGTATTGACCGATCTGTGTTTGGGAGACCGGTGGGTGGCGACCGAGTCCACCCCGATCGTGATCACGAACATGCTGCCCGGCCATCAGGCGACCGCCAGCGAGTACCACGGCAAGCGCGAACAGGTCATGGCCGGTTACCAAAAGATGTGGCGACAGCTGGATCAGATCCCGGAACCAGTACTGCGGGCCCTGCTTTTGGAGGAGATGCCGGAAAACCGGGACACCAAGGGGTTTTTCCGGTGGGTCATGAACAAGCAGCGACGGCTGTTCGAAACCCTGTTGGAAAACAGTGACGCGGAGGCCATTTTCGCCCAGGCGGAGATTGCGTTGGACATGTTCGATCGCCTCGAGGCCATGATCGAAGAGGCGGAACCGGAGGACTTCACGCTGCTGCACGGGGACAACATTCCGGACAACACAATGATCGACCCGTGGGGGATGGTGGATTGGGACCTGGCGCTGCTCGGCCCACGATCATGGGACAAGGCGATCCTCGATCACCGGGGCGTGGCCGGCTTCCTGTCCGGCGCCGATATGACGCCCAATGTGCGGATCGCCCGCGCCATATTGGATGTGCAGCGATTGGTGCACGACACGGTTCCCTCGGCCCTCGAGCGGCAGGTCGATCTCAGTCGGGACACCGCGTACATGGCCAGTTTTGCCGCCGTGCGGGAGATGGTGGGCAAGTCCACCCGGGGCTGCGCGGATTTGGTCAGAAGGGCGATGGGGGACGAGCATCAGCTGGTTGTCGACACGGCCTCCAATCCGACGGCGGCCACCCTTGTAGTGCGTGACGACGACCAGAACGTCGACGAGAACGCGATCCAATACCTCGAGGAGGCGACCCGAGGTTTCGTCGGCAAAGCGATGGCAGGTTGGCCGGGGGTCAAACGCGGCGCGGCGGGCGCGCTTGTGGGGCTGTTGGTCGGTCGAGCGCTGCGCAATTCCAACGGCAAGGTGGTGCTGATGATGGTCAGCACCAACGAGCCATGGTGGAACCGGGTGACTCGGATGGTGATCCTGCATACCGGTCGAGATGCCGTCGACCTGGAAATCCCCGACGAGGTGCGTGACTGGACGGGGGACTTCGAGGACACCCTATTGGACAGTAACTCCGAGGGCTGGGCTCGATCGCTCACGTTCGTGATGCACATGCGGTATTTCGGGACCGCGAGTGCGGATAAGACTTTGTCCCCGTTGGTGAGTACACCCGACGCACTCACCGGTGTCGATGCTGTGCGAGCCCCACGGCGGATGGCACGGGCGTATCGAACGCTGGGAGATCATGAGTCCTCGGCCATACCGATGAACGAGGACGAAGCACTGTCGTTGATAGACATTGCTTCGGTCACGCAAGCCGGCCGGATCGAGGGCACTCATCGCTGGGCTGTCATCGTCGGTGACGGTTTCTGCGTGGTCGGCGACCGTCCAGACCACGAAGTTCCTGCCGGATTCGGACGCGGCGGCCATGAGCGGGGCGGGGAGCCCGAGCTGCTTGCGCTCATGCACCGCCATGGGGTGCGGCGGGTGCCCCGCCCGCTGTTCGTTCTGGAACCGACAGTGCCGGAAGAGGGCCAGGGGCCGCTGGTCGTCGAAGAGCGCCTGCCGGGGCATCCGGCGTCCATGTTGGATCGGATGCGGGTGGTTGGTGAAGTTGCCGCTCCGGTGCGAGCATTGCTGGAGCAGCTGCGGCAAGTGCCGAGGCCGGAGTCTTTCGGCGGGCTGGTTGCCGAAAGCCCCGCGCAGCTCCTGAACCAACTCGTACAGGAGGACATGCGGTTTCTGCGGGAGCACCGGGAACGGCTCGCCGCTCACAAACTTCCCGACCAGCCCTTCGCGCCGATCCTGGCATTGGCGGGCGCCTTGCGCCCGAATCCGTCTCAGCTGATTCCTGGCGCGCTCACGTTCGACGACATTCTGTTCGTGAACGGCCGAGTGTCCGGTTTCACTGGGTGGCGCCAGGTGAAGTGGGCAGATCCCGACTTCGTCTGGGCGACATTGGGTCTCTCACTCGGCAGCGAATCCATCACTCCGAACGAGGCTGTCTATCGTGGCTATCTTCGCATCAGTAGGTTGATCCGGGCGCTCGCCGGGGTGGGATCGAGTGAGAGGGTCGTGGACCTCAATTCCGAAATGCGGTACGCCCGCCGGATTTGGGACGCACCCACCACGGAACTCATGGCACGACTCGAGGGGCGCTCAGGTGACCTGCCCCTCACGCTCCAGAATGACTTCACATCCGACATGTTCAATTACCTCGACCTCGAGGACGAGGACGATTTCGCTCACTACCCCATCTGGCAGAAGATTCCGCATGCGCAATTCGAAATAGGTGGCGGCACTTTAGCTTTCGACAACAAATCCGAGGCGTCCGAGTATATTCGGCAGCACTTCGACATTCATGAACCCCGTCCGCTGCCGCACGATGTCCTGATCGCGGTCACCCTCGACCTGACCGACGAAGATATCGAAGAACCCGAGCATATGCGCGAGGACACCGACAGCACACCAGCGAACTCGACGGCCGTGCTGTTTCACGATGAATACGAGCCGGGCCGAACCCACACCGCCTTCGTGCGGGTACCCGCGGGCACCTTGGTGCGGCGAGCAGATTCAGATTCCGCAGCACCGGGCCTCGTTCTCGTCGAAGAACTGCGGTACCGCGTGACCCGTGCCTTCCCCGAATCCGATACGCGAGTATTCGTCTATGGCTACAAGGCGGATACGGCGTCGGATCCGCCCGTTGCGCCCCCGTCGCCCGAGGCGCGAATGAGGTTGGGGCTGAACCATTTCCGGCCCGCGATTGAATATCGACACCTTGGCACGGACGCGGATCCCCGCCCCGAGATGTCCGAGACCGAAGCGCGAATCCTGCTGTCGCACGCGAGGCTCGGGCTCAGTCAATGGGATGGGACCGAGCACAGTAGTAGGAGGATCGGCGATCTGGTCCTCGAGGTCGAGGGCACACCGGTCGACGAACCCGGGGTCAGCCCGGAGTTCCCCGCGCATCTGCTGTTGCCTGCCATCTCGCCCTTTGTCGACGAACGGGTGCCACGACTGCTGCATGTCCTCGACCAGGTCGATGTTCTGTCCAGGCACGGGGCAAGTGCGGTGACCGTCACTGTCGGGCGCCTTTTGCCGGGCAGGCCGTTGCCCGCGCACGAGTTCGGGTTGATGTTCGACATGGTCGCCGCCGCCGCGGAAGATCTACTGCGCGAACTCGAACAGGTGCCGCGTGCGGTGCTGAGCGAGTTGACCGGTACTGTGCCGCTCGCACAGGACACGAAGGAATTCGCGTGCCGCCTGGCCGATGAGGCGATGTCGAATTACCAGCGCAATCGCAATGATCCGGCCGTGGTAGCGGCATTCGACGCGCTCGGCTTTCCCAGGAACCCCTACCAGCCGATGCTCGATGCCGCCGAAACCATGGCGGCATCGGAACTCCAATTGATCCACGGTCGTCTCACTCGCGAACATATTCTGGTCGAGAACGGAAGTGTCAGCGGCTATACCGGATTCGATTCCGCCCGGTACGGAGATCGCGACTTCGATCGGGCGAGCCTGAGCTACCGCCCCGGAACAACCTCCGCCGCAGTGCCGGGCGCGGGCGCAAACATCCAGGTATACGACGACTTCCTTCGGATAACGGACACCATCACCACCATCGTCGAATTGTCACGGGGACAGCTGGATCCCGAACGACAGGCCGAGGCTCTCCGCGACGTGTGCGCGAACTTGCCTCGCCTCCAGCAGCTGTGGGGACTCGTCTCCGCACCGGAGGCAAGTGTCCGCCACTTGGCCGAAACGCTGGGCATCGCATGGACTTCCGCGCCTGACCCGGACGACGTCGGGGTGTCGTCGTCCGGTGATAGCGCGGTCGCCTACGAGCAGCCGAATGCTGTGGGGAGGCCCGACCGCTCGACCGCGACTACCTTCGGGCCGAAACACGGGCTGCGTGACCAGGATGGTCGACCGGTCGAGGAGCTCGAGGCACCCGAACGAGCCGAGCGCTTGACCGGAGAAACCCGGTCGAGCGCAGGGAACAGTCAGCGGGGAGTGTCGCACCCCGAACGCAACGAGGACGCGATGATGGTCGCGGAGTTCACTCGGGCTGGAAAACCAGTGGTGGTCGCCGGGGTGTTCGACGGGGTGAGCGGTGCGCCGGACGGGCATCGTGTCGCGCAGACGGCAGCGACCGAACTGGGTGCCTACCTGGAAGTGAAGTGGCCGAGCGCACGGTTCGGCCGCAAACGCACCCGGGAAGCGCTGCTGCGGGACGCGTTGCACCACCTCCAGCTGAAGGCTCAGACCCTCGGGCGGCGGCCCGAATACGCCGATTCGATAGACAAGCCGCAGTGCACTGCCGCGGTCGTGATCGCGGAATCGGATCGGTTCACCGTCGGGTGGGTCGGGGACAGTCGGGTGGGTTGGGTGTCCGCCGACGGGCGACGCGCCATGTGGTTGACCGACGACCACTCGCCCCTGCGGGTTTACGCGATGGAGAACGGAATAACCGAGGCCGAGGCGCTCGAACGGCACCCATGGCTGGCCGACCAGCAGCACGTCATCGAATACGCTCTCGGTCGGCAAGAGCGGATCCCGGCGGGGCCGGGTGCGGACATTGTGCCGGGGGAGTACATCGCTACGGTTCTGGTGTCGGATGACATCGACGTGCCTATGATCGCCGAGGACGGAACCATCATGGTGCCGCGCGGTGGAGTGGTGGTGGCGGTCACCGACGGTGCGGTGAAGACGATGTCCGACGCTGTGTCGTCCGATTCCGCGTGGTCCGGCCCGAGAGAGCTCCGCGAGGCCGTCGGTAATCATCCCGGCGAGCTGGACGCGATCGCGGCCGAGGTAGTCCAGAGCGCGTGTGACGCAGGCGAAGTCGATGACGTCACCGTCGTTGTCCTGCGACCCCCCTCGGACAGTGCCGACGCTCCGCGGGCCGAGAGCGCCGCCACGCCACAGAAGCCGCGCTGGTGGTGGCTTCCTCGTGCTGGGAAGCGCGGGTCGAACAGCGCCCGGGTCGCCGACGACACCGGGATGTCGACCTATGAATCGCCGAACACTGTTGTGCGAGTACAAGGACAGACCTCAGTCAACGGTCTGATCGGTGACGAAACCGCTCGGCAGGAAACCGCTGTTTCAAAGCCGGTGCATTCGACGGCGGAGTCCGTCGAGTCGCAATCACATCCGCGCGAACCTGCGCCCATTGTCTCCGAACCGGTCTTCGGGGTGCCGCACGACCGTCCGGGTCATGCGAATGAGTGTGTGCCGATTGCGTTCGTGGGTCTGTCGGAGCTGCACCCCGATGCGGAGTTGGTTGAGTGGTCCGCGTTGGGTCTGGTGGGTTCCGAGGGTGTGTCCGGTGAGCAGATCGTTGGTGCGCTGGGGCATCGGCCGGAAGGTTTCGCTGGTCGGGCCGCGGTGGCGGATGAGTTGGTTGGACGTGGTGTAAATGCTGCCGCGGTGTTGTTCGAGGTGTATGACGGCCTCGATATGGGGCATGCGGTGTTGTTGGTGCATGTGGGTGGTGGTCGGGTTGTGGTTCGCCAGGGTGACGTGGATGCGGACTTCACGGAGTGGATCAAGGGTCGTCCTGAACCGACCGGGGTGTGGGCGGCGGTGATCGACGAGCACGGCCGGGTTGTCGAGGGTTTGGGCACGCGAGAGCCGTTGCCGCTGAGAAGGATTTTCGGTCGGGATCCTGATGATGGGCGGTCGGCATCGGCCGAGCCGAGCGCGGGTGAGCAGGGCGCTCCGGATACCCCGGAATCACCTCCGGGCACTGCTTGGGCCGCCGAGTTCGGGCCGGAGATTTTCTCGATGGTGCTGTCCGAGGTACGTAATCGTCGGATGGCAAATGCGATAACCCGGGATGTATTCAGGCTTGCCACACCCCGTCTCGAAGCGATCGCCGAAGGACCTGGCCTGGCCGAGGGGCTGCGCGAGGTTGCTCGTGAGGTGATGTCCGAGTGGTTGCGCGTTGGGATTCTCGCGGCATTGCGGGAAGCGGAGGTAGCCGAATCCGCGCCGGTCTATCAGGTGTTGGCGGCGGCGGACGCGGCGGTGGTCGAGCAGTGCCTGGCGGCGCTGCTCCCCGAGCGACGGCAATGGTTGGTGTTGCGGTTCCGACAGGGGCACTCACGGGCCGAGGTCGCGGTGCTGCGACACCTGGGGCGTGGGAGTACGAAAATAGTGTGGACGCTGGAGCTCAAGGCCATTCGCGGGTTGGCCGAGTTGGTTGCGACCGACTTTGGTGTGGACCTTCCAGCCCACGAACTCGAGTATGAGCCCGAGGCTGAGGATCAGGGCGAGGTCGACCGGCGGGGTAGTGCCTCGAAAGTTTTTGTCGCGCAACTTCCCATTGAGATCGGGCGGAATCGGGACTCGGGGGTGTTCAGGGTTGGTGTGGATGTGCTCGCGCCGGTGGGCTCTGGCGCATACGCCACGTTGCTATCGGCGGTAGAGAACCGGTTGCCTCCGAAGGTTCGGGATGCGATGGCCGGGGATCTCGCGGCGTTGCTGCGGGTGATCGGCGGATTCCGGTCCGCCGACCAACGGAAGGCTTGCGAGCTGTTGTTCCTGCACGGTCTGTCCGTGGAAGAGACGGCGATCGCGATGGGCGAGATCCCCCTGACTCGGGTAAGAAATCTGCGGAGCAGTGCCTCGAAAGTTCTTGTCGCGCAGCTTCCCGCCGAGGTCGGGCGGAATCCGGAGTGGTCGGTGTTCCGGGTCGGTGTGGATGTGCTCGCGGCGGTGGGTTCGCCGGAGTATGCCGAGTTGTTGTCGGCGGTGCGGGACAGGGTGCCGCCGAGTCTGCGGAATGCGATGGCGGACGATCTCGCGGCATTGCTGCGGGTGATCGCTCGCCTCGAGCAGCCTGAGCAGCGAAAGGTGTTCGAGCTGCTGTACTTCCAGGGTTTGTCCCTGGAGGAGACGGCGGCGGCGATGGACGATATCTCGCTGGAGCGGGTAAGGGAGCTACGAAAGAGCGCTGTGCGGAGTTCGGTCGCGCTCGTTCCCGCTGAGGTCGGGCGGAATCCGGAGTGGTCGGTGTTCCGGGTTGGTGTGGATGTGCTGGCGGCGGCGGGTTCGCCGGAGTATGCCGCGTTGTTGTCGGCGGTGCGGGACAGGGTGCCGCCGAGGGTGCGTGATGCGATGGCGGATGATCTCGCGGCGCTGCTGCGGGTGATCGCTGGTCTTCGGCGGCCCGAGCAGCGGAAGGTGTGTGAGCTGCTCTACTTCCAGGGTTTGTCCATGGAGAAGACGGCAGCCGCGATGGACGGTATCCCCCGAGCAGAGGTAGCAAAGCTGCTGGACAGCGCCTTGAACGCTGTGATGGCGCGCCTTCCTGCTGTGGTCGGCGACGTTTCGAGCGCGGCCGATGGTGACGAGGCGTCGGGCCGCTTCAAAGCCTTGGATCTGGTTATCTCGGCTTGGCACGATGACCGCGACGCGGTGCTCGATGCGATCGGCCGACTCGACGAGCTCGAGCAACAGTGCCTGCGCGTGCGAATTGTGAACGGTGGGTCTCGTGCCGACATGGTGGCGGCGATGGCACACACGGGACGTACCGAAATGGGGCTGACTCAACTCTATAAGGAAGCTGTCCGCCACTTGGCCGAGGAACTCATCGGATTCGAGGCGCTGACGGATGACCAGGCGTGGGCGACAGTCAGTGCGGCACAGCGTCATTACCCCGATGTCTTCGAAAGTTTCGTTCGACAGCTCGGCCCCGATGAACTCACCGCCGACGAGTACAGATTCATCACGATGCGATTGTTGATCGGCTGCGACTACCGCGAGATCGCGACGGCTATGCGTAAGTCCACCCGCGCTGTCGAGCTGCTGCGAGACCGCGCCATCGCCAAATTGGCGCAGCTGATCATGGCGTTGCTGCTTCCCGACGGAGAGAAATACACCGCCCTCGGTACGGTCCGGCCCGCCACCGCCGATGATGTGAGCGCGGTGGTTGGGGTGAGTCGGGAAACCGTCGACCTGGTACTGAGTGGTGCTGCGTCGCCGGTAGATCTGGAGGCGACACGACACGTGCTCGCCCTGGCCGAGGTACTCGGAGTGCCGACATCGCGCAGCGGCGGCCGGATGAGATCTCGAGCTATGGACGAGTGTGTCGCCGGCAGTGCTCAATTCCTCTGGGCACTCGGGAACGATCATGCGGCCAAACCTGCCAACAGCGAAAACGATTGGCTGGCATACCAAACGGCCATCGACGCCAAACTCCAGCCGGTACTACTTCCGCTCGGCGCCGACACCGGCGAGGACCCCCTCCAGCACATCGTCGATGCCGTCACAGACCCCCGCAACGCTATCGATACCGCTGTCGTCGTCATCGATAGCGGCGATCGAATGCACACCTACATCGTCACCAATGTCGCAGGCACCGCTGTCATCTACGACACCGATATCGACCACACCCGATCAGACTCCTCGGTGACCTCGGAAGAGTCCGACAACACCCCCCGAGTCCAGACCGCCGACAAATGGATGCAGTCCTACCCCCACATCCAGAAAGCCCACGTCGCTTACCTCACCACCAACGAGCTGGACCAACTCGAGGACGTGCACAAGAACACCGGCTTCACCACCGATTGGGCGCCCCCGCGCGACGGAGAAATCACCGGACCATCCACTCGGCCGCCATCCGTGGATCTGCCGAGCGAGGATGTCGTCCCCTACGCGGAAATTCACGCCAGGTTGTTCGCGCCGCTGGGTGCAGAGGGTGACCCACGTCCGACCATGCCGAGGCAGGTGACCAAGGCGCTGCTCGGCGAGGCGTTCCGCATCGACGATGCGCGGCCGGGGCGCGACAACTTCAACTACGCGCTGCCAGAGCGCGGTCTGTTCTTGCAAATGAGCAAGCCCTCCCGGGGTGTGTATCCACGGGTGTTCCGGCAGCAGGACGTGCTGAGGGTGATGGCGGAGTACGGGGTGCAGAACGTGCCCTTTGCGTACGACGTGGTGACAGATCTGTGTCTGGGGGACCGATCGGTGGCGACCGAGTCGATGCCGATCGTGGCCACCAGCATGCTGCTCGGCCACCAATCGACTCCCGAGGAGCGCGAACAGGTCATGGCCGGACACCGGAAGCTGTGGCAGCAGCTGGATCGGATTCCGGAATCTGTGCTGCGGGCAATGCTGTTGGAGCCGATGCCGGAAAACCGAAACACCCGGGAGTTCTTCCGGTGGGTCATCGAGGAACTGCGGCAACGGTTCCACTCACTCCTGAAAAACGCCGAGGTGGCAGATTTCTTCAACCGGTTGGGGATCCCGGCGGACCTGTTCGATGTCGTCGAGGCGTTGACGGAGGCGGCGGAACCGGAGGAATTCACCCTGCTGCACGGGGACCCTGGTCTGGAGAACACACTGCTCGCCCCCTTTGGCGTGACCGGCTTCCGGTCGCTGCTGGGCCCGCGAGCGTGGGACAAGGCGAAGCTGCATCACCAGGGTATGGCCGGCTGCCTGTCCAGCGCCGACATGACCCTGAACGTGGAGATTGCTCTCGGCATATTGAATGCGCAGCAGCTGGTGCACGACACTATGGCAGCCCTCGGGCGGGAGACCGATCTCAGTCGGGACACTGCGTACATGGCCAGTTTCACCGCCGTGCGGAAGATGTTGGGCAAGTCCACCCGGGGCGGCGCCGATCTGGTCAGAAGGGCGACGGGACACCGACATCCGCAGGTCTTGGACATAGCGGCCGAACCCACCGTGGCCACCCTGCCTCTGCGTGACGACGGCCAGGTCTACGACGAGAACACGATCCGATACGTCGCGGAGGTGGTGACCAAAGAATTCGTCGGCAAGGCCAAGGCCATGAAGGTTTGGCCGGAGGACAAACGCACTGCCGCAGCGTCGGCTGTCGCGGTGGCGGCTGAGGCTGCGTTGCGGAAATCCGACGGCAAGGTGGTGCTTATGCTGGTCAGCACCAACGAACCGTGGTGGAATCGGGTCACCCGGGTGACTGTCCTGCACAAGGGCCCAGAGGCCCTGGGCATGGAACTTCCCGACAGTGCGCGCGACTGGATGGGGGAGCTCGAGGACACCCGACTGGACGACAACCCCGAGGGGTGGACCCGGTCGCTCACGTGGGTGATGCGGCATTTCGGGAATGCGAGTGCGGACGAGGCCATGCCCGACACCGGCCCCCGGTTGGTGTCGGCCCCGCAGTGGAGGGCGCAGGATTATTCGACGCTGGGAGAGGTCGGGTCCCCGCGCCCGACGATGGACCTCGACGAGGCGCGGGCGGTGCTCGACATGGCCGTGGTCGGGGCGACCAGCCGGATCGAGGGCGCACGTCGTTGGTGTATCGCCGTCGGGGACGGGTTCTGTGTGGTCGGCAATCGTCCCGACCACGAAGTTTCTCCCGGTGTTGTGGCCAGGGGCCATTGGGAAGACTGGGAACCCGAGATGCTGGCGATCATGCACCGCCACGGCGTACGGAAGATCCCCCGCCCGCTGTTTCTCCTGGACGCGACGCAGGACGAGGGCCCCGGGCAGCTGATCATCGGAGAGTGCCTGCCGGGGCATCGGCCGTCGGCAGTCGATCGGATGTTGGTCGTGGCTGAAATCGTCCCTGCGGTGGAGACATTGCTGGAGGAGATGCGACAGGTGCCCAGGTCGGAGCTTCCCGGCAGCCACCTGATGGCAGACGACCCCGTGCAGCTGCTGCAGTCTCTCGTCGACGAGGACATGCGGTTGTTGGAGCTGCACGGGGAACGTGTGGCGGAGATTTTCCCCCACATTCCCGACCAGCCGTTCGCGCCGATCCTGGCGTTGGCGGGCACCTTGCTGCCGAATCGGTCTCAGCTGATTCCCGGCGCGCTCACCTTCGGCAACATACTGTTCGAGAACGGCCGAGTGTCCGGTTTCACGGGGTTGCGTTCGACGATGTGGGCGGACCCCGACTTTGCCTGGGCGACATTGAATCTCTCGCTGGGCAACGTACCCAGCAGTGGGAACGAGTTGGTCTTCCATGGCTATCTCCGCATCAGCCGGTTGATCCGGGCACTGGTCGCGTCGGACTCGGACCAGGCATCCGCGGACCGGCTCACAACCGACCTGCGGTATGCCAGCAGGCTCTGGGCCGCGCCGCTGGCGGAGCTCCCGCTGCGAATGGGGACCAGGTCGGGTGAGCTGCCATTCGCGGACGAGGACGAAGCCGAGGACACGCCCGTGGAAATCGGGTCGCTGGACTCTTCCGCGCCGGCCGGGAATGACCCGGATGACGCCGGGGTGACGCCCTCCGGCGATAGCGCCACCGGTGACGAGCCGAACGCGGAAAAACCAGCAGCAGCGGCGGTCAGCGAATCAGAACCGCCTGCGCCCTTGCCCAAACAGCCCGCGCCCCAACACCTCCCGTCCATCCAGCGGCCTCCCGACGCCCTGATTACGATGTTCCGGCAGCGGGGGTTCGGCGCCCGGCACGAATTCGGAAAGACCGTTGCCGACGGCTATTATCACAAGTCTCTGGCACTGACCGATTCAGCGGCGGGCAACTACAACTACAACGTTCGTGTCGACGGGCCGGCCGGTGTGGCCATCGTGCGGAGGCCGATCGCCGGCGCCGACACCATGGATCTGCGGGAGTGGCACGAGGCTTTGGTGCTGCGAGCGATCGAGCCCTTCGTTGCCTCGGCTCCGCGCCTGCTCTGGGCCTCGGCAGATCCTGCATATCAGCTCCACGAGTGCATCGATGGCGAGCTGCTGGACGATATCGCACCGCGCGGCACCGAGGTTCCCGCTCATGTGCCCGGCGACGTGGCGAAGCTGTTCGCCGAACTGCGATCGGTAGCGTATGGGTCGCTGTCGCCGATTTTCGGTGAGCAAGTGGATGATCCGGTTGCCTTCGCGCGTCGGGTGTCTGATGTCACCAAGCAGGTATATCGAGAAAGCCGCGGCCCCTTCAGGAAGCTGTACGAAGGCCTGAAGCTACGGGAAAATCCGTTCGTAGAAGTTGACGATGCGTGGAAGTCCCTCGGACGGAGGCCATTTCGACTGCTGCACGCCGACTTGCACCGCAAGAACCTGATGATCCGTGACGGGGCGACGGTGTTTCTCGACTGGGAAGGCGCGTTGTACGGAGATCCGCTCTTCGACGTGGCCGTGCACGTGTACAAGATGGGCTATTCCCCCGACGAACTCGAGACGTTCCTCGCGGAATGGGTGGCCGCGGAGCCCGAAGCAGCGATTGGTGACTGGCGACGCGATCTGGACACCTACCTGAACTACATGTGGGTCCAGTCGGTCATCGTCGAGTCCGTTCGCTACGCCAAGCTCATTGCGGAAGGACAGCTGACCGCGCAGGAGGAACAGGTTCTTGTCGACAAGTTGGTCGGCAAACTCACAGAGGCTCGTCGCGTGTGGGGGCAGCCTGAGCCGGTTGTTCGGGATGAGGTGGAGGCCGCGCTGCGGGGGTGGGCGCAGGCCGACGATCAGCCACAGCCCGAACCGGAGCCGGATTCGGAACCGGAAAATGCTTCCACCGCACGAGGTTCCGTGGATCTCCTGTCGCCCGCGTCGGCATCGCGCAGCGGCGGCCGGACGAGATCCCGAGCTATGGACGAGTGTGTCGCCGGCAGTGCTCAATTCCTCTGGGCACTCGGAAACGATCATGCGGCCAAACCTGCCAACGGCGAAAACGATTGGCTGGCATACCAAACGGCCATCGACGCCAAACTCCAGCCGGTACCACTTCCGCTCGGCGCCGACACCGGCGAGGACCCCCTCCAGCACATCGTCGATGCCGTCACAGACCCCCGCAACGCTATCGATACCGCTGTCGTCGTCATCGATAGCGGCGATCGAATGCACACCTACATCGTCACCAATGTCGCAGGCACCGCTGTCATCTACGACACCGATATCGACCACACCCGATCAGACTCCTCGCTGACCTCGGAAGAGTCCGACAACACCCCCCGAGTCCAGACCGCCGACAAATGGACGCAGTCCTACCCCCACATCCAGAAAGCCCACGTCGCCTACCTCACCACCAACGAGCTGGACCAACTCGAGGACGTGCACAAGAACACCGGCTTCACCACCGATTGGGCGCCCCCGCGCGACGGAGAAATCACCGGACCATCCACACCCCAGGATGGCGCCGGTGACGACTCGGCCGCACCCGCCGACGAACAGACCATCACCGATGAACAGGCTGGCGTACTGCTTGCGCAAACTCGGTCGCAGGCGCCGGATCAGCTGGACGGTCGGGAGGGACTGTGGCTGCTACCGGATCCGCGTCCGGGACACGCCGGTGCGAAGGTGCTCGTCCGGGCCGCCCGAAGTACGACCGAGCTCAGTACGCCCGAGATCGTCAGTGCCGCACTGAAGGTCGTCCCGGGAACGGACGTCGAGGGTGTGATCCACGACCGTGCAGCCCGCGTGCCGCGGATTCTGTACGCGGGCCGAGGTCTTCTCGTTCAGGAACACATTCAGGGAACATCGCTCACGGTCGCCGGCCTCGTGGGCGATGACATGTCGTTCCTCGCCGGTATCGCCGACGAATTGTTCGACCAGCTCGTTCCTGTCGACGCGTCGCCCCAAGCGTCGTCGACGATGACACGGACCGAGTGGGAGAAACATGTTCGCCGTGCGCTGCGCGTCGGGGAGGCGCACATCGCAAGTCTCGGACCGGGATTCGGTTTTCTCGACCTACCGCCGCTGCACCGTGGATTCCGGGCATCGGTGGCCGATGACGATCAGGGCATACGTCTGCACGCCCCGGTGACCCTCGGCAATCTGATTCGGACGCCGGATGGCGAGCTGGCGTCGTCCGGGTGGGAATCCGCCGCATCCGGGCCTGCGGCATGGGTGTATGCCGCATTCGTTGTCCGCAACCCCTGGCCGCCCGAGGTACGAGACCAGGTGATCGTCTGGTGCGCCGAGCGCGTCGGGCGGTTGCACGGCGGCCAGGCGCGCCATGACTTCGCCCGCTATGTCGAGCTCGAGGCGCGAATTGCGGCTATCGACCAGACTTTCCAATCCCCGAGGGTTCTCGCCGGCGGCACCGCCAGGCCCGCCGATCTACTGCTGGCATTCCGGCGGAATCTCGAAAATGTCCGCCGTGCCAGTTTCGTGCGCGTGATCCCCGAGCCGCATTTTCAAATGCTGCTCGATAGGTTCTCGGATCTCAGCGCGAGCGGGTGGCCGTCGGAGCAGGACCGTCCCGAGGTTGCACCCCGGCTCGACGAGCCGCTGGCGCCGGGTCTCACGCATTCGGTTCGTAAGCTGCTGGCGGATCCGCAGGCAGGCCAGCGGCTGCTGGGCGGATTGAACGGATCCACGTTCTGGAATCACCGGCCGCACCGGTTGGAAGTGGCCGAGGCCAGCTACGAATCCGTCGATTCCGATGGCGATGTGGTCGCACGCCTGCGCATGCGCACCGTGGTGATGATCGGTCGCGCGGAGTTCGGCGATGTGGACATACGTTTCGACCTCGACACCGCCGGGATCGTCACCGCCTACGTCGACCCCGGCCCGACCGGCGCGTTCGTTCCGCAGTACCTCGACAACCGCTGCGGTACCGGGCGGGGCTCGTTCCTCGACTTGGTACGCCACTTCGTGCGAGGGGCGGACGCGGATGTGTTGCGGATGAAGATCGCCGACGATACGGCGGGCAACGTTCTGAACGATCGCGACGAGCTGCGGCAGGCGGGACTGACGCCGGTAACAGACACATCGCTGTGGCTGAGCGAATCCCGCACGGCTCTGCGACCCGCGCCGGTTCCTGTCGCGGCCCGCCTCGGTCGGGATCTCGCTCCGGCTCAGGTTGCCGCCGTGCTGGATCGGGTGCGCGTTATCCCACCGGACGTGTATGAAAACCAGTGCGGCGTATGGCATCTGCCGCTCGTACCCGGGACAGGCTCGGCTGCCGGTCCGATGGTGACGGTCCGGGTGTATCTCCCTGATGCGGAGCAGCTGAGCTTCGACCTGAACCAACTGGCGGTGTCGGCCGGTACGGCCTCGAACATGTTTCACCAGGCGGGGGTGCAGGGTCCGCGGCTGCTCTTCCAATCCGAGTCGCAGCCGGGAGTCACGGGCGATCCGAAGCGGGTGACGATTCACGAGTTCGTCCCGGGAGATCCGGTCCTGCCGCGGGAGGGCTGGGAACGCACGACCGAAGATGTCTTCCCCGAGTTGTACCGGCTACACAACCTGCCGGCAGGCACCAACGAGATGGGCACGCAGAGCGCCTGGGACAAAACACAACAGCGCCGGGTCCGCGAACTGGAGCGCAACGACGTCGACCGCAGGCTGAACGCGCTGATCGGAGGTGCGCCGCTGTTCACCACGTGGAAGCCGTTGCCCGATGGGGCGGCGGGGAGTCCGATGGGATTCACGCACGGCAACCCGATCCGTCGCAAGATGCGGCGCGGCCCGTATGGTCGCGTCGGATTCACCGACGCCAAATCCGCCCAATTTGCCCCGATCGCCTGGGATTGGGCCCGGTATTACCTCGGAAACGAGTGGTTCGACGACGACGAGCGAGGTGAGGTCCAACGGTGGATCAAGAAAATGCTGGCCGAGCGTTACGGGACCGGCGCGGTAACCGACTTCGACCGGTACGTGCTGTTGGAGGCGCGGAAGTCGGTCATCGGCGACGCCTATCGGTTCCCGCAGCAGATCGCCGCGAAGATAGTCGAGATCGAGGATGTCTTCCCGGACTTCTACCGCAATATCGTCCGCGTGTGCGAGGCCTCCGGTGTCGACCGCGAATCGGTTCCGTCGCAGGCCGCTGTGTGGCAAATGCTGACCGAATGGACTCAGCTCGAGCTGGACTCGTACACGCCGGGCGCACCTCCCGCCAAGACACCCTTCGCCTGGACACCCGCCTTCGAGGTTCCTGCCGCGCCTGCTGCGGTGGCATCGCGGCGTGGGTGGGCGCGCTCACTGTTCACGGCCTTCCGGTCTTACGGCACTCGGGTGCCGTCGGAGGCGGTGGAGCCCACGTTGGAGGTCATACAGCGCTGGGACGGGCCGCCACGACTGGAGCCTGCCAAGGTTTGGCTCGAATATCCGAGCGAGCCGAGTGACGGTGTCGCTGCCCGGATGCATGTCGACGCTATCGTCATGGATGGCACGCGCGAGTACGACGACGTGGAGATCATTCTCGAGCTGCATGACTCCGGGCGTATCACTGCGTTCTGCAATGTTGCCGAGGGCCACACACCGATCGATCACCTAGCGCTCGACTTCGCCCGCGCCGCGGGTGCCGATGAGCTCCGGCTGCAGGTCACCGACGGACGGGGCGCAGCCAGAGCCGGATTCGGTTGGGACCAGCGGTATCTCGAGGAAGTCTGGGCGGCCGTCGGTGATGCGTTCATCGCGCTCGAGGTCAACGATTCGCCGGCACTCGCGGAGTTGAGTCGCCGACTGCATGAGGGTGACCTTCCGACTCCACGGGAATTGCTCGACGGCGGTGTAGATCTCGATGACATCGCTGCCCGCCTCCCTACCGATCCCGACTCATGGTGGGGAAGCATCGACGTGTCCGAAGCGTCCGAGGCGGGCGGCGCCGTATGGAGCACGCTCGGACTGCCGCGGGGCGAGCGCCCCATTGCTCAACCCCCCGCGCGGGTGGCGCTGCCGGTCGCCATCGGGGAGGAAGGCAGAGGGAACCCGGATCTGGACCTGGATCTGGATCTGACGTTCGTCGCCAGGCTGGTGCTGCGTGCTGTGCTTCGATCTCCCGACCGGGAGGGAAACAGCAAGCAGGCGTGGTTCGACCATGACGAGCAAGGCAATCGGGTGGTTGTCACCAGGATGCTGTCGACGACCCGTGCGGCGAAGGATCTGACACGCAATCCCAGTCGGATCGATGGCGTCAGTCGCTGGTTCCCTCGACTTCGGTTCGATTCGGCCGATGCGCAGCGGGATGCCGTCGCAGCGGGGATCAGTGCCCCGGAGGAGTTGTACCAGTGGGGCCCTTACCAAGTGACACGGTATGTCGAAGGGCGTACCCCGGCGCCGACCGACGCGAACTTCGAGACGGTGGTGGACGGGATACTCGCCCTGAAGCGACAATTGCTGGATCTTCCGGTGCCCGAGCAGCTGCAAAAGCGGTCGGTGACCGAAAACTTCCATCTGTACCTGGACTTTCAGCGGCGCAACTACAACATGCGCGCGGAATGGCTGGATTCGCTTTTCCAGCTCGCGCCACACGAGGCATGGTCGCCGGACACCGACGACGAGGGGTGGCCGCCCAGCTTCAACCACGGTGACATGACTTTCGATAACGTCCGGGTCGCCGACGATGGGTCGGTGGTCGGTTTGCTCGACTGGGAAAACACGGCGATCACCCACGAACTGTGGGACTACGTGACAATACTGTGGACGAACTGGGCGCCGGACCAGGCCGAGGTCATCGAAAACAAGATCAGGAACGAGGTCCGCGATCTGCGCGGAGCGCGTGGCGTAGCGGAGCTGGACCGGCTGCTGACGATGGCATGCCTCGACTCGCTCTACGCCGACTCTCAGAAGTTCGTCAGGCAGATCTCGGAAGATCCCGACAAGACCGACGCTTTGGTCGGGCGGTTCTATTCGGACTATCGACGGTTGTGCCGTCTGCGCGGCTGGGATCCGCAGTCGCTGCGGGTGGTTCGCGGCCTGATGAGGGAAAATGCCGATACGATGCGCGTGGCTCGGGGTGAGGCACCGCTACCGGAGGAACCTCGCGTGGTACCGGGGCCGCCGGATTCAGCCGCGACAAGTCCGGAGTCGGTGCTTTCCACCGGCGTACTGCCCGTTGCAGAGCAATCCGGTGAACACGAACTGCGCGCTGTCGTGACCGGTCTGCTGAATCAGGCGTACGGACCGGACGGCTGTGCCCTGATATCGACCGCCGCCAGATACACCGGTGACGCGGAGAACAGGCGCCTGACCGTGTCGGCGACGATTGTCCAAGAGGGCGGATTCGGCGCTCGAGAACAGGGTGACATGCGGTTTCATGTCCACCGCGACCAGGATGGACGTGTCACAGTGACATTCGACCATCTGTTCGTCCATGAGCTGTTCGAAGACAGCGGATTCACCGAACATTTCGTGCCGCGGCTGCGTCGCGCGGTTGGCGCCGATGGGCGAATCATCATGCCGATCCACGGCAGGACCGCCTTCCGAGTCGCCGCGCACCACGGCCTGCGGCTGGATTCGGACCCGGACCATCTCGCTGAATCGCGGGAAAGCACTGTGCGACTGATGAACGCGCACGGCCTGCAGGTAGTCGCCGACCCGATGCTCGACAGATTCGACCGGCCGGTCGGCGTGCGGCCCACCTTCGCCGAGATGGTGGCATATTTCAGGCAGTGGCAGGACGACTGGCCGGATGACCGCCGGTGGTGGGGTGTGCTGAACGGTGCTCCCGCGGAGGCTGATGAGATGCCGGCTCCGGCGACGGGTTCCCAGCGCAAACCCCGGTCGGCGCAACAAGATACCGATACCAACGATCCCGCACTGACCGAACCGCAGATCGAATTTTTCACCACGCTGGTCCGCAACCGGGCCTGGTTCATCGGAAACCATCACGGGGTGTGGGTTATCACGATGCCCAATGGTCGCAAGGTCGTCATCCGGGTGCCGACCGATACGCCGAACCCCAATTTCGATCCCCGGATCGGCTTGGTCTTCGGGGAACAGAAGGCGGTGGCGTTGTTCCGGAAGGCCGGTGTCCGGGTGCCGAAGCTGCACCACGTCGGAACACGGGCCGCCTACCCGGAAAAATTCCTGATCCATGAGCATCTGGACGGCACCCATCCCACACCGGACCTACCATGGCCGCCCCTGGCCGAGGCCGACGGCAGCGATCCCACACCGGCGGACGCGTGGGAGCCCCTGGCCGAGGCACTGTTCACCGAACTCGATCGGCCCCACGCACTGCACGCGGACGAATGGGACGACATCGACACCGAGCACGGCGAAATGCTGCCTCGCACCCGCTTCGAATGGGAGCGACGGCTGGTACGCGAGGCGGCACGGATCCGGCTCGAATACGACTCGAAGTACTCGAAATACACGGGCTCGACGGACCGGCTCCACGGCGAGCTGGGCATGCCGAGCCTGCACGAGATCTTCACCGTCCGGTCCGCGTCCCCCGACGACGTGCGGCTCGGTGTCGTGCACGGCGATCCGACCTTCGGCAATATCCAGTGCGTCGGCCCTGATAAGGATCAGATCGCTCTGCTCGATCTGGAGTTGTCCCAAGCCGGTTCGCCGGTGTGGGATTACGTCGCGTTCGCCGCACGCAACCCGTGGCCGACCCCCACGGTCCGGACCGACGTGGAGAACTGGTGCCGTCGGCGGTTGCTGACGCACTACGGCGAACAGGCACGCCGGGACTTCGATCGGTATCTGCTGCTGGAGGCGTGGAAGTCCGCCGCCGGTGACAGTTTCCGGCTGCCGCTGCTGGTCGCCAGCAACCGGATGTCGATAGAGGATGCGGCACAAGCATTGCACCGCAATCTCACTCGTGTATTCGCTGCGACGGAACGAACAGGTCCGACGCTGGCGATGGTGCGCGACCATATCGAGCGCTGGATACGGCGGCTCGTGCAGCAGCGCGATCAGGGGCAGCCGCCCACCGGACCGATCACCGATCCGGCATCGGCCCCCGATACGTCGGGACTCCCAGAGCACTCGATTCGTGAGCTGTTGCAGGCCGACACCGAGCGGACCGACCTACGGGACGCGGTAGCTGGTATGCGCCGCAGCGACGGGCCCGCCCGGTTGGAACCGGTGGCAGCGCAGTACGAGTTGCTCGACGAGGCGGACCGAGAGACCAAGTGCCGCATCCGGATGAGCACCGTGCTGATGGACGGTCCTCGCGAATATGGTGAGGTGTCGGTAGTTTTCGAGCTCGACCGGGCGGCAGACCGGGTTACCGCTCGTGTGGAGTCCTCTGACGACATCGATCGCCTGGCCGGTGAATATGGTGGCCCGCATCTGCTCGGACCCGCCGAGAATCTGGCCCGTCGGATGGGCGCCGACGCGCTCACGATCGAGGTCTCCGGCAAGGAGGGCCTTCGGGCGGCGCACTGCGGATTCGGCTGGGACCCGGACAGATTGACCGAATCGACCGCCTCCATGCTGGCCGCGGCGCGTGCGCAGGCACCCGGGGACCTGTCACTCGCGCAGGAGCCGCGGCCGCTGCTGGAAACTCCGCAACAGGTGAGCCGCCGAAGCGGACCGGGCGTTATTCTCGCCAGCCGATGGTGGGCGAGCAAAGAAGTCAGCGATCCGACGACACCGACGACCCCGATCGAGTACCGCACCGCCGCCCGCCGACCCCGCGGCGAGGAATTCCTCCCCACCATCACCGAGGTGGTCGGTGACGGCGGTATGGAGCCCGAGAAGGTTGTCGAACTGGCGGTGACGGTGGCGATGGAGCCACCTCATGCCAGAGGCCACTACACGCACGTTTGGTGTGTTACCGACCGCGACGGAAAGATGTGGAAGGTGCGACTCATAGCGGCCGCGCCGGGCGACAAGGACCTGGCGGCCAACCCTACTCATCCGAAGATCCTCGACGGTGACCGGGCCTTCCACCCCATCAACCTCTCCGAGGATCGGGCGGAGGACATGGCCCGCCGCAAGGGTGTCGACGTACCGGACACCGTGGCCCAATGGGGTGCGGGAGCGGTACACAGTGGCGCGAATTCCATCCGTTCCATGGGAGAAGGCCGCATTCCCACCATCGGTGACCAGGACCGGTTCAACACCCTGCGTGCCCAATTGCGCCAGTTGCGGAAGTTGCAGACTGTCGAGCTCCCCGACGACCTCGGTCCGCGCACCGTGGTCGGACATGAGCGGCTGTATCGAAGCATGCAGCGGATCAAGCACGATGAGCGTCGCAAGGATGTCTTGGACGCGATGGGGACACCGATACCGAGCGAGATATCCCTGCCGGGCGACACCCCGTCGGGAGATGGCAAGTGGAAGACCGCCGGACTGAGCCACGGCAACGTAACCTTCCGCAACACGTGGCTACGGCCCGACGGCGAAGTGGCGCTGGACAACTGGAACCTCGCTGGCGTCCGCCACAAGCTGTGGGACTACGTCACCATCTTCTGGAACCCCTGGAACCCAGACGATCTCGGCGAGGTGACGGATATCGTCGAGGCCGACATTCGCGAGCAACACGGTGAATCCGGAGTGGTCGAGTTCCGTCGACTGCGAGCCATTGCCTGCCTCGACTCGCTGTACAGCGATTCCAACAGCTTCGTGGAAAAGATTCGCCTCGATCCCAATCAGGCCGAAATTCTGACCAAACGCTTCTACTCCGACTACCTCACGTTGTTCCGATACGCCGAGACGACCGGAAGATGGCCCTCGCGCGGTGCGAGACCGCTGACCTACACGCAGGTCTACGATCTCATGCGGCATGCGGCCAACCCGGGTCATCCCCGGCCGGTGTTTCCCGGTACCGACCTCGACGCGGCTGGGGCCATCAGGCTCGCCGGGCAGGCCAGTGCCGCGTGGCGGCCAGACCTGTCCGCGGTTCCCTCGATACCGAAACTGCTCACCGAACACCTCCGCGAGGACGAGCTCCTGCCGAAGCTGTCCGGACTACAGCAGCAGTACGGACCCGACCTCGAGCTCGTGCTGAGCCGGGTCGAATATCTGCGACCCGACCCCGGGCAATTCGACGACCGCGTCGATCGAAGCGTCGATGAACCGATCGGCGTTTCCGGAGTGCGGATCCGCGGCGTATTCGTCACCCGGCGCGAAGGCCTCGCGGAGGTAGGTGATCTGGATCTGAGCGTCGAATGGGACGAGCACGGCGGGATGACCGCCCGAATCGACAACCTCTGGATCGAGCCATGGCACGACCGCACCGGACGCAGCAACAACGTCCTTCCCGTATTGCTCGACTACCTCCGCACGAACGGGGTGGATCGGGTCGTCGTGGCGGTTCAAGGCCGGCGCGGGGCAAAGACCGCGATGCGTCACCGACTCGCCTGGGACCACGAGGCAGCGGCAGACCCAGCCCGCTTCGCCGAGTGCATGCGAGCGTTGAGCATGTACATTTGCGCCCGCCTCATAATGCGCCCGGATCTGGAGATCACCGCGTGGCTGCGACAGCTACTCGACGAGCTCGAATCCCCGACGAGTGGACGTTATCCGACTCTGGCCGAGATCGCCGGCCACCTGCCGAAGGGGGTGGACGCCGCCGATTTCTTCGCCGATTTCTTCGCCGACTTCCACTGGAAGGGTGTCGCCGTTCTGTGATCGAGCCCTATCGGCGTTCGTCTTTGATGGCTTTGACCACGTCGGCGATGTTCGAATTCAGCAGTGCGGTGAGCCGTTTGGTGTCGGCGGCCACCGCGGCAGGCGGGATCCCGTTGGTGATCGCGTAGCGTCCGTCGTCCTCCAGGTCGCGCCAGCACAGGCGTCTGCGGGTTATCCCGCGCGGGCCGAACCGCGACATCCCCTGTTCGATATGGATGATGCCCTCGCCGGTGCTCGGGGCACGGACGAATTGGTCGGTCTGCCGTTCGACGGTGTCGTCGAAGGAGTCGTTGATGAACGACCGGCCGTAGGAGTAGTCCAGGTCGGCGCCTTTGGTCTGCTTGGTGAGCACGATGTCTCCGAGCTTGCCCGCCGCTACCTCGGGCAGCTCGGCAAGGAGTACATTGGCGAGCTCCACCGGCGCGCATTCGGTGATCGTGTAACCGCCACTGTGCCAAGCAGTTTCGCCCGGTAGCTGTTTGAGTAGGTAGCCGTCGCCCGCACGGCGGACCGCCAGCAGTCGGATCTGACTCGCGGCGTCCTCGCTGTCGCTGCCCCAACCGTGCAGTTCGACTCGGATCTCCGGCCGCGCGACCACATCCATCACTCGCTCGAGGTTGTGGTCGAGCGTAGTGCCCAGTTGCGCACGGAGATCCCGCTTCTCACGCTGGTAGTCGTCGTACAGCGGAGTTCGGCTCGTGAATACGAACGGAGCCGGAAGGAGGTCCGCTTGGAAGGTTTCCCAAGCGACGACGAACTCGAGGTCGGTGAATTTCCAGGTTCGGGTCATTTCTCTACAACGGCCCTCACGACCGTTGGCGCGTCACCGAGCGCCTCCTCCAGGTGCTTGCTGGACTCGAGGTAGCTGGGGCGCTTGTGTTCCTTGCCCTGCCCTTGGCCCTGACCCCCACCGGCCGCACCGGGTGATCCCGGCGTACCGTTCGTGGGCATACTGGCCGCGGACATTCCGCCCATGCGCCCGAGCGCCGACGCCGGTGCGGGTCCGGCGGCGTTCGCTCGCGGAAACATCCGTGCCGCATCGGCTTCCTTCTGTAGTGCGGCAGCAGCGGCGCCGCTACCCAGTCCACTACCGCCGCCGCCGACTTTTGCGGCGGCATTGATCCCGCTGCTGCCACCGCCGGGCGTGCCGAGGCCGCCGGGCAGCCCGGCCCTTGCCGCGTTCAACCCGGATCCCGCTGCCCCCGCGGCCGCGGCTTGCTGGGCGGCCTGCGCCGCGGCCTGAATCGCGCTCTCGGCGCCGCCCAGGCCCTGCTGTGCGAGGTTGGCCGCCTGACTCAGGCCGTCGGTTCCGGAAGTGGGGGAGGTTGGGGAGGTGGGATCTGCCCCGGCTGGGTTGGTCAGTGTCTGTGAGTTGGCGTCGCTGGGGGATTTGGTCTGTGTGCTGTAGTCACTCGTGTCCTGTGGAACCACGGGTGGGCTGGTCGGGTTGTAGTTGGTGGCACTGGGGCCGCCATTATTTTGGCCGCCGTAACTCTGGCCGCCGCCGGTGTTATCCGAGCCGCCTCCGCCGGTGTTGTTGTTCTGGCCTCCGCCCGTGCCGCCGTCCTTCGGTTCGTCCTCGGGTTTCGTCACTGCGGTCACCGGCAACTCGTCCAACGCGGGAACGAACAACGACGACGCCTGGACACCGAAAACATAGTTGTTTTCCATGTTCTGGCGGTATATCGCAAGATTGCGCTTATTTTGGGCGGCGGTCGATAAATTCTCGGAATCTTGGGTAATGGTGGCACCGCCGCCCGGCAGTTCAGAACTGGCGCCACCACCGTCGTCGATCACCACCGGCTTTGGTGCACTCGGTTCCGTGGGCATGCCTTTTTTGGTGTCTGCCAGCCATTGCGATGTGTACTCGAGGTTGGAGCCGACGGCTCGCATGCGCTCGGACAGGTTATCGGCTTTCGCGTGATACTTCTTTACCGCGCCTACTGCGGAATCGGCGCCCTCACCCTTCCATAGGGAATCGGGAATACTCGTCAGTTTCGTGGAGAAGGCGCCGACGGTGTCGGTCAGTTCCTTGGCCATCCACTTCCACATGTCGGAGGCGTGACTCACCGGCTTGATCGCCCGCTCGGTTGATTTGCCGAGGTTATACAAATCAGCCCACTCTTGACTGTCCGGATTCTCGGGTTTGGCGCTCGCTTCCAGCCGCCACTGCTGCAAGGCTGTCGGCTGCGTCTGGTTCTCGCCCGTATAGTCCATGAGACCTTTCGGGAGATTGGCCGGTTTGACCAAGTCGCGCGCTTGGTACTCGTCACGCGCTTGGTACTCTGTGGTCGCAGATTCTTTTTTGCTCACTTTCACTGAGTCCAGATAGTCTCTACTGGACAACGGGATTTTTTCGCCATCCTCGCCGACGCTCTCCGATTTCGGGATATCTACATCCTTCAATTTCGGCACGTCGTCGTTACGAGGTTTTCCCGCCGTGGTGGGGGCTTTGATGTTGGCCAAAGCCTCCTTCATCTGGTCTCTGGTCTTTTTATCGAATCCGGTCGCGGAATCAAGGTCGGTATCGATATATTTAGTGCCTGCGGCCTTGAACGTGTTCAACATCTGGTCCAACGTCGTTTTGTGAGTGTTCAGCACGTCGTTGAGCCCGTGGAGGGTGTTGTTGAACTGGATGGCGAGTACGCCGCCGGAGAGGAGCTGACTCAGTTCCTTCAGTGTGCCCATGTCGCTGATCGTCTTCTGGACACCGAGGATGCCGCCTATCGCATCGGCGCATTCCTGAGCAGCCAGCTGCGCGGCCATGGGCTCGAACCTGACCTCCCCGGCAGCCGTCTGCTTGGCGACCTCCTTCCAGGGGTCTTCTTCCTTCTTGTCGGGCGTCACGATCGGGCCAACGGCCTTTGTCGGCTCTTGGGTGCCGCCGTACATGGCGTCATGGCTGCTCATCGCTGCCCCCGCATGCGTGCACTCGACTGCGGCAAGGCCTTGGTGTCACCCATAGGTCGCGCTCCTGACTATCACCGAGAATCCGAATCCAGTGTGACACGACTGCGCTACCTCGCACGGCGGACGTTCTTCCCATAGTTGGCGATATTCCAACCGCTCTGCGAGTCACTGTGGTAGTACACTGCTGGCCCGAAATCCCTTGGGGCGTCGGGGTGATCAGGGATGTCACGACTGTTGCTGTGTCGGTGCCCGGTCGTATACTCGCGGGTACCACGAGGTGATGAGGGATGCTTATGTGGACAACCGCGTCCAAAAGTGGATCGATTTCGGTGGAGACCACCGAACAGGGATTGCCGATTGCTATCAGGGTCGAGTGGGATGAGTTGCGCCGTCCGCCTGGGGAGTTGGCGGCCGAGATCGTCAGACTGTGCAAACGATCGGCGAATCGGGCCGGGCTCGCGCGCAGGGCGGAGCTGGAGAAGGCGGGATTGACCAGCGACGTACTCGCACTGACCGGGCTGCCCAAGCCGGAAGATGTTGCCCGCCAGGAGCTGGTCGAGGAAGCGGAGTATGAAGTCGAGCCGCAGACCTGGTTGAGGTCGGTATGAGTGAGGCGATGGATGAACTCGAGGCGCGGGCGCACCGCAGGCTGAATCGGATGCGCGACCTCGCCGACGAGATGACCGCCGTCGGCGTCCGTGAGACCTCACCTGACGGGCTGGTCACCGTGGTGGTCGATGGCAGCGGAGCGCTGGTGGATCTGGAATTGTCCACGGGGATAGCGAAATTGTCACCATCCGAGTTCGAGCAGGTGTTGGTCAGTACCGCGGGGCAGGCTGCGCGGCAAGCTTTCGCGCAACGCGCCGAGCTGATCACCGCGTTCAACGAAGAGGCCGCGGAGTAGGTGTGAGACTCACCAGTGATGGGTAGTCTTGCCGAGCATCGGATCGGGGTATCCGGTACATTCCGTGGTACGGAGCAATCATCTTCCGGCAGCTAGGGTTTGCGATGAATGAAATATTGGTTACGTCCGACGCGATCCGCGCATATGGTGACGCAACTGCGACTATGGCGGCTGATGTAGTTGTTGCTGGAGCAACGAACCAGGCCGCGACCATTGCTGCCGCAATCCCGATCTTCGGGCTGATCGGCCAGGACTTCCTGGCTACGTTCGCCGGTGCTCAGGCCAACAACCTGGCGTCGGTGGTCGAGCTGGCCCACGTGTACGGGATGTCCGCGGTTGCCGCGTATGAGGGTGCGGCCCTGTACGACACCACCGAAGCCGCGTCGGCCACCGATTTCGGGACGATCAGCAGATCGATATGAACCAACCCCTGGACCAGTCTGTGCTGGATCTGCTGCGGCACAGTGCCATCGGCCAGGCAGTGGACAGGCCGGTGAACGATGTCCTGAAGGACATGGGCTTGCCCTCGTTGCCGGAGATTCCGGGGTTGCCACCGATGCCGGAGTTCCCGCCGCTTCCCGTAATCGATCTTTCGCTGCTTGCCAAACCCCTCACCGACTTGGCGAGCAGTTTCGGCACCGGACGTCTCCCCGCTCTCGGCACCGGCCAGTACCCGGCCGCGGCCGATGGCACCACTCCAGCCGTTGGGCACGGCCTGCCGCAGATCGACCCGGCGCAGGTGATGTCCCAGGTGTCCTCCGCGGTGCAGACAGCGATGACGCTGGGTACTTCCGCGCTGCAAATCGCGCAGTCGCTCTGGCAGAGTGAGGGTGCCACATCCGCGGCCCAGAAGGCAGCCCAAGCTACCTCGGACGGCACAGCCGTCTCCGCGCAGAGCTCGGAGACTTCGGCAGGCGTCACCGCCGCTGCGAGCAGTGTCTTTCAGGGCGCCACGCTGATGGCGGGGATCATCACCAAGTTCATGACTTCGCTTGCGGCAGCGGCACCTTTCATCGCTACCCCGGCGGGGCAGGCGTTCGTGCTCGCGCTGACAACCGAGACGCTCGCCGAAGCTGCGGCGGTCGTCGCCAAGACCCGTGTCGAACTCGCCGGGCACAGCGGGGTCATGACGGCGACCGGAACCAAAGTGCCGGTAACCGGCGCACCGAAGAGTGTCGATCCGTCGAAAGCCATCCAGCAGCTGATGCAGCTGGTGCAGCCACTGACTCAGATGGCGAGCGCGGGTGGGCAGGCGCTGCAAGCCGCGCAGACCGCGCTGTATCCGGCGAAGTCGGTCGTCGACAAGGACGCCGAGGACAAGGCACGGCACGAGGCCGGACTGGGCGGACCCGGCAAGGGATCGTCCGGCGGTGGTGGGGGCGGCGGCGGTGCGGTCGGCGTTGGAGGCCAAGCGCGCCAGTTGGCGGCGTGGAACGGTCCGCGTGCGGGCGCCTCTTTCGGACCGGCGGGCGCGAGCACGCCTGCCGCGGAAGCGGCAACCGCCGCTCAGGTTTCGGCGGCGCGCGGCGTAGGGTCCTCACCGGGCATGATGCCGATGGGTGGCGCCGCGGGCGCGGCCGGGATGGCGCGACCGGGCGAGCAGTCGGCCGATGGTCTGCGCGGGCTGCTGGTCACCGAGCAACACGGCAATGAGGTCGTCGGCGAGGTCGAAGGCGCGTCGATGCCGGTGGTCGGCGCGGCCGAACATGTCTCGGGGCCACTGGATTCCGATTCGCCGGACAAGTCGCTCACCCTCTGATTAGGAGGACATCATGGAATTCGAATCGGTACCGGCCCTCAAGTCGGCCACCGCGCTGGATGCGCTCGCGGCCCGGCTGGAGTCCGACCTGCGACAACGGTTGCCCGCGCTCGCGGTCGAACCCGCCGGGGTGGACGAGGTTTCGGTTCGCGCCGCGGAATCGCTGCGCGGCGTCGCCTCCTCGTATGACGAGGCCGCCACCGCGGGCATCCTGGAGGTCCGAAAGTTGGCTGCCGCCCTACGTTCGCACACCGATGTGCTGGTGCGGATGGACGACGACAATGCGGCCGACTTCGGGGCAGCGAGATAGCAACGGGGGTGCGCGTGTGGTCGAACCACCGGTAATCGGGTTCACCGGTGTGGTCTGGCCTGCCAGACGCACCGAACAGTTGTCCCGTGATCTGACAATGGGGCGTGGTGGCGCGCCGATGGCCGATGCCAGTGCCGCGTGGGCGCAATTGGCCGCGAGCTTCGCGGCGGCGGTCGTCGAGTACGACCAGATTATGTCCACGATTCGCGAATCTTGGCGCTCATCCCAGAGCGATGCCGTCGTCGAACGGATCACCGCTCTGCGTGATTGGCTCGTCGATGCGGCAGCGGCAGCGGGCCAGAACGCGACACGAGCCGGCGGACAAGCCATTGCCTACGAAGTGGCCAGGCTCGCGATGCCCCATGTCGCCGAGATCGCGGCGCTGGAAGCGACGAAGCAGGGTATCGAGCAGGCAGGCGCCGCGCTCGGCGCACCACTTGTCGCGGCGGCGGCGCAGGTCGACGACGAGCAGGATTTGGCGAAGGCGAATGCCGCACGGGTGATGCAGAGCTACGAGTCGGCTACCACGCCATTGGCCACCCCATGGCTACAGCAGCATCCACCGGTCATCGCCACCAGTGTCGCGCTGGAGGCCGAGCAGAGTAGTGCGGTCGCACCGACAGCCCCGGCGAATCCGGCTATGGCACGCGGTGGTTTCGTGCCCAATTTCGCGGGGCTCTCAGTGATGCCGCGCGCGCAGACGGCCTACCAGGCGCAGACCGTCGCGCAAGCGACGTCCACCGCGGAAGCCACTGCGGCGCAACCGGTGGCGGCGGCGAGTGAGAGCGGTGCCGGCCGGATGATGCCCGGCGGTATGGGTCCGGCCGGTGCCATGGGCGAACCCGAACGCGTCGTCCGCGCCGGATCGGTGGCGCAACCACGTCCCGGTGAGGCGCTGAATATCGAGGCGGGCTTCGATGCGGCTCCGCCGGTACTCGGTGCCGCCGAGCAAGCCACACGTGCCCCTGCCTCGGCCGACCCGGCGCTGACACGAGTCGAGGCGCAGCCGTGACACCGCAGAGGTGTCGGAGGCCGATATGCCTACGTTGACAAACGACGGACTGCTCGCGGTATCGAGCATGCTCGGCGTGCAGACCCTGCCCCTGGTGCTGGGCGTAGGCCCGCAACAGGATTCGGTCGATGCGTGGCATCTCGCGCAGCAGGAGGCGATGTCGCAGCTGCGCGGTGCCGGGCTGGTCGACCGCTACGACGAGGTGGAATCCGAACTCGCCACCGCGCTGCGGGTGCTGGCGCAACCAGACCGAGAGCTGGTGGCGCGCATCTACACCGAGGCAGATCAGATCCGAGTCTGCCTGGCGCGGCGGGGCGGGGAACATGCGCTCGCAACCCGCACCGGCAGCGCGTTCGATATCCGCACGACCTGGGCCGACGATAGCGGTGCCGCGCTCGCCCGTCCGATGCTGGCCGCTCTCGGACGGTGTGCGCCCGCGCCGATCGCCGGTTTCAGCGCTCTCGCGGATCAACTGCGCACCCGGTTCGACGGCGCATCGACCTCGAGCGACTTCACCCAGGCGCTCTACACGCTCGGTGTCGCCGACGAAAATGATGCGATCGAATTCGGGCTCGCCATGTCCACCTGCTTCGCACACGCCGAAATCGTCGCCTACGCCAATACCGACGGGGCGAGCACCAGATCATCCGGAGCGGTCGCGGTATACGACACCGCGCGCGGTCGCATTGTCGCCAGCCCCGGAACCGCCCAAGACCTCCGGGTCTGGTCCACCTTCACACCGGGCTCTGATCACCGCGTCGCGCAGGCGATTTCCGCGCTGATCGACTCATTGCCCGGAGGAAGGTGGATGCCCTAGCTCACGCGTCGTCGAGGGCTGACTGTGCGAGATCTTGGCAGCGTCATCCGAACACAAACATGAATGTGAAAGGTTAGAAAATGAGCAAGGTAGGTAACGACGACGCCTCGACCGCGGGCGTAGTCAACGACTTCACCACGGCGGTCGGCAATATCAAGAAGACGATCCAGAACATCGAAGATTCCATCGAAGCGGCCAAGCCCGGCTGGCAGGGCGATGCCAACACCGCGTGTGGCAAGGCTGCCATCGAATGGATGGACGAAGGCGGCCGACTGAACGCCAAACTCGACAAAATGACATCGCATATTTTCGAGGGCGGCGAGACCAAGAAGAACATCGACGCCGACAACCTCGATCTGTTCACCAACCTCGGCAAGTAGTGTCGATCAGCGCTTTTCGAAAGGATTAGATATGCTTTACGACCCCAAATATCTGCTGCCGCTGATTGATCAGCTGGACGCCCACTACAAGTCGTTGCACACCGAGATCGGGCACCTCGAGACGGCGGCCGACAAGCTGGTCAATGTCGCATGGGAAGACAACGAGTCGGCCATGGGTTTCAAAAACGCGCACAAAAAATGGGAGCAAGAGTTCTCGGACACCGCCACAAAACTCGAGAACCTGCGCGACGCGGTGGACCGGGCGCTCGGCAATGCTCAGAGTGCCGACCAAAAGGTGTACGACAGCTTCGCCGGAATGTAGCTCGAACCGGTTCCGAACGGCCCGTTCACCATTCGCGTGTACGGGCCGTTTCGGACTTTCAGTACGTTCGGGTTGTCAATATGACATCGCCATCGGAGTGTCGAGATACCCCATCTCCGCCGGGGTGGCGACCATATGGACCGAGGTTGTTTCCGTCGCGGTTCGGACCGTGACGAGGTTCGCGGTGTCGAGGTCCTCGGTCAGGGTGATGTCGCCCACGAAGCTATCGGTGCTCTGGCTTGTGTTCGAACGCAATACGATTACGGTCGCATCGGAATGATGCGTGGATGGCGGAATGCCATCGTAGACAACCACTGTGGCCGACCGATGTGCGCTCGCTTGCTGCGACCCGGCCGACCAGGACGCCAGGGCAAGCGCGTGTGGCGCGGCGACCCTGTCCACCATGTAGCGCCATGCGTCATGTCGATTGGTGTGCACCACGACGGTGGCGCCCAGTGCGATCGCCCGCAATATCACCTGTTTGGCGATGAGTAGCGTACCGACGATTTCGACCCGGCGAATGTACTTACCGACCAGCGGTAGGGCAACGCCCTGCCCGGAGGAGTCGGCACCGATCACCTGCCCGCAGCCGGTGATCGGGGTGAAAAGATCGGCCAGCGAATCCGGTGTGCCCAGATAACTGTCGATCGGCAGCGCCGGCCCCCGGGCGCTGATCGGCAGATGATCCAGCAGGGCGCGGCGGTGCTTGCCGGACAAGGCGATCAGCCCTGGAACCGATATTTTGGGTGGGTGTGCACGGGCGTCGAAGCGCACCGTCGCCGACACCGCGAGGGTCGCGGGCCCGTGTTCGCGGTGATGGGTCGGCGTGCCGGTCGCGCGCCGCAGCCGCAGGGTGACCGTCGTCGCCAGGCTCGGGGCGGCCCAGACTTCCGCGAGCCCGCGCGGCCCGAGAGCCTGTGGTGCCATCCGGTAAGTGGCGGAATGGATTCCGTTGTACTCGACGCTGTGTGATGTCTCGTTCAACTGGTCGAGATCGGCACTGCGGGTGAGTTGATGGACGGCGGCGGTGATCTCGGCGGCCGACAGCACCGACACGGTCAGATCGCGGGCGGCGAGGCGGTTGGCGACGCGCCGGGTGGCGACGATCGCCGAACGCAACGTGCCGGTCGAGCCGCCGCCGCGCCGGTTTATCGCGGGCGCGTTGGACAACGGGTCGAACCGCAGCACCACCCAGGCTGTCCGATGCGCGACCGCGGGCAGCGGGCCGAGGATCTGCTCGTAGAGCCGGGCCACCTGGCCCGCGTCCGAGGTGCGCGATCCGGTACTGATCACGTCGATCGAGGCGAGGTCGATATCGAATTGGTTCAGGCAGCGGGCGATTTCGGGCAATGGAACCATTTCGCCGGTGTTCAGACCGCTCGGACTGAGCCGCGTCACGTTCTGTGGTTGTGCGTCGATGCGCAACATGGTGATCAGTCGGGCACCGTCCCAGCGCATGCCGTAGCTGCCGCCATCGGGCACCGGCACATCGAACGGAGCCTGGTGCACGCCGGTCGCCCGGTGCCGGAGCGCATGCCAGCGGAAGGCGAATTCATCGGCGAGAAATGCCGTGAGGCAGGTGCCGCGGAATCGGACGAGCCCGATCAGCACCACGAGCCCACCGCCGCCCGCCGCGGCATATGGCGGTGCCCCGTAGACGACCGCCACGAGCGCTATTGTGATCGCGAGCAAGAGCACGGGAACCACAAGGCGCAGCGGAAGTACCCGAAACAGCCAGGACTGCGGTGAACTCAGCGGTGGGGCCGCCGGCCGCGCCACCGGATCGGCTGTTGGTATCGCCATGGGCTCATCATGGACTGAACTTCCATTGCTTCGCTACTGTAGTCACGCGAGTAGGTCACGTTCCTCGGGAATCGAGAGGCGTGTACCGATCGCAGTTCGCTCTACTTGCGTCCCGTTCGGAGGAATCTTGCCGGCCCAGTTGACAACACGTGCCCAGGTCAACGGGTATCGGTTTCTGTTGCGCCGCTACGAGCACGCGCTGGTGCGCCGGGACATCCGGATGCTGCACGATCCGATGCGGTCGCAATCGCGCTCGCTGCTCGTCGGTGCGGTACTCGGCATTCTGGTTGTCGCGGGCGCGGCGATTCTGTCCTTCCTGCGCCCACAGGGTTCTATCGGTGACTCGAAGATCGTGATGGCCAAGGAGAGCGGCGCGCTGTATGCGGTCGTCGACAACAAGCTCTATCCCGTGCTGAATCTGGCATCGGCTCGCCTGATCACGCAGAGCAACGAGGTGCCGACCTCGGTGAAGGAGTCCAAGCTCGGGGATATACCGCGCGGCCCACTCGTCGGCATCCCCGGCGCCCCCGCCGCACTGCCCGGCTCGTCGGCGGGCGGCGGGTCGATCTGGACACTGTGTGACACCGTGCCGTTGTCCTCATGGGGCACCGTCACCTCGACAGGCGCGAAGTCCACGGTGATCGCCGGTCGGCTCGACACCGACGCGGCCGCCGCCCAGCCGTTGGACTCGGCGCAGGCCCTGTTGGTGATCCGCGAAGGTAAGACCTTTCTGCTTTTCGACGGCAAGCGCGCGGAAGTGGACCAGGGTGATTCGGTGATGGCCAGATCACTCGCGCTGCGCGACTATCAGCCGAGGCCGATCAGCGCCGGGTTATTGAACTCCACCACCCAGGTACCGGCGTTGACACCGCCACATATCGACCGAATCGGTGAACCCGGTCCAGGCCGGCTGTCCGATGTTCCGGTCGGCGGCGTGATCCGGGTGCGCGGGGTGAATTCCGAGGAGCTGTATGTGGTGCTCGCCGACGGTGTGCAGCGAGTATCACCGTTCACCGCGCAGGTGATCCGCAATGCGAATTCGCAAGGCATGAGCGAGATCATCACGGTGCCGCCGGACCGGCTCAGCGGCATCGCGGTGCTCACCGTCCTCGCGGTCGAGCACTTCCCGAAGGAAACCCCGAAGATCGTGACTGCGCAGGTGGCGCCGGTCGGGTGCGTCTCGTGGGCTGGAAATGCCAGCGGACCGGCACCGACCGTGACCGTGCTCGCGGGTCGTGAAATACCGCTGGCGAAGACATCCGTTCCGGTCGAGCTGGCCTCCGCGGACGGCCGTGGCGACCGCGTCGACGCCGCCTACATCCCACCGAGCACCGGCGAATACATCCAGGTAGCCGATATCAGTCCCGATAGCGCACGCCTCGGCACCCTGTTCTACGTGGGCGACAACGGTGTCCGCTACGGCATCCCCGACACCGAGACCGCAACGATCCTCGGCCTCGAGGACAAGCCCCGCCTCGCCCCATGGCAGATCGTCGGCCAACTGGTCCCCGGCCCCACTCTTGCGACGAAAGAAGCCCTGGTCAGCCACGACACGCTGTAGGCGGTCCTATCGCAAGGTCGAAAGGACATTCGTCAAAGCATTGCGCATATCGTCCGCCTCGATGCGCATGAGCACCGCTTCATCGATGTCACTCAGGTCGAGGTTCTCGTCGTTGGCGAGCCGGAACTCGCGTTCCTCCTCGGCCGACTCGATGACATTGCGGATGAAGCGCCCGTTGCCCGCCAGATCGACGCCGCGGCGCGGCTGGCCGTTCTGGTCTGTGCTTTCCTTGGCGTACAGCTCTGTGCAGGCTTGGACCAGCAGCGTCATCGCGTCGTCGGCGAGATCCGAATCGCGTTTGCGCGCTATGAATTGCCCGATCTCACCGAGTTCGGTCGGGGTGTAGGAATCGAACTTCACCCGTTTGGCGAACCGGGAGGCGAGGCCGTCATTGGAGGCGAGCAGCCGATCGATCTCGCCGTCGTACCCGGCGATGATGACGACAAGGCGATCGCGGTCGTCCTCCATCCTGGCCAGGATGGTGTCGACTGCCTCACGACCGAATGCGTCGCCGCCCTGTAGCCCGGTCTGAATCAGCGTGTAGGCCTCGTCGATGAACAGCACGCCGTCCATGGCGCTGTCGATCAGCTTGGATGTCTTTATCGCGGTACTGCCCAGATGCTGTCCGACGAAGTCGGCGCGCTTGGCCTCCACCAGCGAGTCGGTCTTCAAAAGGCCGAGTCCGCAATAGATCTTGGCGACCACTCGGGCGACGGTCGTCTTGCCGGTGCCGGGCGGACCGGTGAAGGCCAGATGCTGACCGCGCGGCACGCTGGCCATCCCCTTCTCGGCGCGGATCTTCGCCAGCTGCGCGGTCGCCTGTAGCTTGGCCACCTGAGTCTTGACCGCGCTCAGCCCGATCTGGGCATCGAGTTCGGCGCGTGCGGCCGCGAGAATCAGCTTGGCCTTGTCGTCGCGCTCCTCGCGGCCCATCTGCTCGGTGGAGGGCGCCGTGGCCGAATCCCACCGGTTGGTGCGTGCGTCGATCTGTTCCTGGGTGGTGATCGTGATGCGGTACTTGCGATCCCGCATGGCGTTGGCGTTGGCTTCGAAATCCGGCGCCTCCGAGTACACCTTCTCGAAAAGGGCTTGTGCTTCGGCTTCGTGGCCGGTTTCGCGCAAACACAGGCCACGGCAGAACCGAGCGGTGACGGCGGCCGCCGGAATGGGCCCCTGCTCGGCCTTTTCCATGCGGCGGATCGCCTCGCCGAACAGCCCGAGCTGTGCACACGCGGTGCCGACCATCACGTGTGCGGCCGCGGCCATGTACGGGTCTTCCCAGTCCGCGGAGCCCGCCAGCACCGTCATCACATCCGACCAGCGCTGGGTCTGGTAGTGCAGCGAAGCGCGGACGTACGCGCAGATGCGGTCGTCCACCTCGCGATCGGGTTGCGACAGTTGAGATTTGCGATGGGCGGCGAGTTCGTCGAGCACTCGCTCGGCCTCGTCGTAGTCACCCTCGGTGATCAGCACCGAGGCCTGGGCCAGCCTGATCTCGGTGAAGCTCGCCAGCGGATAGTCGATGTACTGACCGATCACGAAGCGTCCGGCCATCTCGCGGGGGCGCAAACCGAGGCGACGTTGCTCCCGGAACAGTGTTGTCGGACTTGTCTTGTACAAGTTGAACAGGACTTCGCGGGTGACTTCACCCGCGGCGGCCCGGCCGAGCCAGGCGTCGCACATATCGGGATCCCATTCGGTGGCCCGAGTGAACGCCAGCTTGGCGTATTCGAGATCGCGGGCGGATTCCTGCCCATCGATGGAGAGGCCCAGGGACAAGACGCCAGCATCGAAGGCGCGTTGTGCTTGGCGGTTGCCAGTCATGCGGGTAGCCCCCAGAGCATACGGTGTGTGCGAGATCTCGCCCAGCATACCGGCAGACGCCGGTATAGATTGAGTGCCTTATCAACCTCGACTGTGTGAAGTGGGAGTCTGCATACTCGTGAGCGAGCGTCAGCGAGTGAACCAAGGGCGCAGCGCGCGATCGGGCACGATGGAGTCGAGCGCTAGCGAGGTGGAGTCGTGAGCGAGCGTCAGCGAGTGAACCATAGGCGCAGCGCGCCATCGGGCACGATGGAGTCGAGCGCCAGCGAGGTGGAGTCGTGAGCGAGTCTTTGACCGGTGGCATGGTGGCCGCTGATCCGGAATTGTGTCGAGTGTCGATTATCGGAGGCAATACTCAGCTCGATCTGGGGTTGCCCGCGACCATTCCGATCGCCACCTTCATCACCGATGTGGTCGGTCTCATCGAATCACGTACCCCGGATCTCACCGAACACGAAGATGGTGCGCCACTACGCACCGAGCATTGGACCTTGGCCAGGGTCGGTCGCGACCCGATCCCGCCGAACCAGACCTTGACCGACGCTGAGGTTTTCGACGGTGAACTGCTTGTTCTGCGTTCGGTGACGGCGAAGGAATCCCCGGCGCTGTTCGACGATGTCATCGACGCGGTGTCGCGGCTGACCGCGGAGTCGTTCCGAAGTTGGTCACCGGTCGCGGCCCGCTGGATGGGCCTGATCTCGGCGCTGGGCGGGGTGCTGGCGGCCATCGTCCTGCTCGCGGTGGCGAAGCAGGACGATGGCGGCGGCTACCTCGGCTTCCTCGCGCTCGGCGCCGGTATCGCCGCCATCGCCGCGGCGGTGATCGCGACCAGGAAGTACGTGGCCCTGCTGACCGCGATGATGTTGTCGCTGTTCGCGACACTGCTGTGCTTCGCGGCCGCCGGATTGTTCGTGCCGGGCGAGCTCGGTAGTCCGCACCTGCTGTTGGCTTGCGCCACAGCCCTTGTCGTCGCTGTGGTCGTCTACAGCCTCACCGGCGTCGGCGCCATGAACTGCGCGACGATGATCACCGTCGTGTTGTTCGGCGGGTTCGCGGCCCTGGTCCGCATGGTGTGGGATGTCGGCACCCCGAAGATCGCCGCCGGTGCTCTTGTCGTGGCGCTGATCATCATCACGATGGCGCCACGGATCGCGGTCGCGGCCGCGCGGCTGCCGGTTCCGCCGGTTCCCACCGCTGGTGGTGCGATCGACCCGGCCGATCACGAGCCGAGGCCGACGATCGAGGACATCGGCGCTATCGGCGCCACCGCACTGCCGTCGGCGGTGGGTCTGGAGTTGCGGGCCAGTGCCGCGAACCAATACCAATCCGGCATGCTGCTCGGTAGTACGCTCGCGGCCGTGTTCGGGGCCGTACTCGCGGCCGATCAGCTGGGTACCGCGCGCTGGCAGGGCATTGCGCTCGCGGTGGTTGTCGGGCTGATCCTGTGCCTGCGTGGCCGGTCCTTCGCGGACCTGGTCCAGGCGAGCACGCTGATCGGTGGCGGTGCCACCACACTGCTCGCGGTGCTGATCACCGTCGGTCTCGGTCAACCCTCTTCCGCGCTACCGATTGCCGGGATATTGCTCGCGGTCTCGACGGCGATGGTCGCCTTCGGGGTGATCGCGCCGCATGTCGAGGTTTCGCCGGTGGTGCGCAGGATGGGAGAGCTCACCGAATATCTGCTGATCGTCACCATCATCCCACTGGTGTTGTGGATCATGGATCTCTACTCGGCCGCTCGAAACCTGTGATCGAGGCGCGCCTGTGAGTATTCCGCTGAGGCTGGCAGGGGTGATGTTGGTGCTCGGCCTCACCGCGATCGGCTTTCCCGGCCCAGCTTTCGCCATCGGGCCGCCCGGCATCGACGACGGTGCGCTCGGCGCGGCGATAGCGGCCAGCTCGGGCGGGCCACCTGACGCGACCGAGCAGCGCTCGGTCTGTGCCGAACCGACGCTCGCAGGCGCCCCGCCGCAGGATCCGCCACTGTCGCAGCGACTTCTGGATCTTCCCTCGGCGTGGCAGTTCAGCCGAGGCGCCGGCCAGAAGGTCGCGGTGATCGACACCGGCGTGAATCCGCACCCACGTCTGCCCGCGCTACAACCGGGTGGGGATTTCGTGTCGAATTCGAATGGCACCTCCGACTGCGATGGCCACGGCACCCTGGTCGCGGGCTTGATCGCCGCGCGGCCGAGCGCCGAGGACGGTTTCGCCGGTGTGGCGCCGGACGCGGAGATCCTCGCGATCCGACAGGTGAGCTTGGCCTTCGAATCGAAAGACCGCGGTCGCAGCGACGAACCGGGCAAGATCTCCTCCGCCGGTTACGGCAATGTACTGACCTTGGCCGCCGCCATCGTGCGCGCGGTCGATCTCGGTTCGACCGTGATCAATGTTTCCGAAGTCGCCTGTGCGGCAGGTGGATCCGATCCCGCGGACGCGGCCCTCGGCGCCGCGGTGAAATTTGCCTACGATCGAAATGTGGTCGTGGTGACGGCGGCGGGCAACATTCAACAGGGCGGTGCGTGCAGCGCCCAGAACGATGGCGGCGGGTGGGGTGCGGTACGGACTGTGGTGAGCCCGGCGTGGTTCACGCCCTACGTGCTATCGGTGGCCTCGGTGGAGCCGGACGGGAAGGCATCGGATTTCTCGATTCATGGTCCGTGGGTCGGCGTCGCGGCGCCGGGGCGCGGCATCGTCTCGCTCAACAGCAAGCCGGGCGCGGTCGGCGTAGTCGATTCTGTGCAGACCAGCGAGGGCATCGGACCTATCAACGGGACAAGCTTTTCCAGCGCCTACGTCGCCGGGCTGGCCGCATTGGTGCGGGCCAGGTTTCCGGAACTGTCGGCCGGGCAGGTGATGGATCGGATCATCCGCACGGCGATGCAGCCCGGCGCCGGCCGCGACGATCGGATCGGCGCCGGGCTGGTCGACCCACTCGCCGCGCTCACCGCGCAACTGCCAGCGCAACCGATCGGTGCCGGAGCCGATGTGGCGCGAGCACTACCGCCACCGCCGCCACCGCCGTATGTCGATCCCATGCCACGCAGGGTCGCGACTATCGGGACAGTTGCCCTGCTGGCCCTGCTCGTCATCGGCTACGCGTTGTCCATTCCGTTCCGTCGACAGCGGGTCGGTGTCGATCCGGCGGAAGAAACCCGAGAAGGACTGTAGGACATGGCTACCGAAGGATTCGTGCGTCGGCCTCGCATCGCGCCGCCCCGGCCGCCAGGCGGCGAAGTGGCCCTCTCCGCGCCGCCGGAAATTCCCCGGCCGGTGCCGACCGGGTTGTTGATGAAACTGATGCCGGTGGTGATGGTCGTCGCCGTCGTCGGCATGATCGCGATGATGGTCATGATGGGCAAGAGCCTGTTGGCCAATCCGTTCATGATGATGTTCCCGATGATGATGCTCATGTCGATGGTCGGCATGGTTGCGGGTTTCCGGGGTGGCGGCGGCACGAAGAAGGCCGCCGAACTCAACGAGGAGCGTAAGGACTACTTCCGCTATCTCGACCAGGTGCGCAGGGACGTGCGCAAGACCGGCCGTTCCCAGCTGGAAGCGTTGGTCTGGAGTCATCCGGAGCCTGCGGATCTGCAATCGATCGTCGGAACCCGGCGGATGTGGGAACGCCGGCCCAACGACCCGGATTTCGGACATGTGCGCGTCGGAGTGGGAAGCCATCGGCTGGCGACCAAGCTGGCCCGACCCGAGACCGGTCCGCTGGAGGACTTGGAACCGGTGTCGACGGTCGCGCTGCGCCGGTTCGTCCGCACCCATTCGGTGGTGCACCATCTGCCCACCGCGCTTTCGTTGCGCGCCTTCCCCGCCATCAATATCGAAGGCAAATCCGCCGAGGCCAGAATGCTGGTTCGGTCGATGCTGATGGAGTTCGCCGTCTCGCACGGACCCGACCACACCGCGGTCGCCATCATCTGCGCCGACCCCGACGGTGCGGCATGGGCATGGGCCAAATGGCTACCGCACCTACAGCATCCGATCGACCGGGACGGCCTCGGCTCTCGGCGCATGATGTACCAATCGCTGGCTGAACTAGAGACCGCCATGGCCGCCGAACTGCTCGAGCGCGGCCGTTTCATGCGCAACGCCCAGCCGACAGCCGGGCGAATCCACCTGTTGATCATCATCGATGACGGGTTCGTCAGCGGTACCGAACGCATCGTCAGCGACGCGGGCCTCGATTCGGTCACTGTCCTGGATCTGTCCGCGCCGCAGGCCGGTCTCGCGGTGCGCCGAGGTCTGCAACTGGTGGTCAACGACGGCATGGTCGCGGCCAAATCGGCCGCGGGCACCGAGAAGTTCGCCACCGCGGATGTGGTCACCGTCGCGGAGGGGGCCGCACTGGCCAGGGACCTCGCCCGCTACCGGGTCGCGACGGCCGCGCAGATCGTCAGCCTCGGTGACGAAACACGTGCGGTCACGGGCCTGATGTCGCTGCTGAAGGTGCCCGATGCCGCGCAGATCAATCCGACGGTGGTGTGGCGTCCGCGCAGTGACCGTGAGCGCCTGCGGGTGCCGATCGGTGTCACTCCGGACGGAACCCCGGTCGAGATCGACATCAAGGAGTCCGCCGAGAACGGCATGGGACCGCACGGATTGTGCATCGGCGCAACCGGTTCCGGGAAGTCGGAGTTCCTCCGGACATTGGTGCTTTCGCTGGTGACCTCGCATTCACCGGACCTGTTGAATCTGGTGCTTGTCGACTTCAAGGGCGGCGCGACCTTCCTCGGACTCGATTCGCTGCCGCATGTCGCCGCGGTCATCACCAACCTCGAGGAAGAACTCTCGATGGTCGACCGGATGAAGGACGCGCTGTCGGGCGAGATGAACCGCCGTCAGGAATTGCTGCGCTCGGCAGGAAATTTCGCCAATGTCACCGAGTACGAGAAGGCGCGCGCCGCGGGTGCGCAACTCGATCCGCTACCCGCGCTGTTCGTCGTAGTCGACGAGTTCTCCGAACTCTTGTCCCAGAAACCGGATTTCGCCGACCTGTTCGTGATGATCGGCCGACTCGGCCGCTCGTTGCGCGTGCACCTACTGCTCGCCTCACAGCGTCTGGAGGAGAACAAACTGCGCGGACTGGACAGCCACCTGTCCTACCGCATCGGTCTGCGCACCTTCTCGGCCAACGAGTCGCGCGCGGTGCTCGGTATCACCGATGCCTACCACCTGCCGAGCGTGCCCGGCTCCGCCTACCTCAAGAGCGACGCGGACGACCCACTGCGTTTCACCGCGTCCTACGTGTCGGGACCGTATGTTTCGCCGCGGGGTAGCCAACAGGTCGGTGGACGTTCGGTCGGTGGACAGATGCCGCTGGTCTTCACCGCGGCGGAGGTCGAAGCACCCGAGGTACCGCGCGGTACGACGCCGTCGCGGCCGCGTGGTCTACCCGAACTGCCGCCCGCGCCAGGCGGACTGGAATTGCCGCCCCCGCCAGGCGCCCTCGAACTGGATGCCGAGCCGGACGTGACCGCACGGCCGAACGAAGGTGTGCCCGCGACCCTGCTTCAGGTGGTCGTAGCGCAGCTGAATGGGCATGGACGGCCCGCGCACGAAGTATGGCTGCCACCGTTGGACGAATCGCCGTCGGTGGATATGTTGCTGCCCGATCCGGACTGGAAGTCTCCGGTCAATCGGCACGGTCAGCTGTGGATGCCGATCGGTGTGATCGACAAGCCCTACGAACAGCGTCGCGACGTGCTGATGATCGATCTGTCCGGCGCACAGGGCAATCTGGCCGTGGTCGGTGGCCCGCAGTCCGGTAAATCGACCGCGATGCGCACCGTCATCATGGCCGCCGCGGCCACGCACACCCCCGAACAGATCCAGTTCTACTGCCTGGACTTCGGTGGTGGCACCCTGGCCGGGCTCGCCGATCTGCCGCATGTCGGTTCGGTGGCGGGGCGCCTCGAGGTCGATCGGGTTCGCCGCACCATCGCAGAGATGAACACCTTGCTGCATCAGCGCGAGGAACGCTTCCGTGAGCTCGGTATCGAGTCGATCGCCGAATTCCGTCGGCGTAAGGCAGTACTCAGCGAGCTCCCTGAGGCCGAACGTGCCGCCGATCCGCTCTCCGAGGACCAATTCGGCGATGTGTTTCTCGTGGTGGACGGGTGGCCGACTATCCGCGCCGAGTTCGACGTACTCGAACAGGCCTTCAATTCGCTGGCCGCTCAAGGTCTGTCCTACGGCATCCATCTCATGCTCTCGGCCAGCCGATGGGCCGAGATTCGGCCCGCCATCAAGGATCTCATCGGCACCAGGCTGGAGTTGCGCCTCGGCGATCCGTCCGACTCCGAGATGGATCGACGCGCGGCCGTGCTCGTCCCGCTCGGCCGTCCCGGTCGCGGGTTGACACCCGACCGCCTGCACATGCTCATCGCGCTACCTCGGCTGGATTCCGACTCCAACGCACGCACACTCCCGGAGGGAGCGGGCGAAGCCAAGCGGCAGCTCAACGAGCTCTATGGCAGCAGGCGCGCACCGGAGGTGCGCATGCTGCCGCTGGAGATTCCACGCGAACAGGTGCTCGACACTGTCCGTCGGCACGGCATAGAACTCGGGCCGACTCGCGTCGCGGTCGGGATCGGTGAATCCGAATTGCAGCCGCTCGTCCTGAATTTCGCCGCCCAGCCGCACTTCATGGTCTTCGCCGACGTCGAGTCCGGCAAGACGACATTGCTGCGCAACATTGTCATGGGGCTGGTCGAGAATTCGAATGCCGATCAAGCGCGGGTCATCCTGATCGACTACCGGCGCACCATGCTCGGCATCATCGAGGGCGACCAGCTGGCCGGATACTCGACCTCCTCGCAAACCTCCGCCGGCATGATCCGAGAGGTCGCCGGCTACCTGGCCAAACGGATTCCCGGCTCGGACATCACCCCGAAGGAGCTGCGCGAGCGCAGTTGGTGGAGCGGGCCGGAAATCTACATCGTCGTCGATGACTACGACATGGTCGCCACCGGCGACAATCCGTTGGAGCCGCTGCTGGAATACCTGCCGCAGGCCCGCGATATCGGTATGCATCTGATCGTGGCCCGCCGCTCCGGCGGCGCATCCCGTGCCTTGTATGACAAGGTTCTCGGCCGGATGAAGGACCTGTCGGTCGACGCGCTGCTCATGAGCGCGCCGAAGGACGAAGGCAAGTTCCTCGGTGATATCCGTTCAACAAAGCTGCCTGCCGGTCGAGGCACGCTCGTATCCCGTGGTGAGCCCGAGATGGTTCAGATTGCCTACCTGCCGCCGGTATAACGGATCCCAGCTATCGGTGTGGTGTTCGAACAGGTCGGCGGCCCGCCTGTTCCGGACGTGAATCCGCCCCTGTGGTCCCGCTATTCGCTGGGGCCACAGGGGCGGATTTGTTCGAGTGGCTCGTCGAAACTATTTCACCGAGGCGACAGGCTGTTTCGCGGGTGAAGGGTCCGGCGCGACCCCGTCGTGCGCGACCATCGCCTCTTCCCTGCCGAGGCTCGGACCCGACGCGAGCAGCCCGACGATCGGCCACGGCGCGGGTTCCGGCTTCACGCCTGCCTCGGTATCCATCCCGAGCGCCTTGGACGCCTCAGCGTTCTTGACGCCGTAGCGGACTCCGGTGTCGGCGATGTAGAACATGCTGTCCTTGCGGCGGCTGTCCTGCTCGATGCCGGTGCTCTGGATGAACGCGCCGGTGCCCGGCTTGATGTACACCGAGTCGGCGTTGGCCCCGGAACCGTCCGCCTGCGCCAGCGGCACCAGTTTCGACTTGTCCGGAATCGGCAGGGTCACACCGGTGATCACCGAAAGCTCTGCCCGATTGCCGTCCTTGTTTTCCGCCGCCGCGGCGATCGGCTTCCAGGACAGGCATCCGACCGGCTGATCCCTTGCCTGGATGATCGATGGCGCGGCCTGCGGATAGTGCTCGACGCGCAACGTGTGCGACACGTTCGCATTGGTTTTATCGGTCTGATCGATGGTGGTGTTCGCCGCCGTGGACCGGTATCGGTTGCGAATGATGTTGGCGGTCAACGGGGAAATCTGTTGCAGCCCGTCTTGCAGCACCACATAGTGGATGCCCGGCACGGTGAGGACCTCCACCACATCGCCGATCCGATGGTTGGCGACCGGGTAGGACACCGAGCCGCCCGGGTCATCGATCTTGGGCGGAATGATCGGCAGCACTTCGGGAATCGTGTTGAGCAGGCCCTCACCGATCGGCCGTGCGGTGGCGCCGGTGATGTTCAGCGCGTCGGTGACGGCACGGTCTGTCATGTCGACCCGGGCTCGCCGGTTGTCGTACACCAGATACGTCGCGTCCTTGCCCTGCACGAGCATGGCCCTGTCGTTGCCCATGACCGACGCCTTCTCCCCGAGTTCGGGGGCGCCGGCGAGCACCGAGGTGGTGAGATCCTTACTGCCGTCGTTCTTCAGCTGATCGCACACGGTCCAGACGCGGCCCTTGCCGTCCTTCTCGAAGCGCAGCGAGGCGGGCGCACCGGGGATGCCGATCAGCTGGCCACGCGGCTTCTTACCGAGCTCGGAGTCCTTGACGACCGCGGGCTTGGACGGCTCACCCGCGGCAAGCCTGGCCGAGGCCAGGTTCAACGTGGGATACACGACGTCGTCGAGAACTACGTAGACGCCGCCGGATTCCTTGCCGATCAGAATCTTGTTGCTGCCGATCTTGTCCTGCGGGCGAAGCAGCGCGAGTACGCCGCAGCCCGCAAGTACGACGATGGCCAACACCAGCCCGGCCGCGTACGCGCGCGACTGCGAGCGCATCGGGTCGTGCAGCATCCGCACATCCCTGCGGACCAGTGCGTGCTCCATCCGCCGGACCAGGAAGCGGTAGCCACTGACCTGCCAGCGAGTAGTGGGTTTTGAAGGCATGTTTCCTCCCCCGAACAGTGCTCTCGTTCGCGGAACACAGTACAGTTCCCGAGGACTGTTGTTCAGCTCGGCCGGTAGTAAACGGCCGATATCGGGTACTTGGGGGACGACGATGGCCGAATCCGCCGGGGCGGGACCACGCCCGCTGCTCGGGCGCATTTCGCTGCAGAATCTGCTGGTGGCGCAGGTGATCGGGCTTTTCGCCGGTCTGGCCGCGCTGCTCGTCGGGCTCGCGGCCTTCCTCGCGCTCGGCATCGCCATCGTCGCCGCATCGGTGCCGCTTGTTCCCATTGCCAAACGGACGCTGCTCGACTGGGTCGGCACCTGGTGGCGTTATGCCACGCGCGATGACTACCAGCTCGGCAACACCGTCGATTTCCGTGGCCCCGATGGTCGTTCGCTCGGTTTGTACTGGGATGGGACCCGGGTCGTCACCGTCGTCGAGGTGCTCGCGCCGAAGGGCGGCCTCACTCGCATCGCCCGCACCACGGTGCACGCCTCGCACCTGCTGCCGCTTCCCGAGCTCGCCAAATGCCTCAACCAGCACGACATCCTGCTCAGCGGCATCGACATCATCAGCCATGGCCACCGCAGCCGCTCCGGCACGCCCGCGGGCAAGATCTACGAATCACTGCTCGGGCCGTTGCCCGCCACCGCCCATCGCACGGTGTGGCTCGCCATCAGCTTCGACGCGATCGCCTGCCCGGAGGCCGCGGCAAGGCGCGGCGGCGGCAGCGAGGGCGCCTCACGCACGGTAACCATTGCGACACAACGCATTATGCGCGCGCTCGAAGACGCCGACTGCAATGCCCGCATCCTCACCGCGCCGGAAATCCGCAAGGCGGTCCTGCAGATCACCGCCGGTTTCGATCCACGCACGCTGACCCACCGCTGGCGCTACGCGGAGATCGGCAACAACGTGAACATCGGCAGCGCGGTCGACCCGACCCGGCTCGGCTCGGACCTGCTCGCGCAATTGTGGGTGGCGCCATCGCGCGGCACCACAGTCGCGGTGCGGCTGCGGCCGGGCAGTTCGGCCGAGTCGGTGAGCATCGGCGCGGCCTGGCGGCTGACCGCACGCGAACTGCCGGAGCGAACCAAGCTCAAGGGCCTGATCTCGATGGCAGGACGCCACCGCGACGGGTTGCTCGCGCACTTGCCGCTCGCCATCCCGTCCGTCGACGACACCGTCCCGGTGGCCGAGTATCCGATCGACGTGATCGGGGCGCTGCATCTGCCGTCGTCGGGCTGCGGCCAGCTGATCGGCTCGGACGACGAGGGGCAGGGTGTCGCGGTGCGAATCGTCGGCACCGGCATCTCGACCGTCTACGTCGCGGGCGAGCTCTATCTGGCGCAGCAGTTGGTGTTCCGCGCGCTGGCGGTCGGCGAGCGGGTACTGGTCCGCACCGATCGCGCGCACGCCTGGGAAAACCTGGTGAACACCATCTCGAACCCGGAACGGCTCACCCTCGCGGTCGAAACCCACCAATCCGATGCGGGTTTCACGGCCACCGTCGTCGACGGAGTGCTCGCACCCGCACCACACGCCGGTGTCACGACGATCTATGTGACCGGCGACCCGATGGGCTGGCCCGCCACCCGCCCCGACCTGTCGTTCCACCAGCCCGGCGCCATCGGCAACCACGTCATTTTGCGCACCGGCACCGCCCAGGTCGACCTCACCCTGGTCTCCATCCCCCGCGAGGCCACCTACATCGGCCATCCGCGCGGGCGCCGCGCGATGGCGAACAGCAACTAGCCCGGATACGGGTCGACGGCGCGTGCGGTCCGCAATGTTCGTGCCCACCAAGCCAATTGGCTGATCAGACGGTCGGCGGCGTCGATCGCGGCACCGTCCTGGGTGTCTCCCGCCGAATCGAAACGCTTCTTCGCCTGATGGAAGCTGACCGTCTCGCGTATGGAGACCATGTGGATTTCGGCGACCACTTGCCGCAACTGCTCGACAGCGCGTAGCCCGCCGGACAGACCGCCATAGGACACGAATCCGATCGGTTTGGCCCGCCATTCCCGTTTCGCCGTATCGAAGGCGGTTTTCAGCGAGGCCGGATAGCCGTGGTTGTACTCGGAGGTGATCGCCACGAAGGCGTCGGCTGCGGCCAGCCTGGCGCGATATGCCTCGACCGCCGGATTGTCGGTGAGGTCGACCGGTAGCGGAGTTTCGCTGAGATCGATTACGCCCGTATCGAATTCGGGACTTGTCCGCACCGTACGCAGAAACCAATCGGCGACGACCGGGGCGAAACGCTCCGGCCGCACACTGGCCACGATGACTTCGAGCCGCAACGGGTTGTCCACAGCGCGAGCCTATCCCGCGACAACCTCCGATCTCCTCTTTCGTGCCCTGGATGGTTCACATGTCGTCGGAGGTGATTCCGAACCTGCGGCGGATCGGGAACGACGCGAGGTAGCCGAGAATCAATGCGACCGCGATGATTCCGGTGCCGATCAGTGCGATATTGCGGGCCCGATGATCGGGTGCGGGAGCCGGAGCGGGCACCGCCAGCTGGGTGCTCATGGCCGGGCTCGGGCGCTTGGGCGGCAGCCCCCCGGTCACCTCGTTGGTCAGCGCGGCGATCGGGTCGACCGCGCCGTAGCCGACGTACTGATTCCAACCCTCGGCGGGCGCGTGCGCGGTGGCCTGCACCCGTTTGATCACTTCCTGCGCGCTGAGCTCGGGGAAGCGAGCACGCACCAGCGCGACGACGCCGGACACCAGCGGCGTCGCGAAGCTGGTGCCGTTCATCGTCTGCTGTTCGCCGCGGGTGTTGATGGTTCCGGTCGCCGTCCCGGAGCCGCGCGGATCGAGGGAGATCATGTTCTCGCCCGGCGCGGCCACGCTCAGCCACGGACCCGGCACGCTGAACTTGGACGGCGCGCCGTTGGCATCGATCGAGCCGACCGCCAGCACGTAGTCGTCCCAGCGGGCCGGGACCACATTGACCTGGACCTTGCTCCACGGGTCCGCGGTGGGATCGAACGGATCGATCACCTCCTGATCCGTTTTGCACGCGCCGTCCTTGTTTCCCGCGGCGACCACGACGACTACGTCTTTCACCAGGGTGGCGTATTGCAGTGCGGCACCGATGGATCCGTCGCGGTCCTTCTCCGGCCCGCACCAGACCTCGGAGACATTGATGACCGAGGCGCCCTTGTCCGCGGCCCTCCGGATCGCCGAGGCCATGGTGGGCAGGTTTCCGTAGCCCTCGGGCAGGTCGTCGGGATTACGCTCTCGTGCCCGGCCTTCCTTCTGATACATCTTGCTCGTCTGCCGGATGCTCATGATGCGCGCATCGGGAGCGACCCCGGAAAAGCCTTGACCCTCAACCTTTGTCGCGGCGATGAGGCCCGCGACGAAGGTTCCGTGTGCGTCGCAGTCCTCGGTGCCGTCGCCGGAATTGGCAACGAAGTCGCCTTCGGCCTCCATCCCCGGCAGCCGGGGATGGCGCACGACGCCGGTGTCGATGACCGCGATCAGCTGGCCTTCGCCACGCGAGAACCGCCAGGCGCTCTGTAAGTCGAGTGAGCGCTGCGCGGCGGGGATACTCGGTCCGTCGCCGCCCGACACGGTGTTCGAGCAATCGGAATTCGGTGGCCGCTCGGTCTTTTCGGGCGGTGCCGCCGGATCGCCTGCGGGCAGCAGGCTCGGATTCACCGGTGGTGGCCGGTCGGCGTGCGCGACTCCCTGTCCGGCGCCGAGCCCGAAAGACGAGCTCAGGCCGAGCGTTACGGCAACGGCCGCTACGCGCAGCATGATCTTCACAGCCCGCGAACGAGCGAGTAGAGCGAGGCCACCCAGAACACCAGCGGCAGTACGGCCGCGACGAACGCGTACTCCAGCAGTTCGACGCCGCGGCGCATCGGCGGCGTCGCCGACTGATTCGGGACGATGATGCCGAGAATGAGCGCGGCGACCAGGATGGCCATCGCGGCACCGAAGACCACCAGCGGCTGTTCCATGCCGATGCCCGCGCCGACCAGCATCATCAACACGATGCTCGCGCCGCCCGCGATCAGCACAACGGCCTGTTCGGCGCCCGCGTAGGTGCGGCTGCGGAACATCAGCACCACCGCGCAGACCAGCGCGAGCGCGATGCCCTGCCAGTAGGGGTCCTCGGCGTTCGGGTCGGCGGCGGCAAGCGCACCCGCGACAGTGACGAGTGTGGTAGCCGCGACGAGTCCGCCGAGATACATGCGGGCCCGTTCCGACTTGACCCGCAACGCGTCCATGGTCGGCAGCGCGCGGTGATCGTCCGGGTCGTCCTCGGTCGGGTCGATCGGGGTGCCGGGCGAAGGCACCGGCGGCAGCGGCAGTTTGGCGAGCAGCATCGAAACCCGAGGTGCGAGCGAGAGCCCGCCGAGTCCGAGCGCGGCGGCGATCGCGCCGACGGCGCGCACCGACTGCTCGGTGAGCAGGCCGATCAACGCGGCCGGAACCGCGTACACCGCAAGGGTGCTCGCGCCGATGAACAGCGCGAGCCCGACACCTGTCACGCGCCACGCGAGGATCGCGGTGGCCCCGACGAGGACCGAGCCGAGCAGCACGTGCGCCCAGTTGTAGTCGTCGGGCACAAGCAGCATGCCCGCGGCGAACGCCGGGGGCAGCGCACAGCCACCGAGGACGAGCGCGGTTGCGGTGTCCCCGTACATGCGACTGAGCACCATGCCCGCGACCACCAGCAGGATCGCGACGGCCAGCGCCATCGACCCGCTCACGTAGCCGGGCAGTGCGTCCTTCGAAAGCAGCAGGCCGAGACAGCCGACGATCATGGTGAGCGCGGCGAGGACGGAACCGGTGATCCTCGCGACCTTCGGTGTCCAACTGCGGTAGTGGTCGGTGTCCGCGATCGCGACGTTGTACATGATGTCGTCGAACAGCGGGGTCGGCGCGGTGTGCGATGCGCTCTCCAGCATCAGCAGTTCGCCGTCGCGGACGCCGTGTTCGCCGAGACTCAGGGAATTGGAGAACGGGGGATGACCGATGCGGGCGAGCACCCACTCGGCGGGCTCGAAGCGCTCGCCCTCGTTGTCGAAATCGTTGGTGCGACTGTGCTGTGCGACCATGTCGACAACACTCGGGATCACCAGGGCGACGGGCACGTCGACCGGAATCGCCATATCGACCTGAGTGTGTTTCGCGAGAATCGTCACCCGGGCCAAGTCCGGTGCGCGGACGATACCGCGCGAGGATTCTTCATCGATGTGGTCAAGGCGCGCGTGCGTCAAGCTTCCCCCAACTCGTTCTCTACCTCGTGTTTCCGCAATCGGCATACCCAAGGGCCGAGCTTGCGAACCCACGGTTCGGGCAGCAGAATGCTGGTCGAACTGTACGACATGTCAGCTGCCGGCTCTACACTGAGGCCGAAGTACAGCTGCGTAAGGGGGATTTCTCGTCTGATGAGCGAGCGTAGCGACAGCGAGGCACAGCGATGAGTACCGTCAGGTTCCAGCGCCGTGCGCGACGAGAGATGCCGCGTTCGCCAGGTGGCGAGGTCACGTTGCAGCCGCCGCCCGAGATCCCACGGGTAACGCCGGGCAGTCTGCTCGGCAAGCTGATGCCCGTCGTGATGGTCGTCGGCATGGTCGGGATGATGGCCCTGATGTTCACGCAGGGCGGTGGCATCTCGGCGAACCCGATGACCATGATGTTCCCGATGATGATGGTCTTCTCCATGGTCGGCATGTTCGCTGGTCAGGGCGGTGGCAAGGGGGCCAAGGCCGCTGAGGCGAACGAGGACCGCAAGGACTATCTGCGGTATCTCGACCAGGTGCGAAGGGATGTCGACGACACCGCCCGACAGCAGCGCGCTTCGGTCGAATGGAGCCACCCCGAGCCCGGCCTGATCTGGATGCTCGCGGGCACCAGCCGGATGTGGGAGCGGCGCGCGGGGGACAAGGACTTCTGCCACGCCCGCATCGGTATCGGCGGCCAGCGCCTTGCCACTCGCCTGGTCGCGCCGGAGACCGGTCCTGTCGAAGAGTTGGAGCCGATCGCCGCGGTGTCGCTGCGCCGTTTCGTGCGCGCCCACTCGACGGTTCCCGATCTGCCCACCGCGATCGCGGTGAAGGGCTTCGCGACCATCGCCCTCGACGGCGACCGCATCGAGGCCAGGGAAATGACCCGCGCGATGTTGTTGCAGCTGTGCATGTTCCAGGCTCCCGACCAGGTGCTCGTCGCCGTGGTCTGCGGACCAGACACCGCACGGGAGTGGGAGTGGACCAAGTGGCTGCCGCATACCCAGCACCCCGATTCGCAGGACGGCATCGGCACCCAGCGCATGTTCTACGGCTCGATCCGCGAGGCGATGGCGGGCCTGCATCCGTTGCTGGCCAACAGGGTTCGCTACTCGCGTAACCAGCCCGCCAACGTCAACCTCGTGCACATCGTCATCGTGGTCGACGGCGGTCTGCTGGAGGCCGAGGACGACCAGCTGCGTGAATCCGGCTACGAAGGCGTCACCCTCATCGACTTGTGTGGGTACGCACCACGTTTGGCGGTTTCGCGCGGCATCAAGATGGTGGTGGAGAACGGCGAGTGCGTCGGCCGCGGCGCCACCGGCAACCAGGAACGTTTCGCGCTGATCGACCGGATCTCCCCGCAGCAGGCCCAGCAGGTCGCGCGCAGGCTCGCGCCGTATCGCGCGGCGACCCAGCGCAGCAGCGATGTCGAGGTCGACGACTCCGAGGTGATCTCGTCGTGGTCGCAGCTGATGAGCCTCGGCGATATCGGCACGTTCAATCCCGAGCATGCCTGGCGGCCCCGCTACGGCCGTGAGCGGTTGCGCGTCGCGTTCGGTGTCGGCGCGGACGGCCTGCCGGTCGAACTCGACATCAAGGAAGCTGCCGAGAGCGGCATGGGCCCGCACGGCCTGTGCATCGGCGCGACCGGTTCCGGTAAGTCCGAGTTCCTGCGCACGCTGGTGCTCAGCCTGCTCGCCACCCACTCACCGGACCAATTGAACCTGGTGCTCGTCGACTTCAAGGGTGGCGCGACCTTCCTCGGTCTCGATGGCGTGCCGCACGTCGCCGCGGTCATCACCAACCTCGAGGACGAGGCAGACCTCGTCGACCGGATGAAGGACGCGCTGGCGGGCGAGATGAACCGTCGCCAGGAAGTGCTGCGCCAGGCGGGCAACTTCGCCAATGTCTCCGAGTACGAGAAGGCCCGCGCCGCCGGTGCCGACCTCGACCCGTTGCCCGCGCTGTTCGTCGTGCTCGACGAGTTCTCCGAATTGCTCACCCAGCACCCGGATTTCGCCGAACTGTTCGTGATGATCGGTCGCCTCGGCCGCTCGCTGCACGTACATCTGCTGCTGGCCTCGCAGCGCCTCGAAGAAGGCAAGTTGAAGGGCCTGGAGAGTCACCTGTCCTACCGGATCGGTCTGAAGACCTTCTCCGCCAATGAATCTCGCCAGGTGCTCGGTGTTCCCGATGCCTACAATCTGCCGGGCATTCCCGGTGGCGGGTACCTGAAGTCGGACTCCGGCGAGATCCAGCGGTTCCAGGCTTCCTACGTTTCCGGCCCCTACATCGGCGGCGGTTCGCAGCGCGAGGTCACCAGCGCGGGCATCGCGGGCGGCGAAATCGACGTGAAGGCACGCCCGTTCGCCGCGACCCATGTCGGTTTCCGCGCCGCCGACCGGATCCCGTTGCAGCCGACGCCTTCCGACGAGCCCGAGCAGTCCGACGACGGCGAGCAGATCTCCAATGTGAACATGCTCGTCTCGCGCATCCGCGGCCACGGCCGCCCCGCGCACGAGATCTGGCTGCCGCCGCTGGATGAGGCGCCGACCCTCGATCAGCTCATCCCGCGCTCCATCCTCACCGGCGAGTACTCGGCGGTCGCGACACTGCGCGCGCCGATGGGCCTTGTCGACAAGCCCTACGACCAGCGCCGCGACCCACTGGTCGTCGACCTGTCGGGTTCCCGGGGAAACGTCGCGATCGTCGGCGGTCCGCAGTCCGGCAAATCGACCGCGCTGCGCACCATGATCATGGCGCTTTCGCTCACCCACACCGCCGAGCAGGTGCAGTTCTACTGCCTCGACTTCGGTGGTGGCACCATGGCCAGCTTGCAGGGGCTGCCGCATGTCGGTTCGGTGGCAAGCCGATTGGACGATGACAAGGTCCGTCGCACCGTCGCCGAGATGAACACCATCGTCCGGTCCCGCGAGGCGCGTTTCCGTCAACTCGGCATCGAGTCCATGACCGAGTTCCGCAGGTTGCGGTCCATGGACCCCTCCAGCAGCCCGGCCGCCGCAGGTGCGCACGAGGACCCCTTCGGTGACGTTTTCCTGGTGATCGACGGTTTCGGCTCCATCCGCCAGGACTTCGATCCGCTCGAGCAGCCGATCATGAACCTTGCGGTGCAGGGGCTTTCGTACGGCGTGCACGTCGTCATCGCGCTGGCGCGGTGGGCGGAGGCGCGTCCCGCGCTCAAGGACCAGATCGGCACCAGGATCGAGCTGCGCCTCGGTGACCCGATGGACTCCGACCTCGGCCGCAAGTTCGCCGCCCTTGTCCCACAGGGTCGGCCCGGTCGCGGTATGACGCCCGAATGCCTGCACATGCTTACCGCGCTGCCGCGCATCGACACCAGCTCCGACCCCACCAATCTCGGTGCGGCGGTCGGTGATGCGGTGGCGACGATCGCCCGCCTCACACCGGGCAGGCACGCCCCGGCGGCGCGCATGCTTCCGGAAGTACTTGCGCGCGAGCAGCTGCTGCAAATGGCGGGAAACTGGCCATCGCAGGTCGATACCGACCGCAAGAACATGCGTATTCCCCTCGGTATCAACGAATCCGAGCTCGCGCCGGTCTATATCGACTTCAACGAGAGCCCGCACTTCATCGTCATCGGTGATACCGAGTCGGGTAAGACGGCGCTGTTGCGCTCGATCGTCGAGGGCATCGCCGCGTCGAACACCCCGAATCAGGCGCGCTTCATTCTCGGCGACTACCGGCGCACGATGCTCGGCCTGGTGCCCGACGGCTACCTCGCGGGCTACGGGTCGACCGGACCGCAGTTCACCCAGAACATGGCCGATCTCGCCGCTTACGTCAGCCAGCGGACACCGGGTCAGGACGTCACACCGCAGCAGCTGCGCGATCGCTCGTGGTGGAGCGGGCCGGAGTTGTTCGTCATCATCGACGACTACGACCTTGTCGCCACCTCGATGGGCAATCCGGTGTCGGTGCTGGTCGAGCACCTGCCGCACGCCCGCGACCTCGGCTTTCACCTGATCATCGCCCGCCGCTCCGGCGGCGCGAGCCGCGCGATGTACGAGGCGACGCTGGCCAGAATGAAGGACCTCGGCTCCGCCGGTCTGATCATGAGCTGCAACAAGGACGAAGGCATCCTGATGGGCACCACGCGCCCGAGCATCAAGCCACCGGGCCGCGGTACCTACGTCACGCGAAACAGTGAGGATCTGGTTCAGCTGGCATGGATGCCGGCGGCCGAGTGATGGCCGTCGTCGATCTGGTTGTCACCGACACGCGGATCTGGGCGCGCGGCCCGGCCACCCACTGGGCGGTGCCGCCCTCGGTCGTGCTCGGCAGCGACGGGGACCTGGTGATCGGTGAGTCGTTGACGCCACCGACACAGGTCAGCTCCGCCGTTCAGTTCATCGCGGGCGCGCGGCTCGCGCTGCTGCCTCGAGTTCCCGCGGTCTCCGAGGCGATGACGGCGATCGTCGAGACGGTGCTGCGCAATCTCGGTGTCGCCACCCCGTGTGATCAGGTCACCGTCGTGTGTCCAACGGAGTGGGGTTCGCGTCGACGTGGGGTACTGGAGGCCGCCCTTCGTCGCGTCGCCAGCGATGTGTTGTTCGAGGACATGGCCGTTCGCGCGGTGTCAGCGGATGAGGGTACCGACCGCAGCAGACGCACCGTCGTGCTGGAATTCGGCCCGCTCGCCACCACCGCCACCGCCGTGGTGCGCAGCCATCAGGGCATCCACCTCGAATCATGTGAGTACGAACCGAATCTCGCACTCGCCGACATCGGCCCCGACCCACAGGGCATCGACGACCTTGCCGCGCTCATCGCCAGGCTGCTCGACGACAGGCCCGCCGATGTTGTTCAGGTCGTGGGTGTTTCGGACTCGGCGAAACTCGAGATGATCCGCTCGCTGGTTCAGCAGATCTGTGGACCCGCCATCGAACTCCGGCCGATCGGCGGTGCCGACCTGGTGCGTGGGCCGACACCGGACCCCGACCGGCGGACCGAGGTGGTACCGGCGCTGCCTGCCACGGAATGGATGCAGCCGCTTCGACAGCGCGCGGCCGCCGCCGCGGCCCCCGACCGTCGCCGCATCGGATACATCGTCGCCGGGGTAGCGGGCGTTCTGGTTGTCGCCGCGGCCGCGGTGGGCACCGCGGTGGTGCTCGGCGGCTCGGAAGACAGCCCAGCGGTGTCGGCGGAAACCTCGGCGCCGGTCACGACCACGGCGCAATCGACTGGCAATGCCAGGCCCGCCCCAGCTCCGGGAGCCCAGCCGCCGGAACCTGTTGGGCGCGTGGGTTTCCAGATCCCGGAGGGCTGGCGGTTCGCGCAGCCCCCCGACCCGAGCAAGCCGCGTTTCGACCTGGTGCCGCAGGACGGCAGCCGCATGCGCATCACCGTGACCCAGACGCCGGTCGCCGCCGGGGTCGGATACGAACAGGTTGCCAGGAACCTCGAGGCCCAAATGCAGCAGAAGCCCAATGGCGCACTGGCCGATCTGAAACATGACCAGGTGTTCGGTGGAAAGTCGGGCCTGGCCTATACCGAACGGCCCGGTGACGGTTCCACGGTGCGCTGGCACGTGCTGGTGGAGCACGGACTCCAGGTCAGCACCGGATGCCAGTATCTCGGCGAATGGGAGCCGCTCGCGGCGACCTGCGAACAGTTCGCGGCTTCGGAGCAGGTGCTGCCGTAAAACATTGTGCCCCTACGGGAATTCAGTTCCCCTATCTCCGCCGATAAGGACGCAGGTCACAGGCAAGATTCATGATCTTGCTGAGACGGTTCGCACTCTGGCGCGCGCTCAGGCACGCAGTACGGAAGCCGTGCATGGGTTCGCGGTGTGGTGTGGGATCACCGACCGTCTGTAGATCAGCCCGCCTCGGGCAGGCCCTTCGCCATGAGCGGCGACAAGAATTCGACTCGAAACGACTCGATGTATTCGCTTCGCTGGTCGAGAAACTGTCGTGTGTGTGGCTGACGTTCATGCTCGTCGAATGCCTCACGGTCGCGGTACACCTCATAGAATATCCGCGAAAGCGGCTCGCCCTCTACAGCATTGACCGCGTAGACCAGCGTGCCGGGCTCGTTCTCGGTAATGCTCTCAACGGTCTCGGTGACGAGCTGGTCGAATCCCGCTTCCTTGTCGGCATCGAATAGGTCGAACTTCACCACGAGTGCAAACATCGGCCCACCGTAACAGTGGTAAGCGCTCGCAGACCGCGAGTTCAGGACGTCGGCGAATCGCCCTGAACTTCTCTGCTTCGGGCTTTCGCGGCTTTCTCCTCTCAAAAATTCGTGCCCCCGGCAAATCTGCCGGGGGCACGAATGGTCTGAGTGGACGTCGTCTCAGAAGAGTCCCGCGAGAGCGGAGTCCGTGCCCTGAAGCTCGGAGTTGCCCTTGTCGATCAGCGTGCCGGCGCCGTGCAGTGTCGTGTTCAGCTGAACGACGTGCTGCTGCCAGCCGCGCTGGAGCTCGGTGAAGGAGTCGTTGGTCGCACCCTTCCAGTTCTGGGTGACGAATTCTTCGACCTTCTTGTGGAAGGACTCGAGTTCGTCCTTGATGCCTTCGGCCCGCTTGATGATCTGGCGCGCGCCGTCGGCGACACCCTCGAAGTTAGCGGAGATATTCTGCGATCCACCGGCCATTTTCAGGTTCCTTTCGTGCGAGTTTGAGGGATTAGACCGGGGGCAGGTCGAGGCTGGAAACCTGAGCTTGCACCTGCTGGGCGAAGTCGGTGTCCTGGGACTCGAACGACGAACCGGCCTTGATCAGCTTCTCCGAGGTCTCCATCAGCTTGTCGTTCAGCTTGTCGGCCTGGACGTAGTAGCGCTCCATGAAGGAGTTGAACGCATCGCGCGCCTGGCCCTGCCAGTTGGCGCCATTGGTGACGGCGTCCTCGTCAGCCTTCAACGTCCTGATGGCGATCATCAGGCTGTTGTGCTGCTCCTGGAACTCCTTCGCCTTCTGGGCGATCAACTCGGGACTCGCGTCAAGTTGCCCTGCCATTGCGGCTCCTCCTCTTTCTAATGTTGGTCAACATTGCAGGTGCGAGCTGACCTGTTCATATGTTTGGACGTGTTGTAGACCTGATCGGTTCCATCCAGTTTCGGAAAAAATCCGCTGGATGTTCGTCTCGTCGCGTGCGCGTTGTCGACCGGCTGCATCGTGGACGGAAGGCCTGGATGAGATCCCCCCGGACGTCTCGTAACGCGGTGCCGCCGCGTCGGTCGCTGCCAGCGCTCCGCTCCCCTCCTTCCCCCTGTGCTCGCTACCACCTGAACTCGCGAGTGGGCTGGCTGCGCATCACCCTACCCAATGGCGTGCCGTGACGCCAGGATTCCGCTACTTGGCGACCTTCGCCGCGATGGTAGGGATCATCTTGTCGATGAGAACGGCCTGCGATTGATCGGTCCAGACTTGGAAAGCCTGCACCGCAGACGGATCGTCCACCACCACGATGGTGCCCGTGGTCCGCATGATGGAACTCGGCAGGCCGCGCAGGCCGCCCTTTCCCGCGTCGTTGTCGGATCTGAGCACGATGACGACATCGGAATCGATATCCGAAGTAAAACCATTGACCGACAAGGAACGTGGTGATTTTTCATCGCCCGCCGTTTTGTACTTCGGGCTGTATTGGAAGCCGATGCTTTGCAGGAATTTGGCTTGTTCGCTCGGGTTCAGCACGGCCGACAGTGTGGCGTTGCCGAAATTGAAGGCGACAACCGACTTTCCCGAGAATTGTGGATTATCGTTGCGGACCTGGGCCAACTGGTCACCGCCACCGCCGGAATCCGACCCGCGGCTCGTTATGTAGAAGGTGCCCGCCGCGACAGCGGCGACAACGACGGCCAGGATCGCGGGCACCATGAATCTGCGGGAACGTGAGCGCCCGTTGCCGTTTCGCGCGGTCGCGACGAGGCGTTGGTCGGTGTCCTCGCGCTGCTGCGACGGGTATCCCGCGTTGGGCGCATGGTGGCCGGTCATCGGCGCGGCGGTGGGAATGCCTTGACCGGTGACGGGCGCGGCGAGCGGTACCCGATGATCGGTCACGAAGCCGGTCTCGGGCGCATGGAACTGGTTGCCGTACAACGCCGCTCCGGCCGCCTGGACGAATTCGCGGCAGGTGGCGTAGCGCTGTGCGGGATCCTTGGCCATCACCTTCTCGATCACGCCGTCGAGCGCGGCGGGCAGACCGGGGCGTACCGCACTCAATTTCGGCGGCGGCTCGTGCAGGTGACCCATCATGACCACCGCGGGCATCGTCGAAGGGTAGGGGTTCTGCCCGGTCAGCAGCTTGAAGAAGGAGCAGCCGAGGCTGTAGATGTCGGCGCGGTGGTTCAGATTCGTGCCGACCAGTTGCTCGGGCGGCGCGTAGGCGACGGTGGCCATGAAATTGCCGGTCGCGGTGAGGTCTTGGCCGTCATCCGCGGACTTCGCGACGCCGAAGTCGGTCAGCAGGACCCGTTCCTCGTCGTCGCCCTCCGCGGCCGACAGCAAGAAATTGGCCGGCTTCACATCGCGGTGCAGCAGCCCGCGCCGATGGGCGTAGTCGAGCCCCTTGCCGACCTCGGTCACGATCCGCAGCGCTCGCTGCGGTGTCATCGCTCCCGGCCCCTTCTTGGCCTCCTCCGAGGCGTCGGTGCCCTCGACGTATTGCATGGCGATCCACAGCTGACCGGCCTCTTCGCCACGGTTGTAGACCGCGACGATATTGGGATGGTCGAGCCCGGCGGCCAGATTCGCCTCGCGCTCGAACCTGGCGCGGAACTCGTCGTCGGTGGACAGATCGGCGCTGAGCACTTTCAGCGCGTCGCGGCGGGGCAGTATCGGGTTCTGCGCCAGATACACGGTGCCCATTCCGCCGGCGCCGAGGACATGAAGTACCCGGTAGCCGCCGACGATTGCACCGGGCCGCAACGCCATTCGGTCCTCCCTCAACGATGTCGAACGCCCGGAAACGCGAGCCTTCCGGAGAAATCTAGCAAGTCACCGCAATCCGGGGAGCTCGCACCGACCTCAGCTACTTGTGATCAGGGCGTACTGCGCGGTGATCTTCTGATGGAGATCTTGCAGTTGCCGCGCGACCGCCTGCACGGTGTATCGGTCGACCTGAAAGGTACAGACGTTCATGGCCACGGTCTGCTTATCGCCCGATCCGACCAGATCCGCATAGCATTCGATCTGTGTGAGCCCGGACGGCGAGGCGATCATCTTTTGATTCGGCTCCAGGGTGGTCGAGGGCTGCCACTCCTTCCACATGGCGCGCGCGCCTTTCTCGGTTTTGCTTCGGAGCACGACGGCGTCGCCGAACGAGACGAGGTCGACCTCGGCCTCCTCGAATCTCGTCAGTGACTTCGCGGTGGCCTGCAACAAAGACAGCGCGCCACGGCCGGTATAGAGGCCGTCGGGATCGGGGCGTAGCGGTAATTCCGGACTGCTCGGCAGCGTGCGTCCGAGCTGTCCTTGTGGATCGAGGGCGACGCGCTGTAATTCGCCCGCGGGCGTCGGCTGGAATTTGTCGATGAGCGGGAGCTGCACGTCGAGCATCCGCTCGACCTGATTCGTCAGGGCGGGCAGGTCGGGCGCGGAGGTGTCGTCGACGACTTTGATGAAGATGACATACCGATCGTGCACGGTCCACGAACCGATCGAGGAGATATCGGGTCGCCAATGGGCCGTGGTGTTCGGATGTTTGGTGACGGGAACCGGCTGGTTGTCGCTGCTGTAGGTGAAGTCGTCGTGTTCGAGTGCGGGGCCGACCGCGGATGCGGTCTTCGCGTCGGGGAACATCAGCGCCGCGATGTTCAATGTGCGTCGTGGGGCCTGGATTTCGCCGCCGGTCTGCCAGGCATTGACCCAGCCGGCGACCAAGTCCTTCGCGACCTCGTCGAAGGTGTCGTTGATGACGATGTTGTCGATGGTTTTCCGGTTCAGCACGATGTGCGGACGGATGTGCCACGCGTCCTCGACGTAGGACGGATCGGCCTCGAAGGGCAGGGCTACGAAGTCGGCGAGCCGCTGTGCCTCACGCGCGCGAGCTTGGCGCTCGCTCTTGGCATTACCGATAACGCGCGGCTTGGTCTGATAGTTGCCGACATCCCAGTTGGATATGTCGGGCTGGGTCCGGGTGGGGGTCCCGGACACCGCTGAACCGCAGGCGGCGGCACCCAGCGTCAGCGCACCGGCGAGGAGTAGAGCCCACGCGGCTCGAATCGGCGTCGATTTTACCGCGAGCCGCATGCCTGGCCCTTTCGTTCGCGTAGTCCACACTGCCTATCGCCCCTGAATCAATAGCTTGTATTGCGCGGCGACCTGTTGATAGAGCTGCTGCACATTCTTGTTCTCTATGCGCGCGACGTAGCGGTCGACTGCTACATAACACACCGGCGGATAACGAAAGGTGTTGCCTTTCGGGTCTTTCAGATCGAAGCATTCGACGCCGGGCATATGGGGTGGGCTGTCAATTGTTTTGTAGCCCTCGGCTTCTTGATCGATGAATGCCGCGATCAAGCGCTCTGCGGCATTGTTGTCCTTGGTGCGATACACCCGGTCGTCGGAATAGGTGACCAGATCGACGCCGGTGTCCGCGAAGGCGGCTCTTGCGAGATCGGGATAGAACTCGGCGTGCAGCGCAGCCTGTTTCGCCAGGACCATGGACAGATCGCCATTGTCCTTCTCCGAGGCGTTGCGTTCCAACTGCAACGTGCGGCTCAGCATCCCGTCGACGTCGATCGGCAGCGACCCGAGCTGGTCGACCGGAGTCGGGGTGTAGCTCTTCAGTCCTTCGAGTTGCTTGTCGAACGCGCGCCGCGCCAGCTCCGCCAGCGGTGCGGTGTCGACGGGTTCGGTGATCGGGTCTTCGACGCGGACCATCAGGAGCATGGTGTCCTTGGTGAGCTGGGCATCGAGATAGCGCTTTGTCACAGACCATTTCGCCGTGGCCGCCGGAATGCCGGGAATTGCTATCGGCGCACCGGGCAGTACCTGCTGCTGTCTGCCCGCGATTCGGGTGGCGGCCGTCGCTGCCGCAGTGGCGTCGGTGAAACGCAGTGCATACATTTCCAATGCGCGACCGAGGCCATAGGATTCGCGACGCTGTCCACGGGTGAACCAGCCCGCGACCAGGCCCGCTGTCAGATCCTTGAACTCCGTGTTGTCTATGGAGGGCAGCTCTTTCGAGCTCGCGGGCGTGATCCGCCGCTCCCAATACAGGGTCGGCTTGTAGATCAGCCTTCCGTCGACCTCCATCGGGAGCGGTGTCGCCGCACCGATCCTGGCCGCCTCCAAGCGTGGACCGGACGCCGCTGTTCGGGACGCTTCGATATCACGTGGCGCGGTCGGATAGTTGCCGACATCGAGTGCGGCGACATCGTAATCGGGGGAGTCGGCGCTACCGCCGGAGTCACCGCAACCGGTCAATGCGCCGAGCGTCGCGGCAATGGCCAGGCACAGGATTCGCGTTCGCATCACCGGTTCACGCCCCCTTCGCCAGCACCGCGTACTGCGCGGCGGCCCGCTGATACAGCGCCGTGTTCAGGCGAGAGGCCAACGGCGCCTTCGTGACAACGACGCCGACATACCGTCCGTAGACCACGGCGCAGAGCTGATCGAAATTCCTGATGACGTCGGTGATGTCGAGCTTTATGCACCGTGCGTCGGGCAGCCCGGGCGGTGGGTCGAGTACCTCGTCATTCTTCCCGGTCTTGACCAGCGCCGACTGGAGACCGAACGCGGTGGTGAGATCGCGTGTGCGATAGACGATCCCGCCGCGGCGGCCGACCAGATCGACGCCGCTGCGCTCGAATGCCTCTTTCGTTTCGCGCGGGCTTCGCTCGAAATGCAGCTGACCGGAGGGTTGGTAGGCGCCGAAGTCGTCGTCGGTGAGGAACGGATCGGAGTAGTCCGGCGACTTGGGCAGCGCCAGCCGCATAATGCCGTCCGGGTCGAGCGGCAGATCGAGGACATCATCGAGCGGCGTCGGCTGTTGAGTGTCCAACAGCTCGATCTGCCGGTTGATGGTCTTTCCGATGACTTCCGCGAGCGCGCCTTGATTCGGTTGCGGGACACCGGCGTTCGTCAGAATCAGGTACGGCCCGTGCGAGATGAACGAGAAGGCCGAGATGTCGGTGCCCGAGGATGCCCTCGCGTCCGGGTGGCCCTCGATCGGGATGCCATGACGCCCGGGTTCGGTGTTGGCGAGCTGATCGAACTGATCGGCTGCCCGTCCGGCCGCGGCATCGGTCGGAAAGCGCATGATCGAGATGATCAGCTTTTTCCGACTGCGCAGGTTGGTGTTGATCGCCGACATGTACACGCCGGCGAGCAGGTTGTTGTCCTCCATGGCCGGTCGAAACTTCTCGGGAATGTAGTTCGTTCCGATCATCGACCCGGCGTCGTAGGCGAATTTCAGATTGCCCGCGTCGGTGATGTCGCCATCAATCTCGAACGGGTGCGCCAGGTAATTGAGCATCCGTCGCGCCTCGATCAGCCGGACATCCGACGCACTGGAGATGCTCGGCCGGAAGGCCGTCGGCTCCGGGGTGAAGGCCCCCACCTTCAATGACGCCACATCCACCGGCGCCGAGCCCGGCTGCGGATGGCCTGAAACGTTGCTCGAACAGCTCACGCTTGCCACGGCCGCCGCTGCGATCAGCATCGCCAGCCCGCCTCTGAACCTCATTCTTCCCCGTCCCGGCGGCCGCTCGCCACCGTCCCTTCTCTACGGGACGACGGCAAGCCTCACAACCGCCCCCGTGTTCGGCGTAGTTCTCGCGGGATATTACTTCACCGCGGCGTGCCGCACGGGGCTCAGCTCGATCCGAGCAGGATCTGTTCCGCGCGGTCAGAGACTATTGGCGAGCAGTGCGTACTGCGCGGCGACCTTCTGCCGGACGTCGGGCTCTTTGTCACTGGTCACCACGCCGACGTACTGCTTGTACGGCACATAACACCGATACTTGTAGTCACGGTCGGTATCGCCGGTGCTGTTGAGCTCCAGGCACTTTGCGTTCGGCACGTCGTTGGGGGCGCTGATCGGGTCGAATTGGTTGCCGACGCTGCTGATGAGTCCGGTGATGAGCTTCTGGGCGGCGGCGAAATCGCGGACCCGGGTAACGGAACTGGCATCGACGATGGCGACACGGTCGACGCCGGTCTCCTCCATCAGGCGTTCGCGGACGACTTCGTCGTCGGAGGCGCTGATCATGAAATTCGGGCCGTAGACGGCGAAGCCGGTGCCGTCGGGGATGTGCCCCGCGCGGTTGTTGACCGCGACCCTTGCCAGCAAGCCTTCAGGATCGACCTTCAGCGTGGCGAGCTTGTTCTGCGGGGTGGGCTGGAATTTGTCCAGCGCGGGGATCTGGGCGGCGAGGGTCTTGTCTACCCAGCTCACCAGGTCGGCGCCGTCGGCCTTCGGACGCTGGACGAACAGCGAGATGACGAATTCCTTGTATGGCATGAAGGTGCCGATGGTGGGAATGCCAGGACGCCAATGGTTATAGGAGTCGGGATATTTCGTCGACTGGAGTTTGCGGTTGTCGGGGGAGATGGCGAGATCGGCGTCCTCCAGCTCCTTGGCGGCGAGCTTCGCGGCGGCCGCGTCGGGGAAGCGGAGCACGACATCGGTGATGGAGGTCGCCTCCGGTGCGGGCTTGTTCTGGCCGGGCGGATCGGCCCGGTCCGCGCCGACGGCCGCGTAGCCGACGACCATCTTGCGGTTCTCCAGGATCGGCTTGGACGCGTTGGCGAGGAAATCAATGGCATCGTCGGCGTTGGCGATCAGGGTGCTGCCCCGCCCATAGTTCAGCACCGGGTCGACCCGAACCGCAGGGACAACGACCTCGGACATGCGCATGCCCTCGAGTAGTGCACCGTTGGCGCCCGCCTCCTGGGAGTACTTGTGGTGGTCGACCGGATACGTCCCGACCTCCAGCTTTCGGACATCCAGCTCCCCGGCGGCCGGTGTTCCCGGCACGCTGCATCCGGTCAGAACACCCGCAACTCCGATACAGGCCACGGCAAGCGCGATGCGCGAGATCCGAACCATGACAGGCCCCTCATTCCTCCCGGTTGTGCATCTGAAGTTACCGGAATGGCGTGGAGAAAGTTCACGGTTGTTCGAGCGACCTGCAAGCAGTCGCAAGTTGCTGGTATTGCCATACTCTGGTGTCGTGACGACGAACCCGAACTCCACATCTGTCGGGGGCCGATACCGTTGAAGGATCGGCAGGTCGAGGTTGTCACCGGAGGTCATGCCGTCGCCAGGATCGACGGTGCCCTCGTGGTCGTCGCCAATCGCGGGCTCGGCAGGCTGACGCCGCAATCACCTGCCGTACTCGCCCTGGAATCGCTTGCCGAGTTGATTCGCGAGGTGTCCGAGCAGCAGCCGACCGGACCGGGTGCGCTGGTGGCGCGGCAGGCGACTCGCTGGCTGATGAAGCACGCCGAACAGATCAGCCCGGGGCAGCCGATCGATTTCGGTGTGCTCAGCGCGGCCGAGAGCGGTGGCGTCGCGATCTTCCTGCACGGTTCGGTTACCGCGGTATTGGCCGGGGACGGCACGTTCGAGCAGTACCGCGGCCGCGACGCGGCCTTCACCGTCGATCGCGTCGCGAGCGTCCCCGCGCGTGCCGTCGCGTTGTTCGTCGACGATGCGCGTGGGCGTATTCCCGAACTGCCCGCGGAGCGTGGGATCGGCTGGCTGGTCGAGGGCATCGCGCAGGCCGGCGGGGCGATCGTCTGGTCCGATCCGGTGCGCGGCCGGTCCGGTGTGGTCGAGCACAGCGACCCGCATCGGCACATTCCGCCGACGGCGCGCGTCGGACCGGACGTAGTGGCGAGTGCTGATCCGGACGTGGCGCCGAGTATCGATCCGAACCCGGTGCCGAGTGCAGATCCGGATTTGGTGCCGAGCGTCGATCCGGACGCGGACCTGTACCCGACCGGTACGCAGGCCGCGACCGCGATGCTCGATTCCGATCAGGATCAGCATGCTCTCGACCCGCATCACGCGCCGACCCAACTGGGTGGCACCAACCCTGTGCCGCAACCGGATCCGGATCTACAGCGCAGGCTGGAAGCGACGGCAAAGGCGACCTTCCTCACCGTCAAGGTGCTCGGATTCAAGTGTGCGCGTGCGCATCCCAGCGACCCGCGGTCGGCATTCTGCACCGTGTGCGGCATGCCGGTCGACCAGACCCAGCAGTTGATCGAGGTGGTGCGCCCACCGCTCGGCATGCTGATCCTCGACGACGGCATAACCTACTTGCTGGCCGCGGACGCGGTGCTCGGGCGCGATCCCGAGCATTCGGAGCAAGCGCGGCGCGGCATGATTCCGCTCAAGGTCGACGATTCCTCCGGCGGAATGTCGCGTGCGCACGCGGAAATCATGCTGGTGAATTGGGATGTGTCGGTGGTGGATCGGGGCTCGACCAACGGGACACGCACGAGGATGCCCGGTTACCGCGACTGGGTCCGGCTCGGCCCCAACCAGCCGATGATGCTGGTGCCGGGCGCCGAGCTGATGATCGGTAATCGGGTGCTGCGCTTCGAGCCCGCCGCGCCACCGCCGTTCGGCTGAACTGTTCGAGCGGTGCTGTTTCGAGCGACCTGCAAAGCAGTCGCCAGCGGGATGCCTATGAATACCGCGACGTGCAGGTGGTCTCGCCGTTGAGAACGCCCGCGCGGAACGCGTCCACCCGGGAGAACCCGCTCGGTACCGTCCTGCCCTGCGCGTCGCTGGCCGCGAGCCCATCGGTGAGCAGCCCGGACACAGCCTCGTCGAGATCGCCTGCGGCGAGGGTGATGTCGCCCTCAGAGACCGGCCGCCCCGCCTGAGCGAGCTTGCCGGTGACGACCCCGGACAGACACGCCGCGCGCAGTCCGGTCTTCGCACCGACCAGCGGCTGACCGTTGCTCTGCTGGACGGCGAGGGTATATCGGGAAATGAATACGACGTAGCCGTTGTAGTCGCCGGTCACCTTCAACGGCAGCGGATTGTCCACGTCGAGGTTGGAGGTGCCGCGCTGCGCGAGTTCGGGGATGTCGGTCGCGATGGTGTTCTTCGCAGGACAGTAGGAGACGGGTTCGGTGGTTACGCCGTTGCGGCAGTCGATCTTCGCGCCCGCGTAGTCGTAGGTCGGGGCCTGGGTGATCGGCAGGATCGCGGCGAGCGCCTTGCTCAGCTCGATCAGGTTGTCCTTGGTGATCTCGAATTCGCCGCGGCCCTCGTCGCCGGTGAAGCTCTGCGGCAGATTGCCGCGCCGCCCCGCGATCTCATTGAAGTCGATGGTCTTGCACGCCTTGGGGCCATCGGTGAAACCGATCTGCACGGCGGTGACCCGTTCGAAGGCCGAGCCGTGCACGCTCTCGGGATCGTCGGGGTTGGAGTCGCGGATCGCGACCGTCGCGGCGAGTACCGAGTTGAGGCCGTCGGAGGTGTTGATGGTGAAATGCGCGGCGCCGCCCTCGGCCACATGCCGCATGAACGCACCAGCGAAGCAGTCGGCCTGCTGCTCCTTGACGATCACCGGGTCCTTGGGGCCGACGATTTTCGCCATGCTCTGGATGGCGTGCCCGTATTCGTGGGCGAGCACCATCACCACCGACATCTTGCCGAAGGTTTCCTCCATCGTCGGCAGCAGCACCGAGCGATCCCAGCCGATGGAGTTGTCCAGTCGGCAGTACGCGGCGTTCACCAGGTGGTAAGTGGTTTCCTTGCAGAACTCGAGCGCCTGACTCTTCGGCGCCTTCGCGCTCCAGGAGATGAGTTTGTCGACCGGCTTGAAATCGCCCTCGAATTCCTTGCCGAACTCGGTGCGCCAATAGGTCTGGATATCGTCGACAGCGTTGAGTGCGAGGGTATCGGTCGCGCTGCGGTCGCCATTGATCGCGGTGAGGTCGGCGTCGGGGACATCGGATCGCGGCCCGCTCGGTCCGCTGGTTGTCGGCAGCCCCGCCACTTTGAACGGATCGTCGTAGACCGATACCGCTCGGCCGTCCACCGCCCGTGTGCAGCCCGTCAACAGGGTGACCGCGCACAGTACGACTGTAATGACCGTGGTCGCTGTGATTTTCGGCAAGGCTCCCCCTGGTCGGCCGGAAAGGCGTTCACATCGGTCACCGGATCGGGGTTGATGGCGCATCGGGGGCACCGCCGATGTCCGGGTGATGGAATAGTATCCGCTGCATGTCTTCACCGGGGGCGCAGACCATCACCGTGCGCCATGATGGAACCGAACGGGTCTTCGATTCGAGCACACAGATCACCATGGGCCGCGCGCCGGAAGTGACCCTGTTTGTCGACAGCCCACTCGTCTCACGGGTGCATGCGACGTTGACCTGGCAGGGGAGCGCCTGGGTACTGACCGACAATGGAAGTACCAACGGTGTTTTCGTGGATGCGCGCAGGCTCGGCCACCCCGTATCCATCGATCGCCCGATACAGGTTCGGCTCGGCGATGCGATCACTGGGCCACTGCTGCATCTGCTCCCCGCTGTACCGCAGCCGAGGCAGGCACGTACCCACTCGACTCCGCCGCCGGCCCAGCAGCAGCAGCGTCGGCCGCCGCAGTCCGCGCCGCTGCCACCCGTGCAGCCACCGCAGAACGTCCCGTCACAACAGCTCAATATCAACATGACGACAAGGGCCGACACCTCGGCGCTGCCGCCCCGCCGGGCCCGGACGTCCACCGCGGCCATCGCCCGCGGCGACCGCCTGCCACCCGGCGGGCTCGACATCGGCCGCACCACCGACAACCAGATCGTCGTCAACGATCCGCTGGCCTCGCGCAAACATGCCCGCCTCGTCGCCGCCACGGAGGGCCTGACGATCGAGGACCTCGGTTCGGCGAACGGCACCTTCGTCAATGGGCGCCGTGAGCAGCGGTCGGTGCTGCGCGAGCGCGACATCATCACCATCGGCAATATCGACTTCGTCGTCCAGCAGGGCACTTTGGTGCATCGGCAGAAGCCGGTCGCCGAGCAGGGCCTGCACGTGCACGGTGTCGGGTTCACCGTCGAGGGCAACAAGCAACTGCTTGTCGACGTCAATATGCAGGCGGGTCGCGGCACGCTGACCGCGCTGATCGGTCCCTCCGGCGCGGGCAAGTCGACGTTGTCCAAACTGATCGCGGGCACCACCCAGCCTTCCGGCGGTGTCGTCACCTTCGAGGGCCGCAATCTGCACGCCGAATACGAGGCGCTGCGTTCGCGCATCGGCATGGTGCCGCAGGATGACGTGCTGCATCGGCAACTCACCGTGCGCCAGGCCCTCGGCTACGCCGCGGAACTTCGCCTGCCACCGGACAACAGCAAGGCCGATCGTCAGCAGGTGATCGACGGTGTGCTGAAGGAACTTTCACTCACCGAGCACGCCGACACCAGGGTCGACCGGCTTTCCGGCGGGCAGCGCAAGCGCGCCTCGGTGGCGCTGGAACTGCTGACGGGTCCGTCGCTGCTGATCCTGGACGAGCCGACCTCGGGTCTCGACCCGGCGCTGGATCGCCAGGTAATGGTGATGCTGCGCGAGTTGGCCGACGCGGGGCGCGTTGTCATCGTCGTCACGCACTCGGTGGCCTGCCTGGACATGTGCGATCAGGTGCTGCTGCTCGCGCCGGGCGGCAAGACGGCCTTCTGCGGCCACCCGGCCGGAGTCGGCGGCGCGCTCGGTACCAACGATTGGGCGGAGATCTTCGCCAAGGTCGCCGCGAATCCGGACCAGGCGTTCGCCGCTTATCGCTCCAGACAGGCCTCCGTCGCGCCACCTCCGCCGCCCGCGCAGACAGGGCCGGTGGGCAATCCGCCACAGTCCGGCGGTGGCAAACAGTTCTCCACCCTGGCCCGACGGCAGGTCCGGCTGATCTTCGCCGATCGCGGATACCTGGCATTCCTGGTGATCCTGCCGTTCATTCTCGGCGTGCTGTCACTGGTGGTGCCCGGCACGAACGGCTTCCAGCGCGGCGCACTCGCCGCGCTACCCGATGGCACCTTCGCCCCGACCGGCGGCAGCGAGACCCAACAGCTGTTGGTGGTGCTCATCCTCGGCGCCTGCTTCATGGGTTCCACGCTCAGCGTGCGTGACCTGGTCGGTGAGCGCACCATCTTCTTCCGCGAGCGTGCGGTCGGGCTGAAGCCCTCTGCCTATCTGATGGCGAAGATCGCGGTCTTCAGCGTCACGGCGTTCCTGCAATCGGCGGTGCTCGTCGGTATCACGCTCGCGGGTAAGAAGGCGCCCGCCAGCGGGTCGGTGATCGGGAACGGCAGTGTCGAGCTGTACCTCGATATCTCGTTGACCGCGGTCTGCTGTGTGGTCTTCGGTCTGCTGCTTTCCAGCCTGGCGAAGTCGAACGAGCAGGTGATGCCGATGCTCGTGGTGATGATCATGGCCCAGTTGGTGATGGCGGGCGGGTTGATCCCGGTGACCGGCCGTGTTGTACTCGAGCAGTTGTCATGGCTTTTTCCGGCCCGCTGGGGATACGCCTCCGGGGCGTCGACGGTGAACATTCGCGAGGTCTTCGTCACTGCGCAACCGGACACCCTCTGGCAGCACAAGTCGGATATCTGGACGCTGGACATCGTGATGCTCGTGGTGATCACGTTGATCCTCGCGATCTTCACTTGGAGCAAGTTACGGCTGAAGAAGTCCGCGGCGTGAACCCGTGTGGTACCGGTGATCGACCCGGCGCGCTGCGCGTGTCGGACGCACACCAGGCAGACTGATGACTGTGACGGTGCGAGTAGGGGCAGTACATCTCGGTTGGGATGTGGTGTCCGTGGCTGCGGGTGGCGGCGGGACGCCGATCCGCCCGGTTCAGGTGGAAGGTACATATACGCCACCGGCGTATCTGCTTGCGGATGCGTCGGGGCGGCTGCATACCGCCGGGGTGGAGCGGCAGCGACCGGACCTCGGGATGGCCATCGCCGACGTGCGCGACATTCTCGGACATCAGCAGATCGTGATCGCGGGCGCGACCTGGCCCGCGGAACTGGTGATGCGGGCGCGCATGTACAACCCGCTCGCGTCCGTCGGCAAATATCTGCGCGGTAAGCCCGATGTGGTGGCCCTTCCCTTTCCCGACGGCTGGCCGGACGAGAAGGTCGAAGTGTTCGCCGAGCTGGTCGAACAGCTGGATGTCGCCGTCGAGCCGCTGCCGGAGAGCGTCGCGCTGTCGGGGTATGTGCGTGCGCTCGGGCTGGTCCGCGGGCCCGACGAGCGCAACCCGAGGGGTATCGGCGCCACCGGTGTTTACTCCGACGGCAGGACCATGCTGGTTGTCGCGGTTCACGGCGATGACGAGCATCCGACCGAATCGGTCGACGTCACGGTCAACGCGGAGTCCATGCGTGACGCCCGATCCGCCGACAATGTGGTGATCGAGGTGATGGCCGCGGCCCGTTCGATCGGCGCGGACACCTCGACGGTGCTGCTGTCGGGCAACGTGTGCTTCAACGACGCGCTGCGATTGGCCTTCCAGAATCATCTCGGGCACCGGTTGCAGGTGGCCGATCATCCGATGCATGCGCTGGTGCTGGGTGCCGCGCATCTGCTGGCCACCGACAACGAAAACGGCGAACCGGAATCGGCGGGCAGGCACGCGGAACCCGCGCCGCAACGATCGGCGGCCGCGCCGCCGCACCCAACGGGGCCGTCACCGGCCGAGACCGGGCAGCGTCAGGTAGAACAACATCAGACCGACGCGGCACAGGGCCGCCCCGATCCGTCGCGGCCACGAGGGGAAACGGTCGTGCAGTACGGCGCCGGGTACCCGACGGTCGGACCGCAGGACCCGAGCCAAGAGGCGACGGCCAGGGGCACGCACGACGAGGTTCCACGCGGCCTGCCGCCGGGATTGGCCGAGCTGGGCAGCCGCTTCACCAGGCCGCCCGGCCAGCAGCCCGACGAACAGCGGCCACCGGCCCCGCCCGCACCGCAGCAAGGTCCGGTTCCGAGCGGTCAGGTGCCGCCGCTCGGTCCGCGAACCACGTATGGGCCGCCGCAGGGCGGTCCGGAGCAGGCACGGCACGGTCAGTGGCAGCAACAGCCGCCCGAATCGGACGACGACGATGACAAGCCGCGCAAGGGCAAGCGGTGGAACAAGCTCAAGGACAACCTGTTCGGCGCGAACGTGGTGATCGGTGCGGTGGCGCTCGCCATCGCGGCCATGCCGTCCGACAGCGAGCCGGCCGGTTCGGTGGCACTCGCCTCGGTGTCGTGCGCGGTCACACCGCAGGTCATCGGCGAGCACCGGCAAGGCCTGACCTCGGCGCACGGATTCCAGGCCGACGGGTTCGAGCCCATTGGCTCGCAGAGCGATGCCGACGGGCCGGACTGCGTGCAGCCGAGCATCGACACCCTGCGTTACGTGGTCCCTGGCTCGCCCGGGTCCGTCGATCCGGGTCCGCCCATCGCGATCTGACCGGTTTCGGTTCGTCGTAGCCCGACTGGTATCGTGGCCCGTTGGCGTGTGGAACGTTCGTCGAGGTCCGGGTCTCCACCGGCCGCCGGAACCGCCTCGACCGCATGCTTGGCCGGCAACACCGACTACAGACAGGGAAGCACTGTGCCTACGTACAGCCCCAAGGCTGGTGACGTGACCCGCAAGTGGTACGTCATCGATGCCACTGACGTAGTGCTCGGCCGTCTTTCGGTCCAGGCAGCGAATCTGCTGCGTGGCAAGACGAAGCCGACCTACGCACCGAACTTCGATGGTGGCGACTTCGTCATCATCATCAACGCCGAGAAGGTTGCCATCTCCGGTAACAAGAAGGCGGACAAGCTGATCCACCACCACTCCGGGTACCCGGGTGGTCTCACGTCGCGCACTGTCGGTCAGGTGTTGGACACCCGCCCCGACCGTCTCGTGGAGAAGGCCATCAAGGGCATGATCCCGAAGAACAAGCTCGGTAACGCCATCGCGAGCAAGCTGAAGGTCTACGCAGGCCCGACGCACCCGCATGCCGCTCAGCAGCCCATTCCGTTCGAGATCAAGCAGGTGGCCCAGTGACCGCGCCCGAGGAATACACCGAAGAGTTCGTCGATGAGACCGCTGAGGCGGCAGAGGCTGTCGACGCCGACGGCACCGTCGAGGTCGTCGAGGAGGAGTACGGCTACGAAGCCGACGCCGAGCCCGACACCTTCGCCCCGGTCCTGATCGAGCGTCCGGTGCAGACCGTCGGCCGCCGTAAAGAGGCTGTCGTCCGCGTCCGCCTGGTGCCCGGCTCCGGCAAGTTCGTGCTCAACGGCCGCACCATCGAGGATTACTTCCCGAACAAGGTGCACCAGCAGCTGGTCAAGTCGCCGCTGGTGACCGTCGAGCGGGCCGAGTCCTTCGATATCTTCGCCCGCCTGCACGGCGGCGGCCCGTCCGGTCAGGCAGGCGCACTGCGCCTGGCGATCGCGCGTGCCCTGATCGAGGTCACCCCGGACGACCGTCCCGCCCTCAAGCGCGCCGGCTTCCTCACCCGTGACCCGCGTGCCGTCGAGCGTAAGAAGTACGGCCTGAAGAAGGCCCGTAAGGCGCCTCAGTACTCGAAGCGCTGATTTTGGCCACGTCGGCCGCAGTCTTCCGGCATCCTGGTTATGTCGGAGACGTCTGCGGTCGACGCGGCACCTGTGCGAGAGCAGGCTTCCAGCACGGCTGGGCGCCTGCTCTCGTGCTGTATCGACAACTTGCGGCGTTTGCGGGGCCCAGCCTGTGCGCGTATACCTTGCCAGGGCCACATCGACGGTCCTCAGGCTGTGTACCCGCCGCCTCCGGGCCCGTCGCGCACGCAGCGGAGCTACCCATGAGGGGCGAGGTATGGGACGTTTGTTCGGCACCGACGGAGTCCGCGGACTTGCCAATGAGTCGTTGAGTCCGGAACTGGCACTTCAGATTTCCGGCGCGGCCGCGCAGATCCTGAGTCGCGGCAAGAAGCGTGCGCTCGCGGTGGTCGGCCGCGATCCGCGAGCCAGCGGCGAGATGCTGGAAGCCGCGGTAACCGCGGGCCTGACCGCCGCAGGCGTCAATGTGCTGTCGGTAGGGGTACTTCCGACGCCCGCCGTCGCCTACCTCACCGGCCTCTACGACGCGTGCCTCGGCGTAATGATCTCCGCCTCGCACAATCCCATGCCGGACAACGGCATCAAGATTTTCGCCGCGGGCGGGCACAAGCTCGACGACGCGATCGAGGACCGGATCGAAGCGCTGATCGCCGAGGGTGCGCCATTGCGCCCGACCGGCGCCGCCATCGGACGGGTCCTCAATGCCTCCGGCGCCCGCGATCACGGGCTGGTCACTCCCGATCAGTACAGCGTGGCGGGCACACACGAACGCTACGTCGAACATCTGGTCGAGGCAGCAGGTCAGGATCTGACCGGGCTGACCGTGGTCGTGGACTGCGCACACGGTGCGGCCTCCGAAGTGGGTCCCGCCGCCTACCGTGAGGCGGGAGCGACGGTGATCGCCATCAACGCCGAACCCGACGGTATGAACATCAACGACCGTTGCGGATCGACGCACCTCGATCAGGTCAGCCGCGCGGTGCGCGAGCACGGCGCCGATCTCGGCATCGCACACGACGGCGACGCCGACCGCACCCTCGCCGTCGATGCCGATGGCGCGATCGTGGACGGAGACGCCATCCTGGCGATCCTCGCCATCGCCATGCATGAGGCCGGTGAGCTGGTCGAGGACACCTTGGTCGCAACCGTCATGAGCAATCTCGGCCTGCACATCGCCATGCGCGAGGCCGGAATCACCTTGCGCACCACCGCGGTCGGGGACCGCTATGTTCTGGAGGACCTGCGCCGTGGCGGGTTCAACCTCGGCGGTGAGCAGTCCGGCCACGTGGTCTTCCCGGACTTCGGCACCACCGGCGACGGTATCCTCACCGGCTTGAAGCTGATGGCGCGGATGGCGCGGACCCGTCGCACCCTTGCCGACCTGGCGTCGGTGATCACGACGGTGCCACAGGTTTTGATCAATGTCCCGGTCTCCGACAAGTCGCTCGTCGCGACCGCTACCGAGATCCGCGAGGCGGTCGTCGAGGCCGAACGAGTGCTCGGCGACTCGGGGCGAGTGCTCTTGCGCCCCAGCGGAACCGAATCGCTTGTCCGGGTGATGGTCGAAGCCACCGACCCGGTCCAGGCCCAGCAGTTGGCCGACGATCTCGCTAAGCGAGTGGCGTCGATCTAGTCCTCGGTGAGGTGGCCGTTGTCCATCCGCCAGCGGCGGGTGGAGTGCACGGAGTCCAGCATGCGGCGGTCGTGGGTGACGAGCAGCATTGTGCCGGTGAAGGATTCGACGGCTTGCTCCAGTTGTTCGATGGCGGGCAGGTCGAGGTGGTTGGTCGGTTCGTCGAGGACGAGCAGGTTGACGCCGCGGGCCTGGAGCAGGGCCAATGCGGCGCGGGTGCGTTCGCCGGGGGAGAGGGTTTCGCAGGCGCGCGTCACGTGTGCGCCGCGCAGGCCGAACTTGGCGAGCAGGGTGCGGACCTCCGCGTCCGGCCAGTCGGGCATTTCCGCGCCGAAAGTTGCTGCCAGCGCGGTACTTCCGCGGAACAGGCCGCGAGCCTGATCGACCTCGCCGATTTCGACGCCGGACCCGAGCGCGGCAGTTCCGTTGTCCGGCTGCATCTTTCCCAATAGCAGCGCGAGCAACGTCGACTTGCCGGATCCGTTCGCGCCGGTCAGCACGATGCGGTCGGCCCAATCCACCTGCGTGGTAATCGGACCGAGTGTGAAATCACCGCGGGTGATGGTCGCGTTCGACACGGTGGCGACCACCGAACCGCTGCGGGGTGCCGCGGCGATCTCCATCCGCAGATCCCACTCTTTGCGTGGCTCCTCCACTACGTCGAGTCGTTCGATGCGGCGCTGGGTTTGGCGAGCCTTGGCGGCCTGCTTCTCGGTGGATTCGGCACGCATCTTGCGACCCGCTTTGTCGGAGTCGACCTTCTTCGGGTCGCGGGTTTTGCGGCGGGCGTTGCGGACGCCGTGCTCGAGCCAGTTGCGCTGCATCTGGGCCCGCGCCTCGAGGCCGGACTTGGTGTCCGCGAAATCGTCATAGGCCTCGCGGGCGTGCTGGCGGGCGATCTCGCGCTCCATCAGGTACGAGTCGTAGCTGCCGTCGTAGACGCCGACCTGCTGCTGCGCGAGATCGAGCTCGACGATCCGATTCACCGTGCGCGCCAAGAACTCCCGGTCGTGGCTGATCACCATCAGTGGTTCCCGCACGCCGGTCACGAACTGTTCGAGGCGTGCGAGGCCGTCCAGATCCAGGTCGTTGGTCGGTTCGTCGAGCAGCAGAATGTCGAAGCGGGACAACAGCACCGAGGCGAGTCCCGCGCGGGCCGCCTGGCCGCCGGAGAGCCCGGTCATCGGGGTGTCCAAACCGCTGGCGAGGCTGTCGGCAAGGCCGAGGTCGGCCGCGACTTCCCCGGCACGCTGATCGAGGTCCGCGCCGCCGAGGGCCAGCCACCGCTCCAGGGCGGGGGTGTAGTCGTCCTCGCCGCCGTCGGCGAGGCCTTCCGCGGCGGTGTCCATTGTCTGCTGCGCCGCGGTGACACCGGTACGGCGGCCGAGGTATTCGAGGACGGTCTCGCCGTGCACGCGCTCCGGTTCCTGCGCCAGATATCCGATGGTGGCGTCAGGCGGGCTCAGCGTGATGCTGCCGGTGGCACTGTCGCGATCGGCGAGCATGCGCAGCAGCGTCGACTTACCCGCGCCGTTCACCCCGACCAAACCGATCACGTCGCCGGGGGCCAGCGTGAGATCCAGGTCCTCGAAAAGGGTGCGTTCGCCGTGGCCTGCGGACAATCCGCGCGCATGAAGAGTGGTGCTCACCTGCATAGTCTGCCGTGCTCGCTTTTTCGGGCTTATGGGGGCTGGACCCTGAGTACGAGCCACGGAGAAATCAGGGTCGGCATAGGTCGTGGGACCGATGTGCCGACGGGCGTTTCCACGGAGAGTGGAGATTACCGAGATCAACACAGGAGAGAGAAGATCATGACCGCACCCGCTCGCCGCCTCACCCGCTCCACCTCCGACAGCTGGTTCGCAGGCGTCTGCGGCGGCATCGCCGAATACTTCGGCTGGAACGCCAACGTCGTCCGACTCCTTTTCGTGCTGTCCTGCCTGCTCCCCGGCCCCCAGTTCATCGTCTACCTGGTGCTGTGGCTGATCATCCCGAAGAAATAACAGTCCTCGACGAGTAAGGGGCTGCGTCAGGGACTCGCGGATGACAGGATGGGAGCGGCTACCCGGTACTCGGGTGAAATGCCGCACTGTCACGCGAGTCCCGATGAGGAGGAGTCATGGTCACCTCGGGCGAATTCCCCGGCCTGGATCTACCAGGCGTCGACGCGTCCTCCTCGCTCGAAGGTTTGGGCCCGGTCGAGCTGCATGACCCCACACAGGACATCGACGGCGACGGCACCCTCGACACCGTCACCACCTCCGGCCCCGAAGCCATGCAGGTCTGGTCCGACTACGACCATGACGGCGTCGCCGATCAGGTCACCGTCGTGGAAAAAGATGGCGACTACGCGGCGTGGGAGTTCCACCACAATCCCGACGGGACCTCGGGGTGGGTGCGTACCGATCAGGGGAAGATCGGGCAGTAGTCGCGGGGAGCACGTACCATTCGCGCGGATCCTGCGCGTGTCAGGTGTCGATTGAGGCGCATGGCCATGCCCAGTAGATTCTCGCCTACGACTCGAGACGGCACGGCCGTAGATCGATGGAACCGAAAACGGATCGAGCGCGTCGAATGTAGTAGGGCAATATTCGGCGTGCTTTGGATCGATGTCGATTAGGCAGAGGGAGGGGTCGCTGTGGCAGGCGAGGACAGAGTTGGCGTCAAGACTGGGGAATTGGGGGCGTTGGGCAGTGACTTCCGGCGGTCCGCGACCGCGGTGCAGGACCAGCGCAAGCGTGTGACGGAACATATGTTCGGCGTCGGTAATGACGAGGCCGGAAGGAACTACTCGCAAGAAGGAATCGCGGTGCACCGCGGACTGGAGCGGATCGAGGCCTGGCTCGGGCACTGGAGCACCGCCACCACAGCCACGGGTGACGCAATCGGCGCATCAGTCGTTGTCTATACGGAGCTCGACGAAGACAGGGCGTCGGAAACGGACAAGAAGTGAGTACCCGAGTTGTCTGGTGCCTGTGCAGGTCATTCCGAGTATGTGAGGGGTCGGACTCATGACGGTTCCTTGGCAGGGGAAAGAGATCGATACCCTTCTTGATGAAGGCCGCGACGGTCTCCAGTACTGGACCAAGTTCATGCCGCTCTATGAGTTGGCGTTCGGCGGCAATGGGGGACGTGGGGACGTCAACAAACTTCTGGCTCTGTACGACGAGCAGAAGGGCATGAAAGTCTCCAAGCTCGAAGAGTCGGGTGAGTCCCTGAAGACCGCGTTGGCCGAGGTCGACACGCAATGGGATGCGCAACAGGGCCTGGCGCGTCAGCTTCCTACGCTGTGGCAGGGAACGGCGGCGAACTCAGCGCTCGACATGATCGGGAAGCAACTGGCACAAGCCGATGAGGACCGGCAGCACGCGCGCGCGGCGATGAAGGTGATGACCGAGATGGGGGGAGCCTTGCGAACTTCGGTCGCGGCCAAGGCCTTCAACGCGCGGGAGTTGCTCGAGGGTCCGCTCGGTGGCAGCAAGGTTGTGAAGATCGATGGCAAGACTCCTGATGATGTGAAACTGATCATCGACGTCTACAAGGCGCGTGAGTGGATCAGTGCCGATCAGGTTCGTGAGTTGGGGCATGTGTTTCCGCAACTCGCGGTCCCGGAAGACAAGATAAACAAGAGCCACCTCGGATTTATAAACTCCGATAGTCAGAACATGCTCACTGGGGAGTATGGAAAGAAAGTCGCGACAGTGACCGGGGATTGGCTCCAGAAAACGTTCAAGGCGGATTTCGACCGCAAACTTGCTTTATATATCGACACCTGTGCGGAAGTCGACAGATTCTTCAAGGGACAGTACAAGAATCTGACCGACGCAATGGCACAGGTGTCAGAAAAGGCGTACCCGAGACCTGCCGGGCAGCCCAAGCCGGTTACTCCGAGTACGCCCAGCACTCCTAGTACTCCTAGTACTCCGAGTACTCCGAGTACGCCTAGTACTCCGAGTACGCCCAGTACCCCAAGTACACCCAGTACGCCCAGTACCCCGAGCGCAACCCCCGCCAGTACCAACCCGATTTCGAGCGCGCTGACGGGCCTCGCTTCCCTGAGCCAGGTCGGTACACAGCTCGCCACAGCTGCGAGTCAAGGGCTGACGTCGCTGACCAGCACCATCAAGGAAGGTCTCGATGAGGCATTGCAGCAGATCGAGAAGGTCATAGACCCGACGAAAGCCGAAGACAAAGACGGCGACGGCAAGCCCGATGAGAAGCAGGACGGCAAGCCTGACGAGAAGAAGGACGGCAAGCCTGGAGCCGAGTTCGACCTGGCCGGGAAGCACCTGAAGTTCGAGATGGGGCCGGACGGTCAGCTCAAAGCTGTGGTGACCGACGCGGACGGGAAGACTCACGAGTACGGCCTCGAGCTCGATGAGAAAGGCAACCCGGTCATTTCCACTGATGACCCGAAGGGCGAAGACCCCAAGGACGAGGATGGAAAACCGCCTGCGGCTGAGGGGACGCCGCCGGGCAATCAGAACCCGGGGCAGCCCGGTGCGCCGACCGGGCCGCCGCCGCAAGATGGCGAACACAAGCCACCTGCATCCGAAGACGTACCGCCACCAGACGATCAGGCCCCAGGCTCACCCGGTTCGATGCCCGGCGTGCCGCCCGCGCGACGCACGGAGGACGGCGAACACAAGCCGTCGCCGATCCCCGGTGATCCCGGGGAGCCCTTTGATAGCGGCGCCGAATTGGCAGAGGCCGGTCCGTTGTGAGTCCACAACCGACGACTATCGGGTGACCATCGAGGAGTTCGAGCATGGTGAATTACGTCGAAGAAGCCAGGCGTCTTGCCGAAGAGAATCAGCGGCGGATGTCGATCCTCCTCGGTGAGTTTCAGGAGGTCCAGGAGGACACCGCCAAAAATGGTCGCGAGTTCGCCGCCCAAGCGGCCGCCGAAATGAACCAGTTCTGGGAAGAACAGGCGCCGGCGACCGAACAGGCAGAGAAAGAGGCGGAAGAAAAAGAGCGTCTCGAGACGGAGGCTCGCGAGCAGCGCGAGGCCATCGCACGATCGATCGCTGCCCGCAAAGCTCATGGCACCGTCACCCCCGTGGACGACGACGACCCTGAGGGCGAGTACTACCGTCGCAAGAGCTGGCTGATCTGACCGATAGAGAGTTTCGGCTTCTCCTCGTCGCGGGGCGCGTCGGGATCGATGACGGTGGTGTGGCGGATCACCGCTTCGGGGTCGGCGAAGGGGGCGTAGGTCTTGTCGTTGAGGAGTTTGTGGAGCAGGTAGCCGGTCAGTAGGGCGCGGGTGGTGCGGGCGGTTTTGGACTCGTGCTTGCCCGCGCCGAGGGCGGCGAGGGCGCGGCGGCCTTCGATGATGCCGTTGTTGGAGGCGCCGTCGAGTTGGCGCAGGATCGCGGGGCCTGCCCAGGCGGTGGCGAGGGGGATGGCATTGGAGCTGACGGACTCGATATCGGAGCCCGTGAGGATCAGGGCGGGGGTGTCGATGTCGGTGGCGAGGGTTTCGGCGGCGGGCGCGGTCGGCGCGGGGAAGAGGGCGGCGACCGCGGCGACCGGACGCTGCGCGGCGGCGATCACCGCGGCGCCCGCGCCCATCGCGTGACCGGCCAGCGCGAGGCGGTCGGGGTGCACGCTGATCGTGCCGTCACCGAGCCGGACACCGGTGCAGATGTCGAGGGTGGTGAGCAGATCGGTGGCGAGGCCGAGGTGTGACGGAATCGGACCGCGCTCGGTGTTGGGGGCCGCCACCACGAAGCCCCAGGACGCGAGGTGCTCCAGTAGGCCGCGATAGTTGGAAGTGCTGGTCAGCCAGCTGTGGCCGAACGCGACAGCGGGCAGGCTCAGTCCCGACTCGGGCGTGTACACCACCCCGGGCTGGCCTGCGATCGCCAGATTGCCGCGCAGCACCCGATGTGGGCCTTTGCTGGTCAAGGTGCTCAGAAGTGCTTTCACAGACGCCGACACGACGAGAACGTTATCCGATAAGTACTCTGGTGAGCCATGTGCGGAATCGTGGGGTACGTCGGGTACCGGGACGCTCTCGGCGTTGTCGTTGACGCGTTGCGCCGCATGGAATATCGCGGGTACGACTCTGCGGGCGTCGCGATCCTCGGTGGCGCAGGCGCGATCGCGGTGGAACGCAAGGCCGGTCGGCTTGCGAATCTCGAGGCGGAACTGGCTGAGGCCGGCGCGGCGCGCTTCGCGGGGACCGCTGGGATGGGGCACACCCGCTGGGCGACGCACGGCGCGCCGACCGACCGTAACGCGCACCCGCACCGCGATGACAGCGGCAAGATCGCGGTGGTGCACAACGGCATCATCGAGAACTTCGCGCCGCTGCGCCATGAGCTGGAAGAAGCGTCCGTAGAGCTGCACAGCGACACCGACACCGAGGTCGCCGTGCACCTGGTCGCTCGCGCATATGCCGCGGGCCCGACCGCCGGTGATTTCGTGGCGAGCGCACTCGTGGTGCTGCGGCGGCTGGAGGGCGCGTTCACGCTGGTCTTCACGCACGCGGACCATCCGGACCAGATCGTCGCCGCGCGCCGGTCCACCCCGCTGGTTGTGGGTGTCGGCAAGGGCGAGATGTTCATCGCCTCCGATGTCACCGCGTTCATCGAGCACACCCGTGAGGCAGTCGAGCTCGGCCAGGACCAGGTCGTGGTGATCACCGCCGACGGCTACCGAGTCACCGACTTCGACGGCAACGACGCGAACGATCGCACCCGCCCGTTCACGATCGACTGGGATCTGGCCGCCGCGGAAAAGGGCGGCCACGACTACTTCATGCTCAAGGAGATCGAGGAGCAGCCGAGGGCCGTCGCTGACACCTTGATCGGGCATTTCACCCTCGACGAGACCGGTTCCGGCCGGATCGTGCTCGACGAGCAGCGCCTCGCCGATCAGGAACTGCGCGACTTCGACAAGGTCTTCGTCGTCGCCTGCGGCAGCTCCTACCATGCGGGTCTGCTGGCCAAGTATGCGATCGAGCACTGGACCCGGCTGCCGGTCGAGGTGGAACTGGCCAGCGAATTCCGTTACCGCGACCCGGTTTTGGATCGCTCGACGCTGGTGGTGGCGATCTCGCAATCGGGGGAGACCGCCGACACGCTCGAGGCGGTGCGGCACGCGAAGGAGCAGAAGGCGCGGGTGCTCGCGATCTGCAACACCAACGGCGCGCAGATTCCCCGCGAGTCCGATGCGGTGCTCTACACCAGGACCGGGCCCGAGATCGGTGTCGCGTCTACCAAGGCGTTCCTTGCGCAGGTGGCCGCGAACTATCTGGTCGGCCTCGCCCTTGCGCAGGCGCGCGGCACCAAGTACCCCGATGAGGTGGCTCGCGAGTTCGCCGAGCTCGAGGCGATGCCGAAGCTGGTTGAGCGAGTGCTGGAGACGGGGCCGCAGGTCCGGGCCCTCGCCAGGCAGCTCGCGCACGTGCCGACGGTGCTTTTCCTCGGTCGTCACGTCGGGTACCCGGTGGCGCTGGAGGGCGCGCTCAAGCTCAAGGAGTTGGCCTACATGCACGCCGAGGGCTTCGCCGCCGGCGAGCTCAAGCACGGCCCGATCGCGTTGATCGAGGACGGGCTTCCGGTGATCGTGGTGATGCCGTCGCCGAAGGGGCGAGCGGTACTGCACTCCAAGCTGCTCAGCAACATTCGGGAGATCCAGGCACGTGGCGCACGCACCATCGTGATCGCCGAGGAGGGTGACGACACGGTCCGCCCGTTCGCCGACGACCTCATCGAGATCCCCTCGGCGCCAACGCTGTTCCAGCCGCTGCTCTCGACCGTCCCACTCCAGATCTTCGCCGCCGAGATCGCCCAAGCCCGTGGTTACGACGTCGACAAACCCCGCAACTTGGCCAAATCCGTCACCGTCGAATAGGCCACACGGGTTCGGTTGTCGGACAGACGAATCCGGCCGCGCTTGAGGATCGCCGCCGGATTCGGTTGGGTCGCGTCAGGATTGGCCGACCGAGGCGAGCGCTCCAGCCGGTTCCGGGGTGTTCCGGTGGGCGGCGCGTTCCATCGCGCCCGACAGCACGGCGAGCGCGAGGGCGCTGAGGGCGAGGATCGCGCCGATCCAGTTGGGGGCTGTGTAGCCGTAGCCTGCTGCGATGACCATGCCGCCCAGCCATGCCGAGAGCGCGTTGCCGAGGTTGAAGGCGCCGATGTTGACCGCCGATGCCAGGGTCGGTGCGCCCGCGGCGTTATCGAGGACGCGTTTCTGTAGCGGCGCGACGGTCGCGAAGCCGAGCGCGCCGATCAGTACCACGGTGACCGCGGCGGCCGGCTTGCTGTGTGCGGTGAGTGTGAACAGGGCGAGCACGGCCGCCAGTGCGCCGAGTGCGATGTAGAGCATCGGCATCAGGTGGCGGTCGGCGTAGCGGCCGCCGATCAGATTGCCCGCGAACATGCCGAGACCGAAGAGCACGAGCAACCAGGTGACGGAGGTGTCGGCGTACCCGGTGACCTCGGTCATCATCGGGGCGAGGTAGGTGATCGCGGCGAAGACACCGCCGAAGCCGAGCACCGTCATCGCCATCGCGAGCAGTACCTGCGGATTGCGGAAGACCGCCAGTTCGGTGCGCAGGCGGGCGTCCTGGGGCGCGGGCTGCTCGGGGACCAGCGTGGCGACGCCGATCAGGCCGATCAGGCCGACAAGTGCGACGGCCAGGAAGGTGAGCCGCCAGCCGAAGTGCTGGCTGAGCAGGGTGCCGAGCGGCACGCCGATGACGGTGGCGACGGTGAGTCCGGTGAACATGGTCGCGATCGCACCCGCTTTGCGGTCCGGTTTCACCAGGGTGCCCGCGACGACCGCGCCGATCCCGAAGAAAGCGCCGTGTGCCAGCGAGGCGACGATCCGGCCGGTCATCATCAGTCCGAAAGTCGGTGCGACGGCCGACAATACGTTGCCTGCGACCAGTAGCAGCAACATACCGAGGAGCATGCGCTTTCGCGAAATACGCGTGCCGAGCCCGGTCATCAGCGGCGCACCGGCCACGACCCCGAGGGCGTATCCGGTGACCAGCAGGCCCGCGGTGGGGATCGTCACCGCGTAGGTGTCGGCGATGTCGGGGAGTAGCCCGACGATGACGAATTCGGTGGTGCCGATTCCGAAGGCCCCGAGTGTCAGGGCCAGAAGTGCTAGCGGCATGGGGTGAAGCCTCCACATGTTGTTGCGCCTGAGCTTTACAGGCGGTAACAATAGTTGCAGACGCGTGTTGATTGCAAGCGCGGGCTATTGCGGAACTCGTCTATTCTGGGAGTGCGACCCCGACGCAGGAGGAACCATGACCGCGGATGCCGCTCTGACCGGCCTGGCAGATGGCTGGTACGCACTGTCGTTGCTGCACGATCGGATCGAGGCGCACATCGAGCGCGCCCTGCAATCCGGCCACGACCTGAGCGTGCGCGAATACTCACTGCTCGTCGTGCTCAGCCGCCAGCACGACGGTCCGGGCGGCCACCTGCGCATGAACCAGGTCGCCGACGCCGTCGTGCTCAGCCAGAGCGCCACGACTCGCCTGGTGTCCCGCCTCGAGGACCGCGGCCTGCTCACGCGCTACCTGTGCGTCGACGACCGCCGTGGCATCTACACCGATGTCACACCCCCCGGCCTGGAACTGCTCGAGCAGGCGCGCCCCACCCACGACGCGGCCTTGTCGACCGCGTTGGGTCAAGCTGCGGCCGACCCGGGGCTCACACCACTGGTTGCCGCCGTGGAGGCGATGAACACAGCGTCGGCCGGACGTCGGCCGGTCGGGGCGTAAGAGGCGGAGTTGTCGCGGACTTTCCCGAGCGTCGCGTCGTTTATTCGACGGTGACGCTGCCGCGCATCTGCGGGTGCAACGAGCAGAGGTAGCGGTAATTGCCGGGGGCGGTGAAGGTGTAACTCCATTCGCCCTTGTTGAAGATGGGGCTGTTGATGCCCATCGCCCGGTCTCCGATGCCCTGTACGGAGTGCGGAACGCTGTCGCTGAATTTCCAGGTCACGGTGTCGCCGACCTTGATGGTGACCTCGGCCGGGGCGAACTTCATGTTGTCGACATCGACGGTGACCGCGGCGGATTTCTTTTCACCCGGTGCGGCGGTGCTCGACGTCGCAGCGTGAGATGTCGTGATCGTGGCGGCGGATTTCGGCTTGTCCGAGCCGCAGCCGGACAGCAGTATCGACGCGGCGAGGCCGAGCCCCACTCCGACCTGAAAGGACCTCGCGCGGCTGAGCATCGGCATGACCGCCAAGCGTAGTCTGCTGACCGTGCGGGCCTGCGTGGTGCCTATTCGGCACTTGGCCCAATCGACGCAATAGCGGCCCGATCGACGCAGCGGAGGCGAGCATTCATGTCCACCCAGCGGGGATTCTTCACCGCCGACCAAGTGCGGGCGGCCGAAGCCGAACTGTTCACCCGGGTGCGCGACGGCGTGCCGATGCGCCGTGCCGCGCACGGACTCGCGACCGTGGTCGCAGGGGAGTTGCGGGCACGGACCGGGGGCATCGCGGGGCGGTCGGTGACGCTGCTTGTCGGGTCCGGTGACAACGGCGGCGACGCGCTGTGGGCGGGCTCGATGCTGCGACGTCGCGGCGTGGCTGTCACGGCCGTATTGCTGAATCCCGAACGGGCGCATGCGAAGGGCCTGGCCGCGCTGCGTAAGGCAGGTAGTCGGGTCGGTGCCGAGGTCGGTACGCCGGATCTGGTGATCGATGGGATCGTCGGGATCTCCGGCCGTGGTCCGCTGCGCCCGAACGCGGCGGAACTCGTTGCCGCGCTGGAGGTGCCGATAGTCGCCGCGGATCTGCCGAGCGGTATCGACCCGGACACCGGTGCCGTCTCCGGCCCCGCGGTCCGCGCGGATGTCACCGTCGCCTTCGGCGCCTACAAACCGGTACATGTCCTGGCAGCGCCGTACTGCGGCCGAATCGAACTGGTGCCCATCGGTTTACGGCTGCCGGATCCGAACCTCGCGGCACTCGATCCTGCGTCGATCGGCGCGCTGTGGCCGGTACCCGGCCCCTTGGACGACAAGTACACGCAGGGTGTCACGGGCGTATGCGCGGGTAGCGCGACCTATCCTGGTGCGGCCGTGCTGTGCACCGGTGCTGCGATCGCCGCGACGTCGGGCATGGTCCGCTACGCGGGTACCGGTGCGGCCGATGTTCTCGCCCATTTCCCGGAAGTGGTTGCCGCCCAAAGCATCGCGGACACCGGCCGAGTCCAGTCCTGGGTATTCGGACCCGGTGCGGGCACCGATGCCGACGCACACAAACGACTCGCCGAAGTCCTCGCCACCAACCTTCCCGTCGTCGTCGACGCCGACGGTCTCACCCTGCTCGCCGCCGACCCCGATCTGCTTCGCGACCGCTGCGCACCGACCGTATTAACCCCGCACGCAGGCGAATTCGCGCGGCTGACCGGACACGAGGTGGGCAATGACCGAGTCGCCGCGGTCCGAGACCTCGCGGATTCCTGGCAGGTCACCGTCCTGCTGAAGGGTCGAGCCACCCTCATCGCCACCCCGGGCGCCCCGGTACTTGTCAACGAGGCAGGCGGCTCATGGGCCGCGACAGCGGGCGCGGGCGATGTCCTCTCCGGCCTCATCGGCGCCCTGCTCGCCGCGGGCCGAGACCCGGCCTGGTCCGCCGCCGCAGCAGCCCGCGCGCACTCTCTCGCCGCCAACCTAGCCGCACACGAGCACCACCTGGCAGGAACCCCGATCTCGGCAACCCCGCTACTGCACCATGTCCGACCGGCTATCCGCACGCTCCGCGCCTTCGCCTTCGGCGATTCCTGACCGCCACCGCACGTTCGACCGGGTGTCCGCATGCTCGGTGTCTGTCCCTGGACGGACGACTTTCCGCTCCCTCGTCACCGCGACCGAAGTATCGGCGCAGGTCACCAAGATGACAACTGCTGCACGAGCTCGGGAACGCCCACGGGATGCGCCAGGATCTCGGCCAACTGCTCGACCGTGGCCCCGCAATGGCACGATCGATGCACACCACGACCGGCAGGAGAGGCGGACAAGCGTGAATGCGCAAGTGGAGACGGTTGTCGACCTGGGTGCCATTGCCAACAACGTGCGGATCCTGCGCGAGCGTGCCGGTGGCGCCGCGGTGATGGCGGTGGTCAAGGCCGACGGCTACAACCACGGTGCGGTCGAGGTCGGGCGCGCCGCATTGGCGGCAGGGGCCGCCGAACTGGGTGTCACCACGATCGATGAGGCCCTGCGGCTACGCGCGGCGGGTATCGCCGCGCCAATTCTGTGCTGGCTCAACAACTCCGACGCCGACTTCGGCGCTGCCGTCATCGCCGACATCGAGATCGGCGTCTCCTCTCTTGCCCACCTTCGGGCGGTTGAGAGGGCGGCGCGCGTCACCGGCCGATCCGCGACCGTCAGCTTGAAGGTCGATACCGGTCTCAACCGCAACGGTGTCTCGGCGCTGGAATATCCGCAGGTGCTCGCGGCGCTGCGCGCACTTGTCGACGAGCGGGTTGTGCGGTTGCGTGCGATCTTCTCCCACCTCGCGCACGCCGACGAACCGCAGCATCCGATGATCGATGTGCAGCGCGACCGCTTCCTCGAGGCGATCGCGGCCGCCAAGGATCACGGCCTGGAACCTGAACTGGTGCACCTGGCGAACTCGGCGGCCGCGCTGACCCGCCCCGACCTGGCCTTCGACATGGTGCGCCCCGGTATCGCGGTGTACGGCCTGACACCGGTGCGGGAGATCTCCGATTTCGGGTTGCGTCCCGCGATGACTTTCCAGGCCAGGGTCGTATTGGTGAAAGCGGTCGCCGCCGGCGAGGGTGTCTCCTACGGGCACGAGTGGACCGCGCCGGAGGACACCACCGTCGCGCTCATCCCGGCCGGTTACGCCGATGGCGTGTTCCGCAACCTCGGCGGTCGCATGGAGGTCACGCTCGGCGGTGCGCGGTATCCCAATGTCGGGCGAGTGTGCATGGACCAGATCGTCGTCGACCTCGGCGCCAACGCGGCGGGTATCACGGAGGGTGACACCGCGATCCTGTTCGGCGCGGGCGAGGACGAACCCCGGGCCCAGGACTGGGCGGATGTGCTCGGGACCATTCACTACGAGGTCGTGTGTTCGCCACGCGGTCGAGTGGTCCGCAGGCACGTCGGTGGCCTCGGGTGAGGCAGCGCAAGCCTGCGGGTTATGGCACCACCGTGTTGCGCGGCGGGCTGGCGACCGCGGGCGCGGTCGGCGCACTCGCCGGTGTGCACGCGCTGCGCCGGATGGGCGCCAGGGTGCTGTGGCCCGCGCTGCGCGACGAATACCGCGACGAGAACTTCGCACTGCTCGAGCAGGACCGCGCCGGCGCTGTACTCACCGAAGACGGTGTGCGGCTTGCCATCCGGGAATGCGGTCCCGAGGACGCGCCGGTCACGGTGATCTTCGTGCACGGCTTCTGCAACACCATGGATTCCTTCCATTTCCAACGCCGCGATCTGGAAAAGCATTGGGGCGCAAGGGTCCGCATGGTGTTCTTCGATCTACGCGGCCACGGCGGCTCCGGCACCCCGGCCACCGAGAGCTGCACCGTCGCCCAGCTCGGCCGTGATCTGGCGCGAGTCATCGAGTCTCGCGCGCCGACCGGTCCCGTGGCCTTGGTCGGCCATTCGCTCGGCGGGATGGCGGTGCTCGCGGCGGCCGCGCAATTCCCGGATCTGTTCGCGGCGCGCGTGCTCGGCGTCGGGCTGCTCTCGACCGCGGCGGCGGAGGTCACCTCCGCGGGAATCCTCCAGTTGCTGCGCAACCCGGCCGTCGACGGATTTCGACTGGCCGTGCATACCGCGCCGGCGCTGGTGCAGGCAGGCCGCGCGACCGTACGACATGTGATCGCCCCGATCCTGCATGTCAGCTCGTATCACGGTCCAGTGAGCCCGACGCTGTCGCGGTTCACCACGATGATGATCGATCGGACCCCGGTCGAGACCATCGTGAAATTCCTGAAAGCGATCGAACTGCACGACGAATCGGACGCACTGCCCACGCTGGCGGATCTACCGGTGCTCGTACTCGGCGGTGCCCACGATGTGGTGATCCCGTTCCGAAACTCCCGTGCACTCGTCGACGCACTGCCCAATAGTGAGCTCGTCCGGCTGGATGACGCCGCACATATGGCGCATCTGCAATACCCGGATATCGTCAACGCCGCACTCGACCGGTTGCTCGTGCGCGCCGGTGTTATCGAGCAACCCGCACCCGAATCGGAGGTTCTAGGTGGCTGAACGGCAACAGCGCATCCTGCCGACCGTCGCCGATACCGAGGCGTTCGGCCGCGAACTCGCCGCCGAGCTCGGCGCGGGCGACCTGGTGGTGCTCGATGGTCCGCTCGGTGCCGGCAAAACAGCGCTGACCCGTGGCATCGCCGCCGGACTCGGCGTGCAGGGCCGAGTCAGTTCGCCCACCTTCATCATCGCGAGGCAGCACCGGGCCGGGCAGCGCGACGGCGCACCCGCCGTCCCACTCGTGCATGTGGACGCGTACCGGCTCGGCGGCGACCTGGACGAACTGGATGCCTTGGATCTCGACACAGATCTGCATCAAGCCGTCGTGGTTGTGGAGTGGGGCAGTGGTGTCGTGGAACACTTGGCCGAGCATCACCTGTACGTGCTGCTGTCGCGCGAACCGGATTCCGAGGTGCGCACGGCGATCTGGGAATGGGTGCACTAGAAAATGGCCGCGGTCGAAATTGCCCACGAGTAGCTCCGCACCGGCCGCACCTACCAACCGGTATCGTTAGGTCAATCATGCTTGTACTAGCCGTCGACACCGCGACACCTGCCGTTACAGCGGGATTGGTGGAACTGGAGCAGGCCGCTGACGACTGCTCGCAGGTCGCTCGAAACAACACCAACCGTGTGTCTGTGCGTACCCTCGCCTCCCGGGTCCGGGTCGATCCCCGCGCACACGCCGAGGTGCTCACCCCGCAAATCCTCGAATGTCTCACCGAGGCAGCCCGTTCCAGGTCCGATATCGTCGCCGTAGTTGTCGGCATCGGTCCTGGTCCGTTCACCGGACTCCGAGTGGGGATGGCCACGGCCGCCGCATTCGCGGATGCGCTCGGGCTGCCCGTCTACGGGGTGTGCAGCCTCGACGCGATCGCCGCCGACGCCGCGGCCGACCTGGCGCCGGGCAGCGAGCTGTTGGTCGTCACCGACGCGCGTCGGCGCGAGGTGTACTGGGCTCGATACCGCGACGGCGTCCGGATCGCAGAACCAGACGTGAGCAAGCCGGGCGATCTGGATGCGGCGCACGCCACAGTGATTGCCGGATCCGCTTCGCACGTGGACTTCTTCGACCTCCCGGTGCTGCCGGTGGAGACCCCGTCACCGGCAGGGCTCGTGCAGGTCGCGGCCGCGGATCTGCTCGCGCACGCCGTTCCGGAACAGCTGGTGCCGCTGTACCTGCGCAGGCCCGACGCGGTCGAGCGCAGCTACCGCGCCCTCGACCGGACAGGAGCCTGAGCAGTGGTATCGATCCGAATCGAGCCGATGGACGGCGCCGACATCGAGCGCTGTGTCGAACTCGAACAACTGCTGTTCCCCGAGGACGATCCGTGGCAGGCGGTGTCGTTCCAGTCGGAACTGGCCGCGTCGCACAATCTGTACATCGTCGCCCGCGACGACGACGGGCGAATGGTCGGCTACGCGGGCCTCGCGCTGCTCGGTGATACCGAACACCCAGAGGCAGAGGTGCACACCATCGGTGTCGACCCGCTCTGCCATCGCGCGGGCATCGGCACAGGGCTGCTCGAGGCATTGCTCGCCGAGGCAGGTAAGCGTGGCGGACCGGTGTTCCTCGAGGTGCGCACCGACAATGCCCCCGCGATCGCCATGTACGCCAAGCACGGTTTCCACATCATCGGATTGCGCAAGAACTACTACCACCCGAGCGGTGCCGACGCCTACACCATGCGAAGGCCCGAGCTGATGGGCGCGGGCGCGGCCTGGGACGCGGCAAGGGGGGAGGTGCTGTCGTGATCGTCATGGGTATCGAAAGCTCTTGCGACGAAACCGGAGTCGGCATCGTCCGCTGGCACGACGGCGGCAGCTGTGAACTGCTCGCCGACGAGGTCGCCTCCAGCGTCGAACAGCATGCGCGCTTCGGCGGCGTTGTCCCGGAGATCGCTTCGCGCGCGCATCTCGAGGCCATCGTGCCCGCGATGCGCAGGGCACTGGCTGCCGCGGGCATCGCGAAGCCCGACGCGCTGTCGGTGACCATCGGACCGGGGCTCGCCGGTGCGCTGTTGGTCGGTGCGGCCGCGGCGAAAGCCTATGCGGCGGCGTGGGATGTGCCGTTCTACGCGTTGAACCATCTCGGCGGACATGTCGCGGTCGACACCCTCGAACACGGGCCGATGCCGCCGTGCGTCGCGCTGCTGGTGTCCGGCGGGCACACCCACCTACTGCACGTCACCGATCTGGCCGAGCCGATCGTCGAGCTCGGCAGCACCATCGACGACGCGGCAGGTGAGGCATTCGACAAGGTCGCCAGGCTGCTCGGGCTCGGCTTCCCCGGCGGCCCCGCGCTCGACGCGGCGGCGGCAAGCGGTGATCCGAAGGCGATCGCGTTTCCGCGCGGTATGACAGGTCCGCGCGATTCACGCTACGACTTCTCTTTCTCCGGCGTGAAAACGGCGGTCGCCCGCTATGTGGAGGCGGCCCAGCGCAACGGTTTCACAGCTGCGGAGCTGCCGATCCCCGACATCGCGGCGTCCTTCCAGGAGTCGGTCGCCGACGTGCTCACCATGAAGGCGGTGCGCGCGGCACAGGATGTCGGCGTCGACACACTGGTTCTCGGCGGTGGCGCGACCGCGAATTCCCGAATCCGTTCGCTCGCCGAGGAACGTTGCGCGGCAGCGGGATTGACGCTTCGAGTGCCGAAACCCCGGTTGTGCACCGATAACGGCGTGATGATCGCCGCGCTCGGCGCCCATGTGATCGCAGGTGGCGCGAAGCCTTCGCCGCTGACGGTGGCGACCGATCCCGGCCTGCCGGTGTCGGTCAGTCAGGTCTGTTGAACCACTGCATCATGCGTGGCGGCCGGTCATGCAAGCAGTCGCTAGCGGACCGTTTCGAGCGACCTGCAAGCAGTCGCTAGCGGACCGTTTCGAGCGACCTGCAAGCAGTCGCTAGCGGTGCCGAGCTCGCGGCTCGTTGCTACTGAGCTGGAACCAATTGTCGTGGTGAGCCGCCGCCCGAGGAACCGGAATTCGCTCGCGGGAACAGTGGCACTCGCGATTTCGCAGGTGCCTGGGTCGGTGTCGCGGGCGTCAGCGCGATCCCCGGGGCGGTCGTTTCCGCTCCCGCATTGTCGGGATCGGGCGGGTTCGAGGCGGAGCCGGCCTGCGGGCTGAGCGGGGTGCCGAACAGCGGGCCGAGCAGTTCCGGGAACGGGATCGGCGGCAGGTTCGGATCCGGGCGCAAGGTGGGCTGCGTCGGGGTCGTGCTCGCGGTGGGCATCGGCGGAGAGCTCGTGTGGGTGGTCGGCTGGCCGCGATCCTGGGTGATAGACGGGATGTTGCCGCCGCTGGGCCGGTTGGTGCTCTCCTGGTTCTGGCCGGTGGGCGTTCCAGGAATCGTCGACGTGGACACCGACGCCGAGGGCATCTGGGTGCTGCTCGTCGTACCCGCGGGGGAGATCTCGTCGTCGGAGGTCGGGGTGAAGGTCTTCACGCCGTAGCCGATGATCAGCCCGACCACCACGATCGCACCGGCAAGGGTGCCGACGACCTTGGTGAAGGTGCCGACCGGTGCGTCGGAGGTGAGCGCGGCCACCGGGAACACCGCGGGCTGCGCCGCGTCGGCGACCAGCGCGGCGCCCTTGGCGATCGCGGCTTCTGGATCCGGGACGGTGTGCACCGGTACATCGAGCTGGTCGCGGAGCTTGGACACCACGGCAGGGATATTGGCGCCGCCGCCGATCACCGTCACCGCCTGTGGGAACTTGGGTGCCCGCCCGAAGACCGCCGCGGCGAAGAAGGCCGTCTCGCGCAGCAGCTCGGCGATCAGCTCTTCGAAGTCGGCCCTTGTCAGCTTGAGCGGCTGCCCTGCCACATGGTCGATGGTGACCGCGGGCGCGATGGACAGATGTTCCTTGGCCGCGCGTCCGCGGTTGGTGAGCATCCCGCGGTTGGGGCGGGTACCGCGCCGGGCGTAGTGCAGGTCGACCAGATGGTGGTAGATGAGCTCGTCGATGGCGTTGCCGCTGATCGCGGTCGTGCGTTCGGTGCGGAGCACAGTGCCGTCGGCCTGGTCGGCGACGGTGACCGTGAGCCCGGACGCGCCGAGGTCGACGATTGCGACGGTGTCGTAGCGGTCGAGCAGGCCGGTGTGGCGCAGGTAGGTCAGCGCCGCGGTAGCCTCCGGGATCAGCTTCAGATCGCGCTGTTTGCCGGTGGCCGCGCGGATCAGCTGGGCCTGCTCTTTGCTGCGGTAGGCGACGGCGACACTGGTCGGCGGCCGGCCGGAGCCCGATTGCAGCCCGATCGAATGCGCGCCGGCGAACCGTGCACCCACGGGGTGCGCAACGTCGCGTGGCAGCTGCGTTGTCGGTAGCTGGGTCGTCATGAGCTCGATCGAGGACGCCACCAGATCGCCGAGATCGGAATGTGCCGCGTCAGCGGAGACGACGCGGTAGTCGAAACTCTGCGCGCCGTTGGATGCGGTCGCGACCAGTGCCGAGCAGACAACCTCGTTCCCGGCTGAGATGCCGAGTGATGTTCGCATGTCACCTCCCTTCGAGCGGATGGTCCTGGTGTCGCCGACCATCTCGAATGGACTGCCGAACCTCTCGCGCGGCCGGCGAGCGATTCGGACTCGGGATCCGGCCGACCCGTTGTACCGGATGGGTTGCGGGGACCGGCCATAGATCTCGTGTGGTCTTGCCCTCTGGTGAAGCTGGTTCTCTGAGACGCTTGTACTGTGACTGCTGGGACCGCCGCGCACCGCTCGGCTTACCCTGTGGCGCTGGTTGTTTCGTAACTCTCCGTCCGCCCCTGACGATGCCGGTTCGTGATGAACGCAGCGTGCGGAGAACGATCGTCGTCCATAGTGTCACAATCCGTTACCCGAACGTTACAGATTCGCCGATCTCTTGGGAAGTCCTCAGACACTTCGGCATGGCGTGAGACCGGCCACGGATCCGACACGACGATAAATTGGCACAACCCAACCTTGAGCGCTGGCACTCTCATGTATAGAGTGCTAGTCGGCGCTGAATGTTGTGCTAAGTGCCAGTTCGACCACTGAGCAGGTGTCCCGGCACCGCGACGACGGGGCTATGCGCAGGGGTCGACAACAAGACACCGATGGTCCGGAACAACAGTTCCGGACGACCGTATATCCCCTGAAAGTGGAGGGCTCAACGTGGCGAGCGTGAACATCAAGCCGCTCGAGGACAAGATCCTCGTCCAGGCCAACGAGGCCGAGACGACGACCGCCTCCGGCCTGGTCATCCCCGACACGGCGAAGGAAAAGCCGCAGGAGGGCACCGTCATCGCCGTCGGCCAGGGGCGCGTCACCGATAAGGGTGACCGCATCCCGGTTGACGTCAAGGAAGGCGACACCGTCATCTACAGCAAGTACGGCGGCACCGAGATCAAGTACCAGGGCGAGGAATACCTCATCCTGTCGGCGCGCGACGTGCTGGCCGTCGTCACCAAGTGACCGAGCTCCGCACGGTCTGCTGACCGTGTTGCCCGGCCATTGCCGGGATCGAGTCGTCACGACACTGCCCCGGTTCCCCTGAGCGGGGGCCGGGGCAGTGTCGTTTCAGCACTGGAACCCTAAGGAATAGGACTTATGGCAAAGCAGATCGAGTTCGACGAGAAGGCTCGCCGGGCTCTGGAGCGCGGTGTCGACAAGCTCGCCGACGCCGTGAAGGTCACCCTCGGGCCGCGTGGCCGCCACGTGGTGCTCGCGAAGGCCTTCGGTGGCCCGACCGTCACCAACGACGGTGTCACCATCGCGCGCGAGATCGACCTCGAAGACCCCTTCGAGAACATGGGCGCGCAGCTGGTCAAGAGCGTCGCCACCAAGACGAACGATGTCGCGGGCGACGGTACGACCACCGCCACCGTGCTGGCCCAGGCGCTGGTCCGCGCCGGCCTGAAGAACGTTGCCGCGGGCGCCAACCCCATCTCGCTCGGTTCGGGCATCGCCAAGGCCGCCGACGCGGTCTCGGAGGCATTGCTTGCCCTTGCCACCCCGGTTTCCGGCGAGGAAGCCATCGCGCAGGTTGCCACCGTGTCCTCGCGCGACGAGGAAATCGGCGCCATGGTCGGCAAGGCGCTGACCGTCGTAGGTAAGGACGGCGTCGTCACCGTCGAGGAGTCCTCGACGTTGCAGACCGAACTCGTCGTCACCGAGGGCGTCCAGTTCGACAAGGGCTACCTCTCGCCCTACTTCGTCACCGATATCGACAGCCAGCAGGCCGTGCTCGAGGACGCCTACATCCTGCTGAACCGGGAGAAGGTCAGCTCGCTGCCCGATCTGCTCCCGCTGCTGGAGAAGATCGCCGAATCCGGCAAGCCGGTGCTGATCATCGCCGAGGATATCGACGGCGAAGCGCTCTCGACCCTGGTCGTGAACTCGATCCGCAAGACCATCAAGGCCGTCGCGGTGAAGGCTCCGTTCTTCGGTGACCGTCGCAAGGCGTTCCTCGATGACCTGGCCGTCGTGACCGCAGGCACCGTCGTGAACCCGGATCTTGGCATCACGCTGCGTGAGGCGGGCATCGAGGTGCTCGGCAAGGCGCGTCGCGTCGTCGTCACCAAGGACGACACCACGATCGTCGACGGTGCGGGCACCGCCGAGGACATCGCGGGCCGCAGCGCACAGCTGCGTCGCGAGATCGAGGCCACCGACTCCGATTGGGACCGCGAGAAGCTCGAAGAGCGGCTTGCGAAGCTGTCCGGTGGTGTCGCGGTGATCAAGGTCGGCGCGGCAACCGAGACCGCGCTCAAGGAGCGCAAGTACCGGGTCGAGGATGCGGTCAGCGCGGCAAAGGCCGCGGTCGAGGAGGGCATCGTCCCCGGTGGTGGCACCGCGCTCATACTGGCGGGCGCCAAGCTCGCCGAACTGCGCGATTCGCTCTCCGGCGACGAGGCGGTCGGTGTCGAGGTCGTGCGTTCCGCACTGTCCGCGCCGCTGTTCTGGATCGCCACCAACGCGGGTGCCGACGGCTCCGTGGTGGTCAGCAAGGTCGCCGACGGCAAGGAGGGCTTCAACGCAGCCACCCTCACCTACGGCGACCTGCTCACCGACGGTGTCGTCGATCCGGTGAAGGTGACCCGCTCCGCCGTCGTGAACGCGGCGTCGGTGGCCAGGATGATCCTGACCACCGAGAGCGCTATTGCGGAGAAGCCTGTCGAAGAGGCTGCCGATCACGGTCACGGACACGGACACAGTCACTGAGTTCGGCTCGAAACAACAAGGCCCCCCGGAGCAATTCGGGGGGCCTTGTCATATGAACTTTATGAACAGAACAATGGATATCGTTCGTAGATTTCAATGTTCATGAGGTGACGGGCGGCTGCTCGGCAGCGATCGCGGTGAGCAATCGCCCGCGCAAGGCGGCGGGCGGCGTTACCGCCGTCACTGCCGCGAGCGCCGCGAGGACGTCTTCGGTCTCTTGTACTTCAGCGAGGAACGCCGCGAGTAGCGCGGGGTCCTCACTGTCGAGCAGGTCTTGTACCGCGTGATGATCTTCGTCGTCGATCGATGCGAGCGCGACGGTGTGCGCAAGATCGATCTGGACTTCGTTCATCTCACGTCACCCCCAAACTTTTCTTCAGTCGTGTCAGTCCGTCCCGAATGCGGGACTTAACGGTCGGTAGCCCTACGCCGAGATAGGTTGCTACTTCAGCGTAGGTTCGCCCGCCGTAATAGGCGAGCGAGATGGCTTCTCGTTGGGTCGGCGTCAATGTGGCGAGACCCTCTAGTACGGCCTGTTGTTCGAGCCTTCGCTCGACTTCCTCGGTGACCTCGTCGAATTCGTTGCCGAGAACCCTTATCCCGTAAGCGACTTCGCGTTGGGTATGGGCTTGTTCGGCGCGAACCCGGTCGACGGCTCGTCGATGGGCGAGCGTCATCAACCACGTCACCGCCGACCCCTTCGCCGAGTCGAAATTCGCCGCGGTCCGCCAGATCTGTAGGAAAACCTCCTGGGTTGTTTCCTCCGCATATCCGGGATCATGCAAAACGCGGAGCACCAGGCCGAATACGCGCGCGCACGTTCGGTCGTAGAGCTCGGCGAAAGCTTCCTGGTCGGATCCGCCGCAGCGTTCGAGAAGGGCGGCGAGCTCGATACTTTCAGCTGCGCGTGCCGATACCGCAGATTCCACACGAGGTGGGATGGCTTCTCTTCGGAACGAGTCGCCCTCTGCGGCCTTCGGCCGCGTTGTCACAACGCTCCATTCTGTGTCATCGGTCACTACCGTAGCGGGCCGCTATGACCTCCCCTTCGGTGGGGTGGCAGCAAACCGCCTGTGGCTCAGCAACTTTGCGGAGGACGTCGACACGCTGGGGCATTTCCGTTGAGGACACGCCGTGACACGCCGACAGTCGCCGCGAAACGCCGAACCAACTGTACGACCAGGCTTGTTGTATCGGCCGGTTGTTTGCTAGGGATTCGGCGCACAGCGTCCTGCGGATGGGACTGGATTCCCCAATGGCGGCCTATACCGCCATGCGACGACGGTTGCGGCGAGCGTGCATCTCGCGCTCGGTTTCCGACATCCCGCCCCAGATGCCATACGGCTCGCTGACTTTGAGCGCATGACTGCGGCATTGCATCAGTACCGGGCAGCTCCGGCATATCTCCTTGGCACGCATTTCCCGTGCGGTTCTTGCACGGCCGCGTTCACCGTCGGGATGGAAGAACACCGCGGAATCCTGCCCGCGGCAAGATCCTCGCATCTGCCAGTCCCAGACATCGGCGTTCGGTCCGGGAAGGTGGGTCGGCATGGGCATGGTGAACTCCTCGTGGTGCGAGCTCGTCAGCGTTGTCGAGCGGTTGTTCTGGCAAACAGTTGTGGCCACGGCGCTGGGTCGGCGGCGAGTCTCTTGGCTCGCCCTTCGCGGTCGCTGCAATTTCGCGCGGCGCCGACCGTGGCGATGAGTTACGTTAGGTCCAGCCGCGAAATTCCGTCAATAGTTCGACGCAGTAGTTTTCCAAATGTTGGGCTGCGAAATTTAACCTCTACGGTGTTTACTTTTTGCATTGCTCTCAGTGATACTGGTCGGTTGATCGACGGTCCGCATTGAACCATCTGGCTGGATCCGCGAGTGTATCTGCAGGTGGACGTGTTTTTGGCGGCCGACTCCCCATGTCTGGGGAGTCGGCCGCCGCGTGGGGGCCGTCACAGTGTCGATCGGGACCGATGGTCGCTCCCTGTCGGAGATGGCGGTAGCGGGGCGCTGAGGTTAATTGCGCAAAACGCATATGAATTCCTCGCGCACGAGCCCGCTGATTGCCGCAGGAGATTTACCTGATGGAAACATGATCTCGGCATTCGAAATGCTGTGAGGTTGCCGGGATGTCACCAACGTTTCTCGCCGAGCCGGCATGTGAACGACCCAGGATAGAGTTCGGCCGTGTCCGAGCCAGCTCTCCGTATATATAGCGAATCCGCACTGCTCTCCGCCGCTGCTTTCGGTGACCGCCCAACCCTCGGCGCTGCTGAGTTGCCGGTCCCGCGAAGTCCGTTGGATTCATGGCATCGGGCGGTGGTTCTCGGCGGCGGGGGGCACTACGCCGCGGCCCGCGCCGAACTCCGGCTGATCCGTGCGAGCAGCACCGATCCGGTAATGCTTTCGCTGGCCGCGAGCACCGAAGGCTCGCTGCTGCGTCAGCTCGGCTGGCACGCCCGCGCGGCGGTCGCCGATGGGCGGGCCGCGGCGCTCATCATCCCCGTGCGCGACGAGGGCGAGGGCCTGGTCGGCCCGGACCGAGTCGATGCCGTCTGTGATGCGCTGACCGGCCTCGCCGCCGACGCGCTCGGCACCGGCCGGCTCGCATTGGCCGCTCGCTTGCTTGGGCGCGGCCATGACGCACTCGACCCGGAACAGGTGCGCTGGCGGCCCTGGGTGCGCTGGCATTGGGTTTCGGCGGAGACCGCGCTCGCCGCTGGGCGCGCCGACCCCGCGCGCACCCATGCCGAGGCCGCTCTGGAATTGGCCGAGCGTGGCCCCTCGATCCGTCATCGGGTCAAGTCCAGGCTCTTGGTCGCGGCGGCGGCGGCGGTCGCCGGTGATGCGCAGCGGGCGCGAGTTGTCGCCGAGGCCGTCGCCGCCGAATGCCGCGAATACGGGCTGCTTCCGCTTCGCTGGGCCTGCGCCATGCTGCGCGCGGGGGTGTCCGTAGACGTCGCCGCGACCGCCGCCGCCACGGAAGCTGCCGAGTGTGCCGCGGCGATCTTGCGACGTGGCGGACGGTTCCGGCCCTCGGGCGCCGCCTAGGTCTCCATGGGAGGCGACCCGTGTTGCCCGGTCTCCTCGGTTGTGTCGCTATTGTTAGACCGTTCCGCCCCCTCCGGCGGGAGCACTGGTCGTCACCGACCGTGCCACTTGTAACGCCAGGAAATTCTCTGACGATGACGAACATGGGCGAAGAGTTGGACCTCGCCGTCACTGCGGCTGCGCAGGGCGACAGATCCGCTTTAGCTCAGGTACTGGAAATGGTCCGCCCGTTGGTGGTGCGCTACTGCCGCGCGCGGATCGGCGCCGCGGAGCGAGGACAACTCTCTGCGGACGACGTTGCGCAGGAGGTATGTCTGGCTGTGATGACTGCCTTGCCCAGGTATCAAGACCAGGGCAGGCCCTTCATGGCCTTCGTATACGGAATCGCTTCGCACAAGGTCGCAGACGCTCATCGAAACGCCGCCCGTAACAAGGCGGAGGCGATGGCCGAAGTACCAGATGTCATATCCACCGACCATGGTCCGGAACAGCGAGCTCTCGAATCGGAAACGAGCAGGCAGATGAACACTCTGCTCGCGACACTTCCGGAGAAGCATCGAGAGATTCTGATCCTGCGATTGGTCATGGGTTTGTCAGCAGAAGAAACCGCAGTCGCCGTGGGCAGTACGGCGGGTGCGATACGGGTTGCCCAGCACAGGGCACTCGCAAAACTGAAGTCACAAGTGGCGAGGGCAGGTGAAATGTATGGCTAGGGATGGCGAGCGCGGTCGGGGCGACTGGAAAGCGCGGCTTGGATCGCGAAATAGCAGTCCCTACGCCGACGGCGTCGGTGGTGGTGATACGGGTCCGGTGGATATCGCCGCGGTACGCCGCGACGATGCGCTGATCGACGCCATCGCGAGCAACGGTCCGGTACGGACCGACAGCGCGGAGGAATATCAGCTCGCGACGTTGTTGGCCGATTGGCGGGCCGAGTTGACCGCGGAGCCGATGCCGGGGGAACCCAGCCTCGATGAAATCGTGGCCGCGGTAAACCAGGAGATCGGTGCTCGACAGGTTCGCATCGGTGCACATACCGGTGGGCGACTACGACTTCTTCGGCCGATCGCCGGGACGGCTGCCGCACTGGCACTTGTCATCGGCGGGATGACGGCGTTCTCCTATAACGCGGAGCCCGGTGATCCGTTGTGGCGGGTCAAGGAGGTCGTGTTCAGCGAACAGGCCCAGACCACCGTGGTTCAGCGTGCCGACGTCGCGCTGGACGAGGCGCAGGCCCTACTCACTTCGGGTAATCCCGAAATGGCAAAGGCCAAGCTCGATGGCGCCAGGCAGAACGTGACTCAGGTCAACGACACCGGCAAGCAGAACGATCTTGCGGCCCGCTGGGATTTGATCCTTGCCGAGCTACGCAGGGTCGCGCCGGATGTCGCGAGCTCGATCACGGCGACGCCATCGCGGCCCGCCGATCCGAAGCCGAGTACCGACACGAGCGGGACGAAGCCCACGACCGGTGCTCCGCAGCAGACCATTCTGCAGTCGCCGGGTACCAGTGGCACCAAGCTGCCGACGGGCGAGGAGACAACCACTCCTGGCACGCCGCCGACGACAGCGCCGACGACGCCGCCGCAGACCACGCTGGAGCCGACGACGCCGCCGACGCAGCAGCCGACGCAGCAGCCGACGACCCAGGCCCCGCCGACCACCGTGGCAACGTCCACGGTGGTCGTGCCGACCGCGAATACCGGCCAGCCGACGGTGCCGAACTTGCCGACGGTGCCGACCGTGCCCACCGTGCCGGACGACAACCCCGGATCCATGGTCATTCCCACCGGATCGATCGGGTCGGGCCCCGCGACCTAGGACCGGGCACGCCAATAGACCAATAGATAAGACATCAACCGATCGCCGAGCGGCGGTCGGTTTTTAGTCTGTCGCGTTGCCTACGGGACGTCTGTGCGAATCCCGTGCTGTTCGCACGGTGGGCACGAAGGACGTCGAGGTGTGGGAAGGGTCAGTTGTCGAAGCCGTCGAAGCCGTCGCCGTGGAACGCCTCGTTCATCGAGGCGTCCGCGTAGCCTCTGCAATAGTCCCAGGTGACATACGCTTCCGGCGTCGGATCGTAGGCGGGTTCGTGCGGGCGCACGGTGCCGTCGACCAGCAGCTGAAGCAGATTGGCGCGCAGCATGTCCCAGTCGTGATAGTGGTCCTGCCTGCAGTCTTCGCAGCTGACCACCAGCCCGCGGATACCACGATGCGCTAGAAGTGCTTCATACACTGCGAGATCGGCGAGATCCTCCTCGACCGCAAGGCGCTCGTGGGGATCCAGCGGCTCGCCGGGCTCGATGGCGTCGAGCGCGGCGGACGGGTCGGAGGGGTCTCCGGCAAAGGGATCCGGCGGCAAGCCAGGTGGTAGATGGTCACGCACACCCCCACGGTACGCAGAACAGTGGGGTCTTCGCCAGCTATGCGGCCCGCCAGTTTCGTCATCGGGCTCAGTTCGCGCGATGAAGCCGGGCGTCAGCCAGACGCGGTCGTTGGCGAGTTTGCGGGGCAGATACCATGGGTGACAGGCGCCGGCCAGACCCGTCCATTGGCGGAGCCGTCACCGTCCATCCCATCAGTTCTGCGCGACGCCGGTCGTTCGGTGTCGGTCGCTTTCGACGTCCAGGAGGGGTCGATCCGAATGAGTAATCCCGTACCGGGCGAACGTATCGGAGTCCGCCCCCATACGGGTGGCGACAATCCGAACAAGATCGCCATGCTCGGCCTCACGTTCGACGATGTGCTGTTGCTACCGGCCGCTTCGGACCTCATCCCCAGCTCGGTGGAGACTTCCAGCCAGCTCACCCGCGAAATCCGGCTGCGTACCCCGCTCGTCAGTTCCGCCATGGACACCGTGACCGAAGCCAGGATGGCCATATCGATGGCGCGGGCGGGTGGCATGGGTGTGCTGCACCGTAACCTGGCGGGCGCCGATCAGGCTGCCCAGGTGGAGACCGTGAAGCGGTCCGAGGCAGGCATGGTGACCGACCCGGTGACCTGTCGCCCGAACGACACCCTCGCCGAGGTCGACGCGATGTGCGCGCGCTTCCGTATTTCCGGCTTGCCCGTCGTCGACGAGACCGGCGAACTTGTGGGCATCATCACCAACCGTGATATGCGCTTCGAGGTGGACCAGGACCGCAAGGTCGCCGATGTGATGACACGAGCGCCGTTGATCACCGCGCAGGAGGGCGTCACAGCGGAGGCCGCGCTCGGCCTGCTGCGCAGGCACAAGATCGAGAAGCTGCCGATCGTCGACGGTGGGGGCCGGCTGCGCGGGCTGATCACGGTCAAGGACTTCGTCAAGACCGATCAGTACCCGAACGCGACGAAGGACCGCGACGGTCGCCTGCTCGTCGGGGCAGCGATCGGGGTCGGCGACGACGCGTGGTCGCGTGCGATGACGCTGGGCGACGCCGGGGTGGACGTGCTGATCGTCGATACAGCGCACGGCCATCAGGCGCAGGTGCTCCAGATGGTCACGAAGGTCAAGGCCGAGGTCGGCGATCGGATCCAGATCGTCGGCGGCAATGTCGCGACAAGGGCTGGCGCCTTGGCGTTGGTCGAGGCGGGTGCGGACGCGGTGAAGGTGGGTGTCGGTCCCGGCTCCATCTGCACAACCCGTGTCGTCGCCGGTGTCGGCGCGCCGCAGATCACCGCGATCCTCGAAGCCGTCGCCGCCTGCAAGCCGCACGGCGTGCCGGTGATCGCCGACGGTGGCATCCAGTTCTCCGGTGACATCGCCAAGGCGATCGCCGCGGGCGCGTCCACCGTGATGCTCGGCTCGGTGCTGGCAGGCACCGCCGAATCGCCCGGCGAGCTGATCCTGGTTGGCGGCAAGCAGTTCAAGAGCTACCGCGGCATGGGTTCGCTCGGCGCCATGCAGGGTCGGGGGCAGGTGAAGTCCTACTCGAAGGACCGCTACTTCCAGGACGATGTGCTGGCCGAGGACAAGCTGGTGCCCGAGGGCATCGAGGGCAGGGTGCCGTTCCGCGGACCGGTCAACCAGGTGATCCATCAGCTCGTCGGCGGCCTGCGCGCCGCGATGGGCTACACCGGGTCGCAGTCCATCGCGCACCTGCAGGAAGCCCAGTTCGTGCAGATCACCGCCGCGGGTCTCAAAGAGAGCCATCCACACGACATCACGATGACCGTCGAGGCCCCTAACTACACGGGCCGCGGCTAGTCGGATCGACGGTTCTGTACTGGACCGGTCGGTCCGTGCATGATGGACCTGGCTCACGTGCCCCCGCAGTACCGAGCCGACACCCGAGCGAAGCAGCGGGTCGGGACAAAGACGCCCCACCACTGCCAATAGTTAGTCGACAGGACGCCCACCGACCAACTACCAACAAGTAGTCGACAAGACACCCACCCACTGCCGACGAGCAGCCGACAAAGTCGCGACCTTCCCCACTGACGCGCCCACTCCGGCACGACCCCGTCTTCCGAGCGAAGCGAGACCGAGCACTAGAGTTCGCGGCCCGTCTCGCGTCCGAGCGGGCGAAGCGCATGCGCCGCAGGCGCGAGTCTCGCCCGCTCGGAAGCGAGGCCAAGGGGGCCGCGAACACGCAGCGCCGCAGGCGCTGCAAAACAAACAAGGAGAACACCAGTGCGCGACATGGTCGAGATCGGTATGGGCCGGACCGCCCGGCGTACCTACGAGCTGGACGATGTCGACATCGTCCCGTCGCGACGGACTCGTTCGTCGAAGCAGGTATCGCTGGCTTGGCAGTTGGACGCCTACCGGTTCGAGATCCCGTTCCTCGCACACCCGACCGACGCACTGGTGTCGCCGGAGTTCGCCATCGAGCTCGGCCGCCTCGGCGGGCTCGGTGTTATCAACGGTGAGGGCCTGTGGGCCAGGCACGCCGATGTCTCCGCGAAGATCGATCAGCTGGTCGAACTCGTCGGCAAGGGCGGCTACGAGCGCGCCGTCGCGCTGTTGCAGGAACTCCATGCCGCGCCGATGCAGCCGGATCTCCTGGCCGCGGCGGTCGCGCAGGTGCGTGCCGCGGGTGTCACCGTAGCGGTGCGTGTGAGCCCGCAGAACGCTCGCGCGCTGACCCCCGCGCTGGTGCAGGCGGGCGTCGACCTGCTCGTCGTGCACGGCACCATCATCTCCGCCGAGCATGTCGGCGCTGCCGTTTCGAGCGAGCCGCATGCGGTCGCCGGCGTCGATGGTGGGCCGCTGAACCTCAAGACCTTCATCTCCGAGCTCGACGTGCCGGTGGTCGCCGGTGGCGTGAGCGACCACCGGACCGCGCTGCACCTGATGCGCACCGGCGCCGCCGGTGTGATCGTCGGCTACGGCTCCTTCCCCGGCGCGACGACCACCGGCGAGGTGCTCGGTATCGGGGTGCCGATGGCCACCGCGATCGCCGATGCCGCCGCCGCGCGTCGCGATTATCTCGACGAGACCGGCGGCCGCTACGTGCACGTCATCGCCGATGGTGACGTGGCGACCTCCGGTCAGCTGGCCAAGACCATCGCGTGCGGCGCCGATGCCGCGATGCTCGGGGTTCCGCTGTCCGTCGCCGCCGAGGCCCCCGGTCGCGGCTGGTACTGGCCGTCCGCGGCCGCGCATCCTTCGGTGCCGCGCGGTGCGCTGCTGCCGGTGGACGAGAGCTGGGTCGACAGCGCAGACGGTGACGTGGTGCGGCCGAGCCTGGAACGGGTGCTCTTCGGTCCCTCCGACGATCCGTTCGGTTCACTGAATCTCGTCGGTGGATTGCGCCGCTCGATGGCGAAGGCCGGGTATTCCGATCTCAAGGAGTTCCAGAAGGTCGGGCTCAGCGTTCGCGCTTGATCGAGTCGGCTCGCGCCGGGCTCCGGTCTGAGCAGGCGGTCGGGGCCCGGCATCGAGCGCGACGAATTCCTGTGGGGTTCAACGAACTCGCGTCGGAACCATGCGCTCGCGCAGGAACTGCTGGATCGCATGATTCACCGGCTCCGGATGGGTCATGGTGACGGCCAATCGCGCGCCGGGGATCTCGACGTAGGTCGATCCGATCAGCCCGTGCGCCAGTTGCCGCGTACGGTCGCGGGCGATGCCGCTGTCGGCGGCGTGAATCACCAAGGCGGGGCTCGCGATTTCGGGCAATCGGTCCAGCACCGAATCCCTGCCGAGCAGGCAGCCCGCCGCGACCTCGATGCCGCGGCGGTCGCGCACCAGCCAGCGTTTGGTCCAGATCGACCGGTACCACTCGTCGTCGCCGATCAACCAGTGCGCCAGCTGGTCGACGGCGTCCTGCCGCGAGCTGTCGTCGTACCACTCGTCGAGGAATTTCCGGGTCGCCGTCGACTGCTCGGGAGTCGGGCCGTGCGCGTCGGTGCTGATGAGGATCAGCGCCGACACCCGTTCGGGTGCGATGAGCGCCGTGCGCAATGCCGTGAAGCCCCCTTGCGCGGTCCCGCCGACCACGGCGCGTTCGGCGCCGAGGTGGTCGAGGACCGTCAGCGCGTCGCGGGCGGCGGTCCAATAGGTGAACGGCAGCCCCTCGTCCTTGGTGCGACCGTGCCCGCGCGCATCCCAGGACACGATGCGGAATTCCGGTGCCAGCGCGGCCATTTGCGACGCGAACATCGTTCGGTCCATGAAGAATTCGTGTGCCAATAGCACCACCGGACCGTGTCCGCCGCTGTCCTCGTAGTGGATGTCGGCGTCGATCGCGCGGGCGAATGGCACGAGCATGAGGATAACCAGCGGTGCGGGGGTGCGCGGGACGATTTGCGCCCTCATTAAACTGTGACGGTGGCAGCTACTCAGAGACCGGTCCTTGTCGTCGACTTCGGTGCGCAGTACGCCCAGCTGATCGCAAGGCGGGTCCGCGAATCGAGTGTTTTCTCCGAGGTGATCCCGCACACCACCACGGTCGAGGAGATCGCCGAGAAACAGCCGCTCGCGGTAATCCTGTCCGGTGGTCCGTCGAGCGTGTACGCCGAGGGTGCGCCGCAGTTGGACGCCAGGCTGTTCGATCTCGGCATTCCGGTTTTCGGCATCTGCTACGGCTTCCAGGCCATGGCGCAGGCGCTCGGCGGCACGGTCTCGCACACCGGCACCCGCGAATACGGTCGCACCGAACTCAATATCGATGGTGGTCTGCTGCACGGTGGCCTGCCGACCATTCAGCCGGTGTGGATGAGCCACGGCGACGCGGTCACCGACGCGCCGGAGGGCTTCGAGGTCACCGGAACCAGTGCGGGCGCCCCGGTCGCCGCGTTCGAGGATCGGGTTCGCAAGCTGGCAGGCGTGCAGTACCACCCGGAGGTGATGCACTCGCCGCACGGCCAGCAGGTGCTCAGCCGCTTCCTGCACGAGTTGGCCGGTATCCCGGCCAACTGGACCCCCGCCAATATCGCCGATTCGCTGATCACCTCGGTGCGTGAGCAGATCGGTGCCGGCCATGCGATCTGCGGCCTGTCCGGCGGCGTGGACAGCGCGGTCGCTGCCGCCCTGGTGCAGCGCGCCATCGGGGAACGGCTGACCTGTGTGTTCGTCGACCACGGCCTGCTGAGGGCGGGGGAGCGAGAGCAGGTGCAGCAGGACTTCGTCGCCGCGACCGGCGCCAAGCTGGTGACCGTCGACGCGGTGGACAAGTTCCTCGGCGAGCTGAGGGGCGTCACCGATCCCGAGGAGAAGCGCAAGATCATCGGCCGTGAGTTCATCCGGTCGTTCGAGGACGCGGTGTCGGAGGTGGTGATCGCCGAGGGCGGCGCGGTATCGGACGGCGCGGGTCCCTCGGTCGAGTTCCTGGTGCAGGGCACGCTGTACCCGGATGTCGTCGAGTCCGGCGGCGGTACCGGTACCGCGAACATCAAGAGCCATCACAATGTCGGTGGCCTGCCGGATGATCTGGAGTTCGACCTCGTCGAGCCGCTGCGGCTGCTGTTCAAGGACGAGGTGCGTGCGGTCGGTCGTGAGCTCGGGCTGCCCGAGGAAATCGTTGCGCGCCAGCCGTTCCCCGGTCCCGGTCTTGCCATCCGCATCGTCGGTGAGGTCACCGCGGACCGGCTCGACACCTTGCGTCAGGCCGATGCGATTGCCCGCGAAGAACTTACGGCCGCAGGCCTGGATCGGCAGATCTGGCAGTGCCCCGTTGTGCTGCTCGCCGATGTGCGCTCGGTCGGCGTGCAGGGCGACGGCCGCACCTACGGTCACCCGATCGTGCTGCGCCCGGTTTCCAGCGAAGATGCCATGACCGCGGACTGGACTCGGCTGCCCTATGAGGTGCTCGAGCGGATCTCCACTCGGATCACCAATGAGGTGGCGGAAGTCAACCGCGTCGTGCTCGATGTGACGAGCAAGCCGCCGGGCACTATCGAGTGGGAGTGACGAGGGTCTGATCGCGGCAGGTCGCCAACGGGATTCGTCGCGCGACGCAGGCTGACAAGCTTTCCGGCGAGTCGGGTCGCCGCAATCTTGTGTCTGCGGCGGTGTCGGTCGGGTCGGCAGTTCCGGTGACGTCTTGTGGTCCGGCAGTTGCGATCCGCCCGCCGTTACTCGATGACAGCGGACCCGGGTGGCCTGCCGAGGATGAATTGTCCGAGCAGCGCGCCGCCGCCGAGGTAGGACCTGGTGGGTGTCAGCGGAATCAGCTGTCCCACCGGGGTTCCCGTGCTGCTCGGGTCTTCGTCGGCATCGGGGGCGTCGAATGGTTCCGCGGTCAAAGCTCTCTCCTTGTAGTTCTACGAAAATGGCCCGTCACTCGGACGGGCCATTTTTGTCGGTCGTATTCGGTTGTCGATCAGCGACTTTTGCGTGGCGAGACCACGAGCACGATGCCGATGAAGATGGCGGCGATCACTACGATCCAGCCGAGCGGGATCACACCGGTCGAAGGCATCGAGGTCGGGCCGATGAACGCCCAGACGCTGACCGCGAGTGCGAGCAGTCCGACGATCAACAGTGCGGCGGACGGTCCGCGGCGGGTGGTCGACTCATTGGTTTCGGTTTTGTCAGCCACGATGCACCTCCACGTTGCCTGCCCGGACGTTGACCTTCAGATCGAGCACGGGTGCGCCGGGTGTGTTCGGGCCGGTAATTCCGGTGGGGCAGTTGACATCCCCCAGGTTGACGATGCACTCGGCGCGCACCGTCATGCCCGCGGGCAGCAGCACCCGGGCGTCGCCCACATGGACCGAGAGTTCGACGCTGCGATTCTCGGTCAGGTTCAGCGACCGCAGGTCCAGCGTGCCGGACCCCATGGTCATCTCGTAGGTCGAATCCAGGTCGGTGATCGCGGTCGGCGCCCAAGTGCGATCGCCCATTGTGGCGCTGTCGAACTCGATCGGGCCGATGAGCGAAGCCAGCACTACGAAGCCTGCCAGCGGTGCGGTCACCACGAGCAGCCCGTAGCCGCGCCGCAGGAACGCGCCGAGCACCATGCCGATACCGATCACGGCGAGCGCCACCGCGGCGATCCGGCCCGGGGTCATCCAGTCCGCGCCGGAGGCGGCCGCCGCACCTGCGCCCGCTGCGGCGAGGATGGCGAGACCGAGCACCATCGGAGTCAGTCGAGAGCGGGGGCGCTTCGGGGGTGGCGCGACGATGGTGCCGGCCGGGGTCGGTTCCGGCAGATCCCAGGCGAGCGGGGCGACACCGAGCGGATCCCAGGACGGCGGGGTCCGGCCGTCGAGGGGCGCGTGGGTGGGCGTACTCGTGGTCCTGGTCGGGAGTGGCGGCGTCACGATCTCAGGAGTCCTTGTGCCGGAGGAGGATTCGTCAGGGTGGGAGCCGGGAGATTCGGTCGCCGAGGCGGGCGCATCGCTGTTCGAAGTGCGGTCCATCGACGGTGTGCCGTCCTTTTCGAGCGATGGCGTTGCGTTCGAGGCGGATGACGGACCGCTGGTCTCGGGTGCGGTGCTTGTTTCGGTATCCGCGTCGCTCTTGTCGAGCGGGACAGCGCCGGTGTCATCTTCGTGGAGCGGGACGGTGTCGGCATGCTGTGGTCGATCACCCGCGCTGCGCTGGATCGGCACCGTGGCCGCATCTTCGTACTGAACCGGCGCTTCCGGGACGTAAGCGTCCGGCAGCTTGGTGTACGGCGTGTACATGTCGGTCTGCGGCGCACCGGGGGAGTGGAGGTCACCGGTGTTCGTCCGCAGCGGGTATCCAGGTGGGAACACCGTGCCGGGATAGCCGGTCGCGGCGATACCACCATCGGTGACGAGACCGTCGAACATGCTGGTTCCCGGCGGCGGCGCCGGCTGCCGCATGTGCAGCATCCACCAGCCCGCCAGCATCAGCGCCATGCTGATCAGCCCGGAGCCCGCCAGCCCGACCCCGGCCGGTCCCATGGTGCTGACCGCGATAGCGAGCGCGACGATCAACACGATGGTCTTGGTCTGAGACTGGGAGCTCTGCCCCTTGCCGAACAGCGACTCGGCCGCCGAAGCCTGGTCCCCGTCCTCGCTCAGCAGCAGCCAGGCCAACAGATACAGCACGATCCCGGCCCCACCGAAGATGGTCGACACCACGAGCGCGACCCGCACCAACACCGGATCGACGTTGTAGCGCTGTCCGAAACCCGCCGCGACGCCCGCGATCGGACCTTGCCGCGGCAAGCGGACGGGCCGCGTGTGCCACATCTGCTGGAGCTGATCGCCGAAGGTCGTTTTCGTCATAGTTCCCATATTGGGCCGGACCAGCACTTCGGCACATCGGGGGTAACCCTGAAAAAACCACTGATCCTTTTGGACCATCCGGTCTGTACTCAGCGCCCGACCGGGCCCGAGAATGCCCTGCTCACGGCATGTGGGCGGGCTCCGCACGCCGAGCTGCTGTAGGCCCCACACCCCTCGCAGGGTCGGCATCGCGGCTCGCGGACCCTTCAGAACACGAAGCCGCGCAGTGCCAGGAAGCGCATACCGCCGACCGCCGCCATGATGACGACCACGGCGCCCGTCTGTGCGATCTCGCCGAGGCCGGGTGCCGAGAACTCGAGACCGGCCAGCGCCGCCGTGCTGATCAGCAGGCCGATCAGCGCCAGTCCGCCGCCTTCGCACTGTGCGGTGAACCAGCCGACCCGGTCGGCCGCGTGGAAGGTGAGCTGCCGGTGCAGTTCGTTCGCGATCACCGTGCTCACGATCGAGCCTGCGACATTGGCGACCAGCGGGCCGCTGTCGTTCATGGCCACGAACAGCAGCACATAGGCAATATTGCTGGAGCCGCCGACCAGGGCGAAGCGGATCAGCTGGGCGAAGACATGATCACCGTGCAGATACCGCGTCACGCGGGCGATTCGGTCGAGCCATTTCGTGCGCAGCATCGGGTAGTGGCCGGTACCGATAGTCAGATCGATGCCATCGAGGATCGCGTTGTCCCCGTATGCGTTCCGTGGCCCGGAAGCGGCAATTGCTGTGCTGTTCACGTGGATACTGTCGCCAGCCCGGCTGATACCGACCTGACGCCGATCTGACACGGCAACTGACACGGTGTTCGGCCCGGTTGCCGATCGAGAACGCGGTGAAGCGGTGGTGGAATAGGCGACGCGCCGTCTGATCGAACCCTCCCGCGGGCTCCGGTTCCAGGCGAAATGCTGCACAACCGGTGAAGATCAGGGTGATTCCTGATGGTCGGTGTCGGTGGGGCGTGCCAGTATCGAAGGCATGTACCCGTCCATGCCCGCGTTCGACGCTGCCCGTGGGTTCGGGGCGCCGGGTGGGCCGGTGCCGGTGTTCGATCCCGCGAGGCCGCCGTATCCACGGTTGGTGCGGCGCTCGGGTGGGCGGATCATCGGCGGGGTCGCGGGTGGGATCGCCGATCATTTCGAAATCGACGTGTTCAAGGTGCGGATGGCATTCGTGCTGTTGTCCGTGCTGGCCGGTGCGGGCACCGTCGCCTATGGGTTGTTGTGGATATTCACCCCGGGCGGCTCCGACGCGGCCCGTCCTTCCGGTGCGGAGCGCCGTCAGGGAATAGGGCTCGCGCTGCTCGGGATCGGGTTGGCGGTCGGGGTGTCGTGGGTGCTGAGCGGGACCGCGGCGAAGGTGATCATGCCGGTCGTCGTGGTCGCGGTCGGCGCGGCGCTGGTGTGGCGCGAATACGACACCGACGGTCCACGGTCGCTGCTCGGGCTGCCCGCACGCCCCTCGGTGGTGACCTGGTCGCGCATCGTCGCAGGGGTCACGCTGATCGTGCTCGGACTCGGTGTGGTGGTGCTTGCCAGGATCGATCTGAGTTCGCTCGGCTCCGCGCTGATCGCGGTGGCCGTCACGTTGGTCGGGGCCGGTCTGTTGACGGTGCCGCTGTGGCTACGCATGATGCGGGCGCTGAATGCCGAACGCGCGGCACGCATTCGCAATGAGGAACGCGAGGAGATCGCCTCGCACCTGCACGATTCGGTGCTGCAGACCTTGGCGCTGATCCAGCGGCAGGCCGACGATCCGCAGGAGGTGACCAGGCTGGCCCGCGGCCAGGAACGCGAACTGCGTAGGTGGCTCTTCGAGGATTCCAGTCCAGCGCAGTCGAGTTTGGCCGCCGCCCTGCGCACGATCGCGGGTGAAGTAGAGGACCAGCACGGTGTGAAGGTCACACCGGTGACCGTCGGGGATGTTTCGATGGATCCCGGCGATACCGGCGCGGGCCTGCCCAAGGAGCATTTCACCGCGCTGCTCGGCGCGAGCCGGGAGGCCCTGGTGAACGCGGCCAAGCACGCGGGAGTCCCGGAGATCGACCTGTTCGCAGAGACCGAATCACACCAGGTGAGTGTGTTCGTGCGCGACCGCGGCGCCGGGTTCGACATCGCGGCCATCCCGCAGGATCGGCAAGGTCTGGCAAAATCCATCCGCGGCCGGATCGAACGCCGTGGCGGTCAGGTGGAGATCTTGTCGAATCCTGGCCGAGGCACCGAGGTGCGGATCATCATGCCGCGCACCGATTCCGGTGGTCAGGACGACCAGGATGACGAGGTCGACGCACCGATGGCGGCCGCTGCCGAGGTGGCAGACCGGGTCCGGTAACCGGTGCCGTCCAGGAAATTGACGCGGCCGGTCGGCGCGTGTTCGCGCCCCAGCTAACGGCATGGGGCAGCGGGCCCAACGGTTCTGGTGAGTCTTGTGGTACCGATTGAGTGCGGGCGGCCTACGGGCGGTCGGCGGTCAGGGTGGTCGATCCACCGACAGATAGAGGAGAAGTAGGTGACCGTGCGGGTCTATCTCGTCGATGATCACGCCGTATTTCGTTCGGGTGTGCGGGCGGAGCTGAGCCGGGAGCCCGATATGGAGGTCGTCGGGGAGGCCGGTGGGGTGGCCGAGGCGGTCGCCGGGATCAATAGGGCCGAGCCCGATGTCGTGCTGCTCGATGTGCACATGCCCGAGGGCGGCGGGGTCGCGGTGCTCTCCGGAATCGAGGACGGCCCTGTGTGTTTGGCGCTGAGTGTGTCCGACGCCGCCGAGGATGTGATCGCGGTGATCAGGGCGGGCGCGCGCGGCTATGTGACCAAGACGATTTCGGGATCCGAGCTCGCCGACGGCATCCGCAGGGTCGCCGGTGGTGACGCGGTGTTCAGTCCGCGGCTTGCCGGGTTCGTGCTCGACTCGTTCACCGGTAAGTCACAGGTGCCCGAGCCGCCGCTGGATCCGGAACTGGATTCGCTGACGCCACGCGAGCTGGAGGTGCTGCGCCTGCTCGCGCGCGGCTACACCTATCGCGAAATCGCGGAAACTCTGTTCATCTCGGTGAAAACCGTGGAGACGCATGCCTCCAACGTGCTGCGCAAAACTCAGCAGTCCAACCGCAACGCGCTGACGCGATGGGCGCACCACCGCCGCATCGACTGAACGCGCCTCACATCACCGCGATGAGGATGGCGATGATGATGATCAAGCCGATCAGCAGGCCGACGGCGATAGCCAGCGGCGCGGTGCTCGGCTGCGGGGGCTTGGCCCGCTGCGGCGCCGACGGCATCGTGCCCGCCGCTTGGGTGCGGTGCGGCCGCGGCAGCGGAGTCGAATGCGGACTGCGCAGTCCCGAGGCACCATTGCGTGCCGCCCATGCCGGAATGGTGCCGTCCTCGGTGCGTACTGGAGCGTTGAGAATATAGGGCCCGGTTCCCGGACCGAATGCGGCGGCGAGGATTTCGTCCCTCGCCTGCGCCATCGTCGGCCTGCGCTGCGGGGCCGGTTCCATCATGTGCAGCAGGACGTTGGTGAGCATGCCGCTGCGGCTCGGCGGAATGATCTGCGCCATGGCCGCGCGCTCGACCAGAACATTGGCGTCCTCGTCGAGGCCGAATGGTGGATGCCCCTCGGTCGCGGTATAGAGCGTGGCACCGAGGGAGAAGACATCGCTTGCCTCGGTCGGCTGTGCGCCACGCGCCACCTCGGGGGGCAGGTAGGCGGGGGTGCCGGTGATCACGCCGTCGGGGTCGTCGGAGTTTTCGCCCGCGCCGCGTGAGATGCCGAAGTCGCTGAGCTTGGCCATGCCGCAGATCGGACCGCGGTCGGCGACCAGGATATTGCCGGGCTTGATGTCGCGGTGCACGATGCCCGCGGCATGCGCGGCGGCCAACGCGTCGGCGACCTGGGCGCCGATCTGTGCCACTTCGATCGGGGGCAGCCTGTCGGCGAGCGCCAATGCCTTCGCGACGTTGCGCGAGGGCAGGTGCTCCATCACCAGCCAGGGTTCGCCTGCTTCGAGCACCACGTCGTATACGGCGATGGCGTGCTCGTGCGAGAGCTTCGCCGCGACTCGCCCCTCGTGCATGATCTGGCTGCGGATCGCGTTCGCCTCCGCTTCGCCGAGCCCGGCGGTGGTGAGAACCTGCTTGATGGCGACATCCCGGTTCAGCAGCCGGTCGGTCGCGAGCCACACTGCGCCCATGCCGCCACCACCCAGCTTCGATTGCAGGCGATAGCGGCCGGCAACCAGATAATCCGGGCCGACGATGGGGCGGGGGCGATCGATCATGGGTGCAGGGTATCCGAATTCGGTGGTAGACGGCCTGATTCGAGTCGAGAGTCCGCCAGCCCCGGACGGTGATCGCAGCGCTCGTATATACCGGGCTCGCAGTGCGCGTGACAGTACTCGCGGCGGTGCCCTTGACGGATCCCGGGGGTGGGTTTCTACTAGGGGAGTATCGAACGTATATTCGATACTGATCGATAGCTGGATCGGTGCTAGACCTCACTTCGGGTGACATGAAGTGGAGCGCTCCGCATGCTTCGCCGTCGGGTCCATGGTGGGAAGTAGGTGGTAGGGATGGGTGCGGATGCGGAATCCCGAACGGGAGCCGGGCAGGATCGAACAGTACCGAGCGCTGCGCCGACGCTGGATGAGCTGCGCAGGCGGATGGCGGCGATACCCGGCCGCGGCGAGGTGGTGGCCGAGCGGATCCCGCTCGCCGCCGAGTTGCGCCGCGAATCGCTCGCGGTACCACCTGCTCTTGCGGAGTTATTGCCTGACGGCGGCCTGGTCAGGGGCTCGGTCGTGGCCTATAACGGGGCGAGTTCATTGCTGGCCGGATTGCTGGCCTCGGTGACGGAGAGCGGCGGTCACGCCGTGGTGGTCGGGGTGCCCCGGCTCGGCCTGCTCGCCGCGGTCGAGATGGGCGCCCAGCTACAGCGGTTGGCCGTTGTGACCGATCCGGGTCCCGATCCTCTGGAGGTGGCCGCAGTGTTGCTCGATGGCCTCGATCTGGTGGTGCTCGGCCTCGGCGGCGTCGCCGTGCCGCCCGCCCGCGCCCGCGTGATCGCCGCCCGAACCCGCAACAAGGGCGCCACCCTGGTGGTCACCAACGGCGGGTGGGCCAACCCGTCCCTTCGTCTCGACACCCGCGTCGCCGGATACGTCGGCCTCGGCACCGGTCGCGGCCGACTTCGCTCGGTATGCCTGGAAGTCGACGTTCGCGGCAAGGCGGGCCCGTCCCGTCGCGGCCACATAGCTCTACGGTCGAGCGCGGGACGAGTGGAATGGGTGTCGCTCGAAACTCCCGCCTCGGCAGTCGAAACGACGGATACGCGCGGTGCGGCATCGTGAGCGCGTGCGACGAGGCGGTAGAAGTGACCTCCGATGTGCGCGGTGCGGCACCGTGATCATGGCGGGCCCGCGGTGCTGCTCGCCGAAGCCCGCTCGGCTACGTATGGCCACGAACCGGCCGCGTCGGGAGCTGCCTCGGCGGTCACCGTCTCCGGCTCGGTAGGCCTTGAGTTGGTTCGTCGTCGTGCTGATGGCCGGTGTTCCCTCGATGCCGTCGTCGGAGCGAGCAGGAATCCCATCGCGGCAACTGGTCCGCGCTCCTGCCCTACGCGCTGTGGACGGGGTGCCGTGCTGCTTCGGCGCGGGCGAGTGGGTGGGCCGGATTATGCGACCGCATCACGGGGGGTGGCGCGGTGATTGCGCCGGGCCGGGTGCGCAGCGGTTCGCGGGTGCTTGCGCTGTGGTGCCTGGATTGGCCCGCCGTTGCCGCGGCGGCTGTGGCGCAGGTTCCCGCGACCGGGCCGGTGGCGGTGCTGGCGGCGGGCAAGGTGATCGCGTGTTCGGCGATCGCGCGGGCCGAGGGGGTGCGGCGCGGGCTGCGGCGGCGTGAGGCGCAGGCGCGATGTCCGAATCTTTTTATCGCGCAGGCAGATCCGGATCGGGATGCGCGGTTGTTCGAACCGGTGGTCGCGGCCGTCGATGCGACGGTGCCCGGGGTGGAGGTGTTGCGGCCCGGGCTGCTGGTGCTCGGTGCGCGCGGTGCGGCCAGGTTCTTCGGGTCCGAGGAGTTGGCCGCGGAGCGACTGGTCGATGCGGTGGCCGCGGTCGGGGTGGAAGCGCAGATCGGGATCGCCGACGAATTGTCCACGGCGGTGATCGCGGCAAGACGCGGCGCGATCGTGCCGCCGGGAGATGGTGCGCGATATCTTGCTCCGCTGCCGATAGCGGAGCTCGCCGTCGAGCCGAGCCTGGCCGCACCGGAACGCGCGGCTCTGGTAGATCTGTTGCACCGCTTGGGGTTACGGCGGATCGGTAACTTCGCCGCGCTGACCTCCATCGAGGTCGGATCACGCTTCGGCGCCGACGCTGTGCTCGCGCACCGCAGCGCGCGCGCCGTGCCGGAACGCCCGCCATCGGCTCGCCGTCCGCCGCCGGATCTGGCGGTGCGGTATCGCTGCGATCCGCCGATCGATCGGGTCGATGCCGCCGCCTTCGCTGGCCGCATGCTCGCCACCCAGCTGCACACCGTGCTCGCCGCCGCCTCGGTGTCCTGCACCCGGCTGTCGGTATTCGCGGAAACCGAATCAGGCGAACAACTCTCACGTATCTGGCGCTGCGCGGAGCCGCTGACTCCCGAGGGTACCGCGGACCGGGTGCGCTGGCAGCTGGACGGCTGGCTCACCCGCCGCGACGGCGCGAGACCCACCGCGCCGATCACGCTGCTGCGACTGGAACCTGTCGAAGTGGTGGCCTCCGGTGCGCTTCAGCTCGGACTGTGGGGCGGGGTCGGAGCGCAGGACGAGCGGGCACGGCGCGCTCTGATCCGGGTGCAGGGCCTGCTCGGCGGCGAGGCGGTGCGGGTCGGTGTGCTCAGCGGCGGCCGCGGCCCCGAGGAACGCATCACCATGGTCGCCCTCGGTGACGAGCCGGTGCCCGCCGCCGACCCTGCCCTACCCTGGCCGGGCAGAATGCCGCAGCCAGCACCCGCGGTCATCCTGGTGAATCGTCCACGGGTGCGCTTGGAAGCGGCCGACGGCACCCCGGTCCAGGTCACCGATCGCGGCCTGTTCACCGCGACTCCGGCCCGCCTGCGCTGGGGAAGCAGAGACTGGCAGTTGGCGGGCTGGGCTGGGCCATGGCCGGTGGACGAGCAGTGGTGGGCGCCCGAATCTCGCACCGCCGCAGCCGGAGTCGCTGCCCGCGCGCAAGCTCAACTCGCGGGCGAGCCCGCCGACGTCCGGGTCCTGCTTCTCATCTACTACTCCGAAACCTGGCGCGCCGAAGGTCTTTACGACTGACCGGGCCGTGTCCAGACCATGGCCATGGTGAACGGATGGCCGCGCAGGTCCGCCCATTTGGGCTTCGTCGCAATCCAGGCGTCCTCGACAAGCGCCTCCGCCATTTCGGTGAGCACCCAGCCCATCTCCAGCGCTGCGGACATGTGCTCGCTCACCAGGTGCAGTTCAGTGCTGATCGCGACCGACTCACCCGAGGAAGCCGTGTAGTGCGTCGGCATCCCGGTCACCATCATGAACTGCGGGTGGTAGCTGACCATGACGCAGTGAGCACCGGGCGCGGCAAGCCGCCACGCCTCGGCGTAGTAGGGCTGTAGCTTCGGCAGATGCTCGTCGATCAGCGAGGAGATCACCAGATCGTAAGCACCGCTGGACAATCCGGTATCGCGGACGTCTGCCTCGGCCAGTGTGGTGTGCGCACCGCGGGTCCTTGCCTGCGCCAACATGCCCGCACTCACATCGACGCCATCGATATTCGTGATCCCACGACCGCGCAGCCAGGCGCCGGTTCGGCCGGTGCCGCAGCCCAGATCGGCGGCTCGCCGAACCCGCGCCCAGTCCGGATGGTGCAGCCGCTCCAGCAGCGCCAGGTCCATCTCGTCCATGACGGTCTGCTCATAGGTGGGCGCCCACCCGTCGTATCCGGTGGCGACGTCGACGGTGGCATAGTTGCGGCGATCGAAATCCGCGAAGGACGGCATGAGTCGCAGTATCGCGTGGATCGCGCCGCGTTCGCCAGCCCATTTTCGACTATTCGAAGGTGCCCCTGGAACCGGTGTGGTTGATGGTGCGCCGGGGAGTGATCCCCGCAACAAGTCAGGAGCCTGACCGTGGCAGCCTCGGTATTCTCGGAAATCGTGGATCTGACCGTGAGCCGAGCTGCGCTCGATGACGTACGGATCGCCTACCGTGATTCGGGGGCGGTCTCGCTCGACACGGTTCCCGTGCTACTGGTGCACGGCATGGGCGGTGACGGGCATACCTGGGACCGATTCGCGCACACCCTGGTGCAATCGGGCCGTCGGGTGATCATCCCCGATCTGCGTGGGCACGGCCGCAGCTCACACACCGACTCGTATCTCTTCGACGAATTCGGCGCCGACCTGCTGGAGCTGTGTGATCGGCTGGGTCTGACCACCGTGGATCTCGTCGGGCATTCGCTGGGCGGCTACGCCGTGTCCTGCGTCGCGCAGGAACGGCCGAAGCTGGTGCGCCGCCTCGTCATCGAGGAATGCCCGCTGCCGCTGCGCTCCGGCGACGAGGAAATGACGCTGACCCGCCGGTTCCCGTCGGTGCCCGAACTATGGCACGCCACAACCAGCCTCATCCGGCACCCACGAGCGGTGCTCGCCTTCGATCGCTCCATGACCAGGACCGCGCTGGAGCAATTCCGCAAACCCAACCCGGAATGGTGGGATCGGTTGCGCGACATCACCGCGCCTACCCTGGTGCTGCGCGGCGGCCCCGGCGGCATGGTCGACCCGGCGAAGCTCGAGATCATGCGCACCGACATCCCGAACTGCTCGGTCAGCGTCTTCTCCAGCGGCCACAGCATCCACCGCGATCGCTACCGCGACTTCGAGGCAACCGTCGCGCCGTTCCTCGCCGCGCACTGAGGGATTCGCGCGATCGGATCCGTTGCAGGCAGGGCTTTCTCGCGGCGCGTGGCGACATGGGAACTTCGCGCGATCCTGCGTGGCACCGTCGGGTTCCGATGAGCATGCCCCGGTCGGGAAGATCGCCAGATCGGTGACGAGCCCGCCGGATACCGACATGAACTCGCCGAACGGGTAGCCCACTATGCCGCGGGGAGTTCGCCTGCTCAACCTTGGACGCCGGTGTCGGCATACCCGTTCGGCGGGTAGCGTACGGACGCTGGGATTGTGTTAGAGGGAGGGCTTGATGACGAATCCGCCGTGGGGGTCGAATCCGCAAGGGGCACCGCCTCCGCCGGGTGGGCACTACCCGCAGCTCGGTGGCGACCCCATACCGCCTGGGTATCAGCCGCAGCCTGGTTATCAGCCGCCGCCCGGGTATCAGCCGCCGCCGCCCGGGTATCAGCCTCCGCCGGGGTATCAGCAGCCGCCGCCGGGGTATCCCCCGCAGCCCGGTTATCAGCAGCCGCCGCCGGGGTATCAGCCTTCGCCGGGGTATCCGCCACAGCCCGGTTATCAGCAGCCTTCGCCGGGGTATCAGCCGCCGCCGATGCCCTACGGTGCGCCCCCGCAAGCGTCCATGCCACAGCAACCGCCCGCACCCGACCCCGGTGCGGCCGAGAGTCCCGCCGTGCGGGCATATCTCGCCGCAGTAACCCACCACATGGCCGGTGGCCAGATGCAGATCTCACAGAATTGGATCGGTCCGCTGTGGAGCCTGATCGGCGTCACATCGGCCGTCAAGACGTCGTTCAATCCGATCGAGCTCACCGTCTGTGTTGCCACGGTGGCCGAGATATCGCCCGCCGCGGTGGCCGATTTTCCGCGCAGGGTCGACGATTTCGCGCGGTCGCTGCGCAAACGGAGCATGTTCGGGGTTAAGGGCGGCACGATGGCCGTCGCCGCGTTGGTGTCGGAACGCGTGCAACCCGGTGCGGCACAAGCCTTGACCAATAAGCCGATGAGTTACGGCTCGATCGTCGTGCCCGCGGTCGTCGACCTGGGGGGCAGGCAGTTGCACATCGCCGCCAATACTCCGGTCATGGGCCTCGCGATGTGGGGCAGTGTCCGCTCGCAGGCACGCAATTATCTCCCCGAACCGCGCCTGGTACTCGGCTGAACGCTCGCCCGCCATCGCCCCCTGCGCGATGGCGGGCGAGCGGTCACCAGTGGGTGCCCGGCACCCAGCGTGCGGCGCGGCGCAGGGCGGTGCCGGTGACGCGGCGGGCCGTCGACCGGGAGCGCGGTTCGCGTTGGGGTGTAAGGGTTTCCGGTGCTTCATCGGTATCGGGATCCGTTTGCTCGCCCTTGGACGCCGGAGAGTCGGGGAGGGCACGGTAGTAGCGATGCAGAATGCGGTCGCGGATCTTCGGGGTGAGCAGCGCGCCGTATTCGGCGAAGGTGCCGAGCGGCACGTCGATGCGTTTCGGGCGTTCGGTGAGCGCGCGCACGATGGTGGCCGCGGCCCATTCGGGGGATTCGGACGGACCCTGATCGCCGCTCGGGATGATCATCGGGGTACGCACCAGCGGCATGTGAATGGTGGTGAAAGTGACACCGTCGGCCATGGTTTCGACCGCGGCTACCTCGGCGAACTTGTCCAGTGCCGCCTTGCTCGCGAGATACGCGGCGAAGCGTGGGGTGGCTACCTGCACCCCCGCGCTGCTGATGTTGACGATGTGGCCGAACTTGCGTTCCCGCATCTGCGGTAGCAGGGCCAGCGTCAGCCGTAGCGCGCCGAAGTAGTTGACCGCCATGGTGCGTTCGAAGTCGTGCAGCCGGTCGGTGGAGCGGTGGATGGCGCGGCGGATGGAACGGCCCGCGTTGTTCACCAGCATGTCGATGTGTCCGTGCTCGTCGAGGATGGCCTTGACGGTCTGGTCGACGGATTCGGAATCGGTGATGTCGCACGGATATCCGTAGGCGAGGGCGCCCTCGGCCTTGATCTCCTCGACCACGGATATGAGTTCGTCGCCGCGGCGCGCCAGCAGCAACACGATGGCGCCCTTGTTCGCGACGGCAAGCGCCGCCGCCCGGCCGATACCGGAGGAAGCGCCGGTGATGAGAACGTGCCGGCCGGTGAGGTCGCGGCGATTGCGCCGGGCCTGCCCACGCTGGCCGGCGTCGTCAGCGGATGCTCGAGTCATCGCTGCTCCTTTGCAGGTCGAGTTGGCACGAACTTACTCTGCAGTAAGTTTACCTGCCAAGTGAGCCTCGCCACGCCGGGGCTCGCGTTCGAACGGCGCTCGAATCCTTCGAACATATGTGCGATACTCTGCGCATGGCGGACGATCGGATGGCGGAAGTATTTGCCGCGGTGCGGCTCGGCGGTGGGGATCCGGAGGCGGCCCGGCGCCTGCTAGAGGAGCTGTGGGTCGAGATCGGTGCGAGCGGAGATCCGTTGCATCGCTGCCTCATCGCGCATCACCTCGCCGATCTGCAGGACACTGCCGAGGGTGCGCTGCTGTGGGATCAGCGCGCGCTCGCCGCGGTGTTCGGCCCCGGCGTTCCGCTCGATGAGGGTCTGCGCGGTTTCCTTCCCGCGCTGTACCTCAGCCTGGCCGACAGTCATCGCCGAGTCGGCGACTTCGACGCTGCCCGTATGCAATTGGCTATCGCCCGTGGCCATCTCGACATCCTCGCCGACGACGCCTACGGCGCCCTGATTCGAGCCAAGCTCGACAATGTCGAGACCGCGCTCGCCGTCGCGTCGATGGAGCCGCTACCGGCCGCCTGACCTGCGATGGCGGGGAAATCCCCGATATCACCGGCCCGTTGCAACTCCTTGATCTTTCGAATGTATGTTCGATATTCGAGGAGGTGATGTGTCATGGGTTGGAGCAACGGTCCGCCGACCTGGACAGAGCTGGAGCGCGTGCTTTCCGGGCGTCCGGGCAGGACGAACCCGGACGCGATGTACCCCGGCGACGGTGGCGACAGTCCGGCGTGGTCGCGCAAGCGCGGCGCCTATCAGGCCGAATCTGTCGAAGCCGCCGATGGGCCCGTGGTGCCGTATGCGGAGTTGCACGCGCATTCGGCCTACAGCTTCCTGGACGGCGCGAGCCAGCCGGAGGAGCTGGTGGAGGAGGCGGTACGGCTCGGTCTGGCGGCGATCGCGCTCACCGACCACGACGGCTTCTACGGGACCGTGCGCTTCGCGGAGGCGGCCAAGGAATGGGGGATGCTCACGGTGTTCGGCGCGGAGTTGTCACTCGGTGCGCAGTCGGTGGAGCCGCAGGGGACCGGTGCCCCGGATTCGGCGCCGCGCACCGGCTCGCCGGATCCGGCCGGTCCGCATCTGCTCGTACTCGCCAGAGGACAAGAGGGATACCGGCGACTATCGCGCGAGATCGCGGCCGCGCACATGGCCGCGGGGGAGAAGGGCATCCTCCGCTACGACCTCGACGTGCTCACCGCGGCCGCGGGCGGGCACTGGCACATTCTGACCGGCTGTCGCAAAGGTCATGTGCGTCAAGCGCTCGAGCGTGATCTGAGTGCGGGTGACACTCGCCTCGCCGGGGCGGAAGCGGCGCTGCGCGACCTGGCGGCACGGTTCGGCGCCGACCGGGTGAGCGTGGAACTCACCCACCACGGCATTCCGGAGGACGACGAGCGCAACGCCCACCTCGTCACGCTGGCCGAGCGGCTCGACCTACCCGTACTCGCCACCACCGGAGCGCATTTCGCCGGACCGGCACAGCGTCGCCGCGCCATGGCGCTCGCGGCGATCAGATCGCGCAAGAGTCTGGACGAGATCGCGGGCTGGCTTGCCCCCGCGGGCGGTGCGCACCTGCGCTCCGGCGCGGAGATGGCGCAGCTGTTCGCCAGCTGCCCGCAGGCGGTGGCGAACGCGGCGACACTGGCTCGTGAATGCGCCTTCGATCTGCGGTTGATCGCGCCGAAGCTACCACCGTTCGAGGTGCCATCGGGACATGACGAGGAGTCGTGGCTGCGCGAGTTGACGCTCGCGGGCGCCGCGGCCAGGTACGGCCCGCCCGCGGGAAACCCGCAGGCGTACCGCCAGATCGAGCACGAGCTCGCCGTGATCGGCACGCTGAAATTCCCCGGCTACTTCCTGGTGGTGCACGACATCGTCACCTTCTGCAAGGACAACGACATCCTGTGCCAGGGTCGTGGCTCGGCGGCCAACTCGGCGGTCTGCTACGCGATCGGCATCACCAATGTCGACCCGGTCGCCAACAATCTGCTGTTCGAACGGTTCCTCTCTCCGGCGCGCGACGGCCCGCCCGATATCGATGTCGACATCGAGTCCGATCGCCGTGAGGAGGCGATCCAGCACGTCTACACCAAATACGGTCGTGACTACGCCGCTCAGGTGGCCAATGTGATCACCTACCGAGGTAAGTCCGCAGTGCGCGATGCCGCACGCGCACTCGGCTTTTCGCCGGGACAGCAGGACGCGTGGAGTAAACAGGTGAGCCGCTGGACCGGTGTCGGCGCCGAGACCGACACCGAAATCCCCGGTGAAGTACTCGAGCTCGCCACCGAAATCGAGGGTTTGCCAAGGCATCTCGGCATCCACTCCGGCGGCATGGTGATCTGTGACCGACCGATCGCCGATGTCTGCCCGGTGGAGTGGGCGCGCATGCCGGGACGCAGCGTGTTGCAGTGGGACAAGGACGATTGCGCCGCGGTCGATCTGGTGAAATTCGATCTGCTCGGCCTCGGCATGCTCTCCGCGCTGCACTACATGATCGATATGGTGCGCGAGCACAAGGGGGAGACGGTCGAGCTGCACAAGCTCGACCTGAAGGAAGCCGCCGTTTACGAAATGCTCTCGCGCGCCGACTCGGTGGGCGTCTTCCAGGTGGAATCGCGCGCTCAGATGGCCACGCTGCCTCGTTTGAAGCCGAGGAACTTCTATGACCTGGTCGTGGAGGTGGCGTTGATTCGACCGGGTCCGATCCAGGGCGGCTCGGTGCACCCCTATATCCGCCGCCGCAACAAGCTCGAAAAGGCGACCTACGACCATGAGTCCCTGCGGAATTCGCTCGAGCGCACCCTCGGCGTTCCACTGTTCCAGGAGCAGCTCATGCAGATGGCCGTCGATGTCGCCGGGTTCACCGCCGCCGAGGCCGACCAGCTGCGCCGTGCCATGGGCTCCAAACGTTCCCCGGAACGCATGGAACGGCTCAAGGATCGGCTGTATCAGGGGATGCGCGAGCTGCACGGCATCACCGGCGAGGTCGCCGACCGCATCTACGAAAAACTCTATGCCTTCGCGAATTTCGGTTTCCCGGAGAGTCATTCGCAGAGTTTCGCCTCGATCGTGTTCTATTCCTCCTGGTTCAAACTGCACCACCCGGCGGCCTTCTGCGCCGGTCTGCTGCGCGCCCAGCCGATGGGTTTCTATTCGCCGCAGTCGCTTGTCGCCGACGCGCGCAGGCACGGCGTGCTGGTCCACGGCCCCGACATCAACGCCAGTCGCGCCGAACCCGACCTCGAGGACAACGGCACGCAGGTGCGCCTCGGCCTCGCGACGATCCGCCACATCGGCGCCGACCTCGCCGAACGCATCGTCGCGGCCCGCGGATCGGCACCGTACACCTCGTTCGTCGACCTCACCGGCCGCGTGGAACTGACTGTCGCCCAAGCGGAGTCACTCGCCACCGCGGGCGCGCTCGGCAGCCTCGGCAGCACCCGCCGCGAGGCACTCTGGGCAGCGGGCGCCGCCGCCGGTGAGCGTTCGGACCGCCTCCCCGGCACCGGTGCCGCCACCACCGCCCCCGCGCTGCCCGGCATGAGCGAGCTCGAACTCGCCGCCGCCGACGTCTGGGCCACCGGCGTTTCCCCTGGCAGCTATCCCACCGAATTCCTCCGTCCTCGACTCGACGCCCTCGGTGTGATTCCGGCCTCCGGCCTACTCGCCGTCCCCGATGGCTCCCGAGTCCTGGTCGGCGGTGCCGTGACCCACCGTCAGCGTCCCGCCACCGCCGCGGGTGTCACCTTCCTCAACCTGGAAGACGAAACCGGCATGGTGAACGTGGTCTGCTCGGTGGGCCTGTGGACCCGCTACCGTCGCCTCGCGCAAAGCGCCCCCGCCCTCCTCATCCGTGGCCGCGTCCAAAACGCCGAAGGCGCGGTGAGTGTCGTCGCCGAACATTTGCAGCGTATGGACCTGCGCATAGAAGCAAAATCTCGCGACTTCCGTTGATACTCAGAACATCCCGTTCTGATTGACGGCCGTTTCCGGGACCGGCTGGATGACATCCCAATGTTCGACGAGTTTTCCGTCGTGGAGCCGGAAGATGTCCATGATCGCCAGGCCGCGCTCTCCGGGCTCGCGCACTCCGTGTACCTGCGCGCAGACGTAATCACCCTCCGCGACAAGGCGTTTCACCTCGACGCGCAGTGCGGGCGCGACCTGCTTCAGTTGGGTGAGTCGAGCGAGCAGCCCCTCGAGCCCGTCGGCGATCTCCGGGTTGTGCTGCACGTACCGATCGCCGATCAATGCGGCCGCGGCCGCGAAATCCTTTGCGTTGAAGGCGGCCTCGTAGAAAGCGAGCACGGTTCGTTTGTTCGATTCCGGCGTCGGGTCGGCGGAGCCGTTATGAACTCAGGAAGTGCTGGTCATGGAGTAATCCTCACTTATGTGAACAGCTGTAGCGTTACAACTGTAGCGCTACGTGCGTCTGGGTACAATCCGGAGATGAAAGCCGACTCGACGACCCCGCCATCGATGACCCAGCGCGGTCGTAACCCGCGTGGTCAAGGCGGCCGACTGCGGGAAGAGATCGTCGCCGCCGCGATAGGACTTCTCGACACCCTCGGCGATGACCAGGCGCTATCGATGCGCGCGGTCTCTCGCGAAATCGGCAGTGCCGCAACATCGGTCTATCTGCACTTCGCCGACCGTGACGCGCTGGTGCTCGCCGCGCTCCAGCAGTACCACGCAGACCTCGTGCGGGCGATCGATGCGGCGGAAGCCGCCTCGGACGACCCCGTCGACAAACTGCGCGCGCGCATTCGTGTCCTCGGCGCCTGGGCCCAGCGCCATCCCGGCCTGTACAAGGTGCTGCACGAAAGCACCCTGAACCAGCGCACGGCGATGCCGTTCAAACAGCAACTGACAGAACGCACTGTCGCCGTGATCCAACGCTGCATGGATGCCGGTCTGGCACCCGACGACGACGCGCACTCGGTCGCGCTCGATTTGCGCGCGGCGGTCCACGGTGCGGTATCTATGCGACTCAACCAGCCGGACCAGCCGTGGCCTCCGCTCGATGATCAGATCGAGCGGTTCCTCGGCAAACTGGTCGGCGTCGCACCGATGAGAAAATCCGCCAAGCGAGCACGGTGACCGATCTCACCGCAGCGGCTACTCTTTCGATCATGCGCAAGCTTGCTGTCGTGTTGACCGGCCTGCTGGGTTTGACGTTGCTCGTCGGGTGCGGTGACGACGACAGCGGGAGCTCGGCCCGAGGTGGTTCGTCCATGGCCACCGCCGCCGCACCCGCGATCGCGCCGCCGGGTTTTCGCGAACAGACCCCAGTTCCGAAGCAGGACAACCGAGGTCAGGGCAGCGAGCCGATCACGCTGCGGAAGGAAGTTGTCACCGGCAGCGTTTCCCTCACCGCGGGTGACCCGGTCGGTGTTGCGGGCAAGGTCGCCGATCAGGTGCGACTGCTCGACGGCCGCGTCGATAGCCGCAGTGAACAGCCCGGGACCGACGACATCGACCCGAGCGCGACACTCACCGTGCGAGTGCCTGCGGACAAGACCGACAAGTTCATCGATGTCCTCGGCGACCTCGGCCGTATCACCCAAGTGAGCACCAACCGGGACGACGTCACGATGCAGTGGCAGGACCTGGACGCCAGGATCAAGGCGCTGCAGACCACGGTCGACCGGTTGCGCGCGCTCATCGCCGGAGCAAGCAATACCGCCGATCTCATTGCCGCGGAAAACGCGCTGTCGAGCCGTCAGGGTGAACTCGACAGCCTGACCGCGCAGAAGCGCCACCTCGACGATCAGGTCGCGCTGTCCACACTGACCATCGACATCACCACCGCGGACAAGAAATCCGACGACGGCCCGAGCAATTTCTGGGATGGCATCGTCTCGGGTTGGCACTCGCTGGTGGATTGGTTGAAGGACGCGGTCGTCTTCACCGGCAAGGCGGTTCCGTGGCTCGGCTTCCTCGTGGTGATCGTTGCCGTGGTCTGGGGCATCGTTCGCATCGTGCGACGGCCGCGTAAGGAAACAGGTGCCGCGAGTACGACACCTGCTACCACTACGGCGGGCGCCACGACCGCGGAAGAATCGGCTGCGCAGAAGGAATCGGCCGCCGAGACGAAATCGGCACCCGAGCCGGACACATCGAAGGCCGCCGGGACGGGAGCGGCAGGTGCCGACAGTGGTAAGGGCGACGATAAAACCCAACAGCCGTAAAGGCCCGCTCGTCGAGACCCTCGACGACGGCACCCTTCAGCTGTACGTCCGCGCCCCCGCCGTCGAAGGCAAGGCGAACAAGGCCGCCATCGAACTTCTCGCCGACCACTACGGCGTCCCCAAGAGCGCGGTCCGCCTCGCCGCGGGCGCAACCTCCCGCCTCGAGCGCTTCGAGGTCGACCTCTGAAACACGCTCCCGTGCGGCACTTCTCGATGTGCCTGGGTGTCGCCGACGAGGCGTTCACACACCCCCGGGAAAACCGAGCTGCCGCCAAGCCTCGTACACGGTGACCGCGGCCGCGTTGGACAAGTTCATCGACCGGTGCCCCGGCAGCATCGGGATGCGCAACTGCGCGGTGATGTGCGCGTCGGCGAGCACCTCGTCGGGCAGGCCGGACGGCTCGGTGCCGAACAAGAGCACGTCACCTTCGCGGTACGCCACATCGGTGTAATGCGTCTCGGCATGCGTGGTGAACGCGAACACCCGCTCGGGCCGCAGTGCTTTCCATGCCGCCGCCAAATTCGCATGCACGGTCACCGAAGCCAGATCGTGGTAATCCAACCCGGCCCGCCGCAGCTTCGACTCCGAAAGGTCGAACCCGAGCGGTTCGACCAGATGCAGCTCACACCCGGCCCCGGCGACCAGCCGAATCGCGTTGCCGGTATTCCCCGGGATGGCGGGCTCATGGAACATCAATCGGAACACCATGCCAGTCAATCAGGTGCTGGCAAAGCCGCGTTGTCGGCGTCGCCGTTGCCAGCCGCAGAATCAGCGGAGTCCGGTTAGTCGGGTAGCAAGCGGAAAGGTTCCCGGCGGCGACAGCGGACGGCGCTGAAGTGCCGTCGGTCCAGGGTCGCGACTTCGCCTACGTCGAGGCGCTCCGCGACGGCGATGACAGACGCATCGACGGCCCCCAGTGGGAAGTCCGCGTATTTCCGGACAAGCTCGGCCATCCGCAGGAGATCGGCCTGGGTGAGATCAACGAGCTTGATCTCGTCGTTTGCGATCGACTCCAGGAATGTGGCCTCGGCCTCGGGCCCGACGCGGGTCTCTAAGAAATAGCAGACTTCTCCGAGCACCGGGCTCGGTATGAGCAGCGGTCCGGGATGTCGCTCGAGCAGGTCCAAGCAACGCCGATGGTCCGCGTCGTTGCTATTGAGTATGGCAACGAGTGGCCCTGTGTCGCAGACGATCACTCGGCTTTCCTACTACGCTCCTCGCGGAAGATTTCCTCCGACCTGGCGGCCAGATCTGATTCGGCGTGCATCAAACCCGCGAAGGAAAGCCGCCTCCGCCGTTCGCCGGTCAGTTCGCTCGTCGCGCCCCGCCCGGCGGAGTCGGTGACGACCAACTGCAGCGCGACAGCACGTAGCGCATGTGCTTGGTCCGGAGTGAGCCGGTCGACGAGGCTGTGCAGATCGTCGTAGTCGTGCGCTGCGGTCATGACTAGATTCTAATCAATCGATTGCATTCTAGAATTGAAGTCATGACCGATGTGGATGCCTCTGCCGCCGAACGGCAGTCCGGTACTAGCCGGGGTAAGCAGTTCCTGCGCTGTCATCTGCCGATGGTGATCGTGGCCGTGGTGATCGTGCTTGCGGTGATCTTCGTGGCCTCGGACCGGTGGCGTCGCGGTGCGCTGTTCTTCGGCGGTGCCGCCCTGCTCGCGGCGGCCTTCCGGCTATGCCTGCCGACCGCGCGCGTCGGCCTGCTCGCGGTGCGCAGCAAGCCTTTCGACGTCGCCACCTTGAGCCTGCTCGGCACCTTGATCGTCCTCATCGCCGCAACGATCAACACCCTCGGTGTCGGCTGACGGGTGCATCAACTCGCGTAAGTACTCGCCCGCACCGATGTGGTGGCGCGGGCGAGCGCTCCTCGGCCGATGTCACCGGTCCGCGGGATACCGTTCGGTGAATACGGTGTGCTCGCGCGGGCGGCGACCGGGGTGCGGCGGGGCGGCGTCGCTGTAGCCGACGGCGACCATGACCGTGATGGCGAGGTCGGGGCGATCGTCGATGCCGATGGCTTTTTTGACCAGGTCCGGGTCCCAGCCGTTCATCGGCGCTGAGGAAAGGCCGAGGCTGGTGGCGGCGAGCATGGTGTAGGTCGCCGCGATCATCGCGTTCTTCACGGCGTTCTCGCGGATCAGTCCGCGCTGTCGCAGCGAGTGGAATTCGGTGCGGGAGTCGAACATCGCAGTGAACTCCGCGTCCCATGCGCCGTTGCGGCCCGCGAGTTCGGCGATGTCGGCATTGCTCGACTCCCACGCCGCGGTCTCGGCGACGAAGACGAGCACGACCGGCGCCTCCAGTGGCTGCGGCTGGCCGAAGGCGGCGTTCGACAGGTCGCGGCGCCCGGATTCGCTGGTCACCACCACGATCGAACGGTCCTGCATATTCCAGGCTGTCGGTGCCTCGACGGTCAGATCCAACAGTTCGTCGAGCAGTACCTGTGGGACCTGATCGGGGCGGTAATGGCGGGTGGTGCGTCGGGTCCGGATAGCTTCGGGAACCGAAAGTGTCTGTGCTTTCATAATTCTTACTATCGGAGAGTTACTCTCCAATGGGAAGACGGCACTTAAAAGTGCGTTACACTCGGAAAAATGAGTACGATCCATGAGGCCAGTGGTCTGCCTGCCGATGTCTACTCGGCCAAATGCCCGACCAGGCAACTTCTCGACCATGTCGCGGGCAAGTGGACAGTGCTGATCGTCGACGCGCTCGCCGACGGGACGATGCGCTACACCGACTTGCACCGTCGCATCGATGGCGTCTCGCAGAAGATGCTGACGCAAACGTTGCGCCAGCTGGAAACGGATGGATTTGTCACGCGCACAGTGCATCCCACCATTCCGCCGCGCGTCGACTACGACCTGACCGAGCTCGGCCACAGCCTGCGCACCCCGATCGCGGCGCTGCGCGAGTGGATCGAGACCAATATCAATCGCGTTGAGCAGGCAAGGCGTATCGCGGCGAGCTGAGGGCAGGCCTCGAGAGCAGGGTGTTCGCCCTGCTCCCAGGAGTGGGTCTCAGTCGGCCTCGCGGTGCACCCTGGCAAGCCGCATCGTCTCGGTCAGCAGCTTCGACACCGCGGCCGCCTCGGTGAGGAAGCCGTCGTGGCCGTCACGTGAATGCACGATCTCCAGCCCGTCGCAGCCGGGCAGCCCGTCGGCCAACTCCTGCTGGGTGCGCAGCGGATACAGCCGATCGGAATCGACGCCGCCCACCACGCACGGCACCGGCGTCGCGGCGAGCGCGGCCTCGATGCCGCCGCGCCCCCGCCCGATGTCGTGCCTGTTCATCGCCTCGGTGAGCAGCACATAGGTAGCCGGATCGAAACGGCTACAGAGCTTGCTCGCCTGATGATCCAGATAACTCTGCACCGCGTAACGGCCGCCGCGCCTGGGATCCTCGTCGCCCTGTGCGCTGTTCTCGAACCGATGGTCGAGCTCGGACTCGGTCCGATACGTCAGGTGCGCGATGCGCCGTGCGATGCCCATGCCGACCATCGGCGCGCGATCGGTGTCGTGATAGTTGCCGCCCTGCCAGTCGGGGTCGGCCTTGATGGCGGCGATTTGCGTTGTCTGCGTGCCGATCTGGTCGGCGGTCGCGCGCGCGCCGACGGCGAGCACCAGTGCCGCAGCGACCCGATCCGGTGCGCCGACCATCCACTCCAGCACCCGCATGCCGCCCATGGACCCGCCGACAACGGCGGCGAGCCTTTCGATGCCGAGCAGGTCCATCAGTGCTACTTCCGCATGCACCTGATCTCGGATCGAAACGTCGGGAAACCGTGCACCCCAAGGCTTTCCGTCCGGAGCCAGCGAGGTGGGACCGGTACTGCCCTTACAGCCGCCGAGCACGTTGGTCGCGATGACACACCACTCGTCGGTATCGAGCGGCGCGCCCGGGCCGACCATGCCGTCCCACCAACCCGGTAGCTGATGGATGTCGTCCGGACGGCCGATCACATGCGAGTCGCCGGTCAGCGCGTGTTCGACGAGCACGACGTTGTCCAGCGTCGGGGAGAGCTCACCCCAGCGCTGCACGGCAAGGTGCACGTTGGGGACAGCCGCGCCGTTCTCCAGCCGCACTTCCCCGATGGCGATCATGCCGAGGCGCCCGTCCGGCGGTGGCAGGGCCACCGCCGACGCGGATCGCACGGTACTCGGTTCGGCGCTCACGCTCACGTCGCTACCGCCGCGAAACCGGCGCGTAGATCGGCAAGGATGTCGTCGATTCCCTCGATGCCCACCGCCAACCGGACCAGCCCCGGCGTGACACCGGAGGTCAACTGCTCCTCGGGTGTCAGCTGTGAGTGCGTGGTCGAGGCGGGATGGATCACGAGAGAACGCACATCACCGATGTTAGCGACATGGCTGTGCAGGGCTAATGCGTCAACGAACTTCTTGCCCGCATCGACACCGCCGCTCAGTTCGAACGCGATGATCGCGCCGGGCCCCTTGGGTGCGAGCTGTTTGGCGCGCTCGTGCCACGGTGAGGACGGCAGGCCCGCGTAGGCCACCGACTCGACGCCGGGCTGCGTGGTCAGGAACTCGGCCACCGCCTGCGCGTTGGCGACATGCCGCTCGATGCGCAGGCTCAGCGTCTCGACGCCCTGGCTGATCAGGAACGCGTTGAACGGCGATACCGCAGCGCCGAGGTCGCGCAGCAGCTGCACGCGCGCCTTGAGCGCGTAGGCGGGCGCGCCGAGATCGGCGAACACGACACCGTGGTAGCTCGGGTCAGGGGTGGTGAAGCCGGGGAACCGCGCCTGGCCGTTCTCATCACGGACAGCCCAGTCGAACGCCCCGCCATCGACGATCACGCCCGCGACCGCCGTGCCGTGGCCGCCGAGATACTTCGTCGCCGAGTGCACGACGATGTCCGCGCCGTGCGCGAACGGCTGGATCAGGTACGGGGTCGCGACGGTGTTGTCCACGATCAGCGGCAGTCCGACCGCGTGTGCGATGTCCGCTATGCCGCGAATATCGAAAATGGCGCTGCTCGGGTTGGCGATGGTCTCGCCGTAGAACGCCTTGGTGTTCGGCCGGATGGCCGCTCGCCACTGCGCCAGGTCGTCGGGGTCGGCCACGAAGGAGACCTCGATGCCGAGCTTGGGCAGCGTGTAGTGGAAGAGGTTGTAGGTGCCGCCGTACAGGTGCGGGCTGGAAACGATGTGATCACCGGCCGAAGCCAGGTTGAGGATCGCGTAGGTCTCCGCGGCCTGCCCTGAGGCGAGCAGCAGCGCGGCGACACCGCCCTCGAGGGCGGCGATGCGCTGCTCGACCACGTCCTGGGTCGGATTCATGATCCTGGTGTAGATGTTGCCCGGCTCGGCGAGACCGAACAGCGCCGCCGCGTGATCGGTATCGCGGAAGGCGTAGGAGGTGGTCTGGTAGATCGGGAGGGCACGTGCGCCGGTGGTCTCGTCGGGGGCCTGTCCCGCGTGGACCTGCTTGGTCTCGAAGGACCACTGCGTCGGATCGGACTGAGCAGCCGGATCGGACGGAACGGTCGGATCGATATCGGCTGCGGACGCGATGGGGTCACTCATGTCTTGCTCCAAAAGGGTTGTTCGCCAGAACTACTTGCTAACGGGGTGGGGGCGACGGACAACAACACATTGGGGGTACCTCCTGAAGTGCGCGCTTGCTCTCGGCTTTCGAGAGCCCGGTCATCACCCGGAGCACCCCACCGCTGCTGGAGGGTTGCCGTCCAGCAAGCCGGGGCTTCGCGCTGGCACTCATGACCTGATCGGCATCATAGCTGGCGGTCGGGCGATGATCGAATCTGCTGCCGAACTCAGTGGGTTTCGCTGGCCTGGGGGATACAGACGATGCGCACGAACTCGTCGTAGGTCGAGAGGAACGCGGCGCGGCCCGCCATGGCCGCGGCCGTCGGGTCGCCCTCGTCGAACATCTCGACCGAGCACTCCATACCGAGCTGCCCGATCAGCTGCCAGGCGCCGACGATCAGCCGCACCTGCACCGATTCGGGTTCGGTGTGGAGTCGTTCGGCGATCACCTCGGCGATCGCGATGGACTTGTGGTCGGCATGTTCGAGGCTGCGCGCACTGACCGACGGGCTGCTGCGCAGGATGCGCTGCATTTGCTGGAACTGCCGGAACGAGACCAGCTCATCATTTCCGTCGATCGCGCGGTCGATGGTCCGCAGGAAGGCTTGACGCAGCGTATCCAGCTCGTTGCCGGTCACAGGGAGTCCGCGCAGAGTTTCGGCGACAGTGGCGCCGAAGTCTTTGATCGGGCCGAGGACGATGTCCTCTTTGCTGTCGAAGTAGCGGTTGATCGTGCGCGGCGATATGTCCGCGGCGTTGGCGATCTGCTCGACAGTCGTGGCATCGAAGCCGCGCGCGTCGCAGAGGTCGAGTCCGACCTCGATGATGCGCAGCCGCGTCTGCTGCTTCTTGCGCTCACGCAGGCCGGCGGGCACCGGGTTCGCGGCATGGTCCTGGTTCGCCTCGGCGCTGGCAGGGGAGTCCGCTGCGGCGCTCGCGCCGGTCGGCGTTGATGACTCGAGCATTCTGCCATTCTATCGCAATCGGGCCGTTTTGTGTCGTTAGCAGCCAAATGTCGTATTGCGACATTTTTCCCTTGACGACAAATGTCTGATGATGACAAGATGATCGCACTACTTCGAGTTACGAGGAGAGCACGATGACCGAGACTGCGACAGCGGTGGACGTTCCCGAAAAGCAGAGCAGTTCGGCGCGTTGGTTGGCCCTGGGGGTGATCGCATTGGCCCAGCTCATGGTGGTGCTGGATGCCACCATCGTCACCATCTCGCTGCCATTCGCGCAACGTGATCTCGATATCAGTGATGGCAACAAGCAATGGATGCTGACCGCCTACACGCTGATCTTCGGTGGCCTGTTGCTGCTCGGCGGTCGCCTTGCCGACTACCTCGGCAGGCGTCGGATCTTCATTGTCGGCCTCATCGGATTCGCCGCGGCCTCCGCGCTTGCCGGGCTCGCGCAGAACGGCGCCGAGTTGTTCGCGGGCCGCGCGCTTCAAGGTGCGTTCGCGGCTTTGCTTGCGCCCGCGGCACTTTCGCTGTTGTCGGTGACCTTCACCGAGGCCAAGGAGCGCGCGACCGCGTTCGGTATCTTCGCCGGAATCTCGGCGGGTGGAGCGGCACTGGGCCTGATCGCGGGTGGCGCACTCACCGAGTACGCCTCCTGGCGTTGGTGCCTGCTGGTGAACACCCCGATCGCGATCCTGGCCCTGCTCGGCGCGCTGGCGTTTGTGGCGAAGGACATACCGACTTCGCGCACCGGCGGCTACGACGTGCCGGGCGCGTTCACCGTCACCCTCGGACTGATCGCCATCGTGTACGGCTTCAGCCGCGCCGCCGACGACGGCTGGCTGGCGGGCAGCACCCTCGGGCTGCTCGTCGTGGGTGTCGCACTGCTGATCGCGTTCGTCGCGATCGAGCGTCGCTCATCGAATCCATTGCTGCCGCTGCATATCCCGGGTGAGATCAACCGTGGTGGCGCATTCCTCGCCGCGCTGCTCGTCCCGATCGCAATGTTCGCGATGTTCTTGTTCCTGAGCTACTACTTCCAGGTCACGCTCGGCTACTCGTCGCTGAAGGCCGGATTCGCCTTCCTGCCCTTCCCCGTCGGAATCGCGGTCGGCGCGGGCGTCACCAGTGCGCTGCTGCCGAAGATCGGCCCGCGTCCGCTCATGCTCGTCGGCTCGGTGCTCGGCGTCCTCGGTCTGCTGTGGCTCGCGCAGCTGAGCTTCGGCGACAGCTACGCGGTGAGTGTGCTGCCCGCTCAGGTGCTGATCGCGCTCGGCATGGGCCCGCTGTTCGTCGGCATGCAGACCGTCGCGCTGCATCAGGTCGAGGAAGCGGACTCGGGTGTGGCCAGTGCGTTGCTCAACGCGGCGCAGCAGGTCGGCGGCGCGGTCGGTACCGCTCTGCTGACCACCATCTCGGTGCAGACGGCCAAGTCGTTCGCCGAGGGCAATTCGACGCTCGACAATCTGGTCGCCCGTGCCTCGATCCACAGCTACGACGTGGCCTTCTATGTCGGTGCGGGTTTCTTCCTCGCCGCCGTCCCCGTGATCGCGTTCATGATCAGGGACAAGCCGGAGAACCTGATCGAGGGCTCGGAGGACGGGGCTCGGGTCCACGTCGGGGTCTGAGATCTTCCTCTCACGACAAACGAAGTCCGCGTATCGCATCCGCTCGGGTGGGGTACGCGGGCTTTTTTTCGGCTTGCCGTGGTGACGGCCGCTACGCCTCGGTTGCCATCGGCGTGCGAGTGACCCGAGCCACTCATTACCTACTTGCCGGTAACTATTTCGGGCGCACAAAATCGGGGGGCTGCCCGAGCGGCGAGATTATTAGCAGCAGTACGCTTGTCTTGTTTGCACCACACGTCTCGCGGACAACGCGGGGCATATACGTTGTCTGTTGAAACAGCTGGGGTCCGCTCACAAGCGTTTTCGCCTGGCCGTGCAATGAGGGCACCATCCTAGGAGGACACGAAGATCCATGTCCAAAATCAAGGTTGAAGGCACTGTCGTCGAACTCGACGGCGACGAGATGACCCGGATCATCTGGCAGTTCATCAAGGACAAGCTGATCCATCCGTATCTCGACCTGAATCTCGAGTACTACGACCTCGGCATCGAGTACCGGGACAAGACAGACGACCAGGTCACCATCGACGCCGCCAACGCCATCAAGCAGCACGGCGTCGGCGTCAAGTGCGCCACCATCACCCCGGATGAGGCGCGCGTCGAAGAGTTCGGCCTGAAGAAGATGTGGCGGTCGCCCAACGGCACCATCCGCAACATCCTCGGCGGCACGATTTTCCGCGCCCCGATCATTATCTCGAACGTCCCGCGCCTGGTGCCGGGCTGGACCAAGCCGATCATCATCGGCCGTCACGCCTTCGGTGACCAGTACCGCGCCACCGACTTCAAGGTCTATGAGGCGGGCACCGTCACGCTGACCTTCACACCGGAAGACGGCAGCGAGCCGATCCAGCACGAAGTCGTGAAGATGCCCGAAGCGGGCGGCGTCATCATGGGGATGTACAACTTCAAAGAGTCGATCATCGATTTCGCGCGAGCCTCGTTCAACTACGGCCTGCAGCAGAACTATCCGGTGTATCTCTCCACGAAGAACACCATCCTGAAGGCCTACGACGGCATGTTCAAGGACACCTTCCAGGAGGTCTTCGACGCCGAGTTCAAGACCCAGTTCGACGCGGCGGGCCTCACCTACGAGCACCGGCTGATCGACGACATGGTCGCCTCCTCCATGAAATGGGAGGGCGGCTACGTCTGGGCCTGCAAGAACTACGACGGCGACGTGCAGTCCGACACGGTCGCGCAGGGCTTCGGCTCGCTCGGCCTGATGACCTCGGTGCTGCTGACCCCGGACGGCCGCACCTGTGAGGCCGAGGCCGCACACGGCACTGTCACCAGGCACTACCGTCAGCACCAGCAGGGCAAGCCGACCTCGACCAACCCGATCGCGTCGATCTTCGCCTGGACCCGCGGCCTCGAGCATCGTGGCAAGCTGGACAACACCCCCGAGGTGATCGGCTTCTCGCAGACCCTCGAGGACGTCGTCATCAAGACCGTCGAAGGCGGCCAGATGACAAAGGACCTGGCCGCGCTCGTCGGCGGCGACCAGGGCTACCTCACCACTGAGGAATTCCTCGGTGCGCTCGACGCCAACCTGGCCCGCGCACTGCGTTAGAGACTGTGGATACCGGCGCCGGAACCTTCCGGCGCCGGCGCGACATACGGGCACCCGCACCCTGCTGTCGGCGACTGCTTGCAGATCGCCGGAATCGGCCAGAGGTACGGGTGCCCGCACTGTTTTCCGGAGTCGCTCGGCGACTGCCCGAATAGGGTACTTGCGGGATGCCGAACTCGATTTCTTTGTGCTGACGTGGGCGAACTCACGTCGGCTCGGGAAGCGGAACCTGGTGGCCGACGGTTACATGGATACGTGACCAGTACCGTAGCCGCGCCGCCCACCGCACTTGTCGAGGCCGAGCGGACGGATTGGCATATTCCGGCGATGCTCGCGCTCGCGCTCGGCGGGTTCGGGATCGGGACGACCGAATTCGTCACGATGGGTTTGCTGCCAGATATCGCGAGTGCCATGGGTGTGTCGGAGCCGACGGCCGGGCATGCGGTGTCGGCATACGCGCTCGGCGTCGTCGTCGGTGCTCCACTGATCGCCGCATTGTGCGCGCGGGTGCCGCGCAAGCGACTGCTTATCGTGCTGATGGTGGCGTTCACCATCGGAAATGTTTTGACCGTAATCGCGCCGAGCTTCGAAACCCTCGTGGTCGCGCGGTTCCTTGCCGGTCTGCCACACGGCGCATATTTCGGCGTGGCCTCGCTGGCCGCCGCGACCCTCGCCCCGGTAGGGCAGCGGGCCAAAGCTGTAGCCGCGGTTATGCTGGGGTTGAGCGCCGCCAACGTTGTCGGCGTTCCTAGTGCCACTTGGCTCGGCCAGCATCTCGGCTGGCGCAACGCTTTCGTCGTGGTCGCGGTGATCGGATTGGCCACCGTGGCCGCCTTGATTCGCTACGTGCCGGAGCTCACCGGCTTCCGGACCACCAACCCGATGACCGAACTCGGCGCCCTGCGTCGCCCGCAGGTCCTGCTGACCCTGCTCGTCGGCGCGGTCGGCTTCGGCGGCATGTTCGCCGTCTACACCTACATCACCACCACCCTCACCGATGTCTCCGGTATGCAAGCGGGGCTGGTCCCGCTGGTGCTCGCGCTGTTCGGCGTCGGGATGGTGGTCGGCAACATCATCGGCGGCGTGCTCGCCGACCGTGGCGTCGACCTCGCCATCTTCGCCGCACTCGTTGCGATGGTCGTCATCCTCGCGGGATTCATTGCCGCCGCGCACAATCCGTACACCGCCGGTCTCGGTGCCTTCTTCATCGGCGCATCCGGCGCGGCACTGGCCCCCGGCCTGCAAACTCGCCTGATGGATGTCGCCGCCGACGCGCAAACCCTCGCCGCCGCCCTCAATCACGCCGCCCTCAACATCGCCAACGCCGCGGGCGCCTGGCTGGGCGGCCTCGTCATCGCCGCGGGCCTCGGCTACACGGCTCCCGCCACCGTCGGCGCGGGTCTCGCGGTACTAGGCGTCGTGCTGTTCACTTTCACCGTCTGGACCTCCCGCCGCACCCAGCCCTCCTGAGCCTTCCGTCGTGACGGCTGGGCATGGCCGCACGCAGCGCGGGAAGCTTGCCACCCGAGCGGTCAGCCGGTGTGATTCGGCCGGTTCGTCGCGGTGAGCAGGCGATCGACAAGTGTGTCCACATACTCGGCCGTGAGGGGTCCGGTTCCGAACAAGGTGCGGGTGTACATCGGAGCCAGGATGAAGTCGACGACTTCGAGGACCTCAGGGACCTTCTCGTCGCGGGCGACCGCGCTGGCGAGCATCCGCTGGATCTGCTCGCCGCGTTCGGAAAGGAAGCGGTCGCGCGTTTGTGCCCCAGCCTCGCCGGTATCCAAGAGCGCCAGAATGGTTCGAAGGAAGGCCAGTCCATCGGGACCGCTCACGTCGGCGGCGGCTTTTGCCGCGTAGGCCCGCAGGTCTCCGTCGAGGGTTCCGGTGTCGGGCATCGAGGATTGGCTGGTCAGGCGGTCGATGGCCAGGTCCATGGCCAGCGCTTCCAGGTTGCCCCAGCGGCGGTAGATGCTCGTATCGGCGACACCCGCCCTGGCCGCCACCTCCGCGACCGTGAAGTTTCCGTAGCCACGTTCGGCGGCCAACTCGGTGACGGCCTTGTGCACTGCCGCCCGGACACGGGCGCTGCGGCCGCCGGGGCGACGGACGCGGGATTGGTCATCCATGTCGAACATCTTAACGCAGCGCACGCTTGCGTTTATGGCGGCGGGGCGCTAATCTCGCATTAACGCCGCTACAAACTGCTTTTAGGATCGCAATGAACCGCTCTTCTTCCCTGGGCGGTCCTGGACCAATCCTCTTGGCCGCCAACACTTTCTGGAGCGAGACATGAATGCCATGATCAACCGCATCGACCGGGCAATCGATATGACGGCCGTTATTGTCGAAGCTGTTCCCGCCGACCGTATGAACGCGCCGACGCCGTGCCTGGAATGGGATCTGCGCGAGCTGCTCAATCACCTGGTCGGTGGGATGAACATCTTCGCGGCGCAACTCCATGGCGTTGACCCGGGGCGCGATCATCACGACGACTGGCTCGGGGCCGATCCCCATGGCGCCTATATCGACGCCGCCATCACCGACCGTGCGGCATGGCATCGCCCCGACGCGCTCGAGCGGACGGTGCGCCTCGGCTTCGGTGCGGTTCCCGGTTCGCTCGCCGCGATCATCCACCTCACCGAACTCGTCGTGCACGGCCTCGATATCGCTGTCGCCTCGGGCCTGGAGGATCTCCTCGACCAGCGACTCTGCGAGGAATTGCTCGCGATCATGCACGGGATGGACTTCGATAATTTCCGCCGCCCCGGCATGTTCGGGCCGGAATGTGCCGCCGCACCGGAGGCTGCCGCCCACCTGCGGTTGCTCGCCTACGTCGGTAGAAGCGGGCTCGTCGCATCGGTTGAACATACAGATCTGTATGTAAGTGTAGAATCGCCGGAATGACCAGCCCCGTAGCGCCCAAACAGCAGCGCCGTACGCAGGAGCAGCGTAGCAGTGAGATGCGCACGCGCCTGCTCGATGCGACGATCGACTGCCTGGTCGAATACGGGTACGCGGGGACGACGACACCACGCGTCGCGGAGCGGGCGGGTGTTACCCGTGGCGCCCAGGTTCATCATTTCGGATCCAAGACCGACCTGGTCGTCGCGGCCATCAGCCACCTTGCCCAGCTGCGCGCGGAGACGGCGATGCGGGAGATGGTCAAGGTCGAGGGTGGCGACGATCCGGTCGCGGTGGCGCTGGAGTTCCTGTGGGAGCTGCATCAGGGGCCGCTGTTCATCGCGACCGTCGAGCTGTGGGTGGCGGGGCGGACCGATTCGGTGCTCGCCTCCGCGATGGAGAAGGTCGAGCCGTTCGTCAACAACGCGGTGCTGATGGCCGTCGCACGGTTCGTGCCGGATGAGATGCGCCGCAAGGAGACTCGCGATTTCATCTACACCGCCATGGACGCGCTGCGCGGCATCCTGGTGTCGAACTTCATCGATCCGGACCGCGAGCGGGCACACCGTCGTTGGCAGCGGGCCTCGGTGCACCTGCGTCAGATCGCCTCCGCGGCGGTGGCCGCCGCGCTCACCGAGCGTGCGGCCCGATAGCCGGTAGCTACGCGGCGCGAAGCGCAACGTGTAGTCCTCGAGGGTTTCCTTCGCCGCGGCGATCCCGTCGGAGTTCGTCGAGCGGATGTATTCGCAGGTCGACCGGACGGCCTTGCGTCATTACATACAGCTCTGTATGTTTGTTTTTGATCGAGGCGCACACTATGTGAGGAGTTCGATGGCGAACAAGGTCTACGTCGTCGGCGTCGGCATGACGAAGTTCGAGAAGCCGGGCCGTCGCAAGAACGAGGACGGCAGCGACTGGGACTACCCGGACATGGCCCGCGAGTCGGGCACCAAGGCGCTCGCCGATGCCGGAATCGACTACCGCGAGGTCGAGCAGGCCTACGTCGGGTACGTCTACGGCGAATCCACCTCCGGGCAGCGCGCGGTCTACGAACTCGGCATGACCGGTATCCCGGTGGTCAACGTCAACAACAACTGTTCGACCGGCTCCACCGCGCTCTACCTTGCGGCACAGTCGATTCGGGGCGGGCTCGCGGAGTGCGCGCTGGCACTCGGATTCGAGAAGATGCAGCCCGGTTCGCTCGGTTCCACATGGGACGACCGCGAGCAGCCGATGGCCAAGCACATCATGGCGCTCGCCGAGATCTCCGAAGTGCTCTTCCCCGTCGCGCCGTGGATGTTCGGCGCCGCGGGCCGCGAGCACATGAAGCAATACGGCACCACCGCGGAGCATTTCGCGAAGATCGGGTACAAGAACCACAAGCACTCGGTGAACAATCCGTATTCACAGTTCCAGGACGAGTATTCGCTCGACGACATCCTCGGCTCGCGAATGATCTACGCCCCGCTCACCAAGCTGCAATGCTCGCCGACCTCCGACGGTTCCGGCGCGGTCATCTTGGCCAGCGAAGACTTCGTGAACAAACACGATCTCGCCGCGCAGGCGGTGGAGATCGTCGGCCAGGCGATGACCACCGACTTCGCCTCCACCTTCGACGACACCGCCAAGAACCTGATCGGCTACGACATGAATGTCCGAGCCGCGCGCAAGGTTTACGAACAGGCCGGGCTCGGCGCCGAGGACTTCCAGGTCATCGAGCTGCACGACTGCTTCTCCGCCAACGAGCTGCTGCTCTACGAAGCACTCGGTCTCTGCGGCGAGGGCGAAGCGGGAAAGCTCATCGACGACGACCAGACCACCTACGGCGGCAAGTGGGTCGTGAACCCCTCCGGTGGTCTGATCTCCAAGGGACACCCCCTTGGCGCAACGGGTTTGGCGCAGTGCTCCGAGCTCACCTGGCAGCTGCGCGGCACCGCCGCCAAGCGTCAGGTCGACAACATCACCGCCGCGCTACAGCACAACATCGGCCTCGGCGGTGCCGCGGTCGTCACCGCATACCAGCGCGCCGACCGCTGATCTGATCATTCGCCCCGCGAAAGTCGGGGCACACCTACAGCTTTCATCACTCGACGAGGAGTAAACCATGGGCCACATCGAAGCAACCAAGGATGTCGAGGCCACCCCCGACGCACTGTGGGCCGTCGTCTCCGACCCGAACAGCTGGGAGAAGTGGTTCACCATCCACGAGCGCTTCATGGAGGAGCCGCCCGCCGTCCTGACCGAAGGCGCCAAGCTGGTCGCGAAGATCGTCATGCTAGGCATGGCGAACAAGCTGGAATGGACGGTCGTCTCTGTGCAGCAGCCGAGCAGGCTCACCCTCGGCGGCACCGGAATGGCAGGTGTGAAGACCGAATTCACCTTCGACATCCAGCCAAAGGGCGAGGGCAGTACCATCCTGGTCTCCGGTGACTTCGAAGGCGCACTGATCAAGGGCGCGCTCGGCAAGGCGGTCGAGAAGGACGGCCTGAAGCAGCTGGACAAGTCCCTCGAGCAGCTCGACGCGCTGGCCTCGGTCTGATCTCGAATCCAGGCGAGGCAAGCCGAACGAAGGAGAGCGCGATGACAGCGAAAGCCGCCGCGACCCGGTTGGTGGAGTTCGACGACAGCGGACTCGAAACATGGTGTGACGATGAACGATTCGAGGTGGTTCAGGAGCGGATCGCGCAGTACGCGGCCGCGACCAACGATCCGATCGACGCACACCTGGCAGGGAAGGTGGCCTCGCCGATCTTCGGCATCGTGCCGGTCTTCGAGGCCATGATGATGCCCGTCATCGACGTGGCGCCGATGGACATCTTCGGCCGAGTCGTGCACGGGGAGCAGGATTTTCACTTCCATCGCGCGATCCTGCCCGGAGACCGGCTGGTCTCACGGGCCAAGGCGACCGGCTACACCAGCCGCTCGAACGGCACCGCCATCACCATCCTCGTCGAATGCCGCACCGAGGAAGGCGAGTTGGTCAACGAGCAGTATCTGACCGCCTTCTTCCGCAATATCGACGCCGGTAAGACGGTCGGTGCGGGGGCGCCCGCGCACAAGTTCGACGAGAACCTGCGGGCTCAGGACCCGGTCGCGGTGGTGCCGCAACATGTCGACCTCGACCAGACCTTCCGCTACGCACCGGCCTCCGGTGATCCGGTGCCACTGCACCTGGACAAGCAGGTTGCCGAGGACGCTGGGCTGCCCGGCATCATCGCGCACGGCCTGTGCACCATGGCTTTCGCTTCGTGGGCCGTGCTCACCGAGGTCGCGGGTTCGGATGCGCACCGGCTGAGGCGATTCGCGGTGCGCTTCGCCAAGATGGTCTTCCCCGGTGACGATCTGGAGACCCGGATCTGGAAGGTCGGCTCGGCCGGCGGCATGAGCACCTACGCCTTCGAAACCGTGCGCGGCGAGGACGTCGTGCTCAGCGACGGTCTGGCGGAAATCGCGGACTGACCAAGCGATTGCGGCTTCGACCGGAATCGCTGGGGGACAAGCGGATACCGAATGGCGGGGGACGAGGACAGGAGGCACTCCATGGGTGCATTAGAAGGACGGGTCGCCGTCATTACCGGCGCGGGCCGCGGCATCGGCCGTGAGCACGCCCTGCTGTTCGCCCGCGAGGGCGCGGCGGTCGTCGTCAACGATCTCGGCGGCAGCAACGACGGTGAAGGCACGGATGTCGGCCCCGCGCAGGACGTCGCGAACGAGATCGTCGCCGCAGGCGGTAAGGCCGTCGCCAACACCGACAACGTCGCGACATGGGATGGCGCGAGGAACCTCATTGAGCTGGCGGTTTCGGAGCTCGGTGGGCTCGACATCGTCATCAACAACGCGGGCATCCTGCGTGACGGCTTCATCGCCGGTCTCGAGGAGTCCCAGTGGGATGCCGTCGTGGCCGTGCATCTCAAGGGTCATGCCGCGGTGCTGCATCACGCCGCCGCGTACTGGAAGGCGCAGTCCAAGGCGGGCAACCAGCCCAATGCCGCGGTCGTCAACACCGCGTCCGCCTCGGGTGTCACCGTGCCGAACGCCGGTCAGGCCAACTACGGCGCCGCCAAAGCGGGGATCGCGGCGCTGACCCTGGTTGCCGCCGATGAGCTGGAACGCTACGGCGTGCGCGTCAACGCGATCGCGCCGATCGCCCGCACCCGGCTCACTCTCGCCACTCCCGGCATGGGCGCCATCCTTGGCGTCGAGGTCGAGGATGGCGAATTCGATTCCTTCAGCCCGGCCAATATCTCGCCGCTGGTCGCCTACCTAGCCTCGGACAAGTGCCAGGTCACCGGCAAGGTTTTCGCGGTTCAGGGCGAAGCCATCTCTGAACTGGCAGGCTGGCATGACGTGAAGACCATCGAGACCGAGGGCCCATGGCTCATCGACGATATCGCCGCCCGGCTGCCCTGACTTACGGAACTCACCTGCGCCTTCGCTCCGGCCGTGCGCGGGCTGAGGACGGACTGCGCTCAGCTGATCACATTAGGAGAACGACGATGTTCGAATGGTCCGAGACCGACGAGATGATCCGCGAGGCGGTGCGCGCCTTCATCGACAAGGAGGTCCGGCCGAACCTCGACGCGCTCGACAGCGGTGCGATGTCGCCGTATCCCATCATCCGGAAGCTGTTCAGCGCCTTCGGCATCGACGCCATGGGCGGCGAAGCGATCGAGAAGTTGCTCGCGAAGCAGCGCACGCGCGAAGCCGCGATCGCGGCAGGCGAGCCGCTACCGGAGAAGACGGAGAAGTCTTCCGGCGGTAGCCCGTTCGCTGGTCAGGAATCGATGATGGCGGTGCTGATCGGGGAGCTGTCCGGTGTCTGCATGGGCATCGTGACCGCACTCGGTGTCAGCATCGGTCTCGGTGCGACGACCATCATGTCGCGTGGCACGCTGGCACAGAAGGAGCGTTGGCTCGCTGACATCGTGACCTTGAAAAAGGTTGCGGCCTGGGCGATTACCGAGCCCGACTCGGGTTCGGATGCCTTCGGCGGCATGAAGACCTACGTTCGGCGCGACGGCGAGGACTACATCCTCAACGGCCAGAAGACCTTCATCACCAACGGTCCCTTCGCCGATGTGATGATTGTCTACGCGAAGCTCGATGAGGGCGAACGCAGCATCGCGCAGCGATCCGATGAGGGGTGGGGGTCGGGCGACGGGCGGGCAGGCGTCGACAAGCGCGACCGCAAGGTGCTCACCTTTGTCCTAGACACGGGCATGGATGGTCTCACCCAAGGCAAGCCGTTCAAGAAGATGGGACTGCACGCCTCACCGACCGGTGAGCTGTTCTTCGACAACGTCCGGCTGGCAAAGGACCGATTGCTCGGCGAGACCGAGGAGCACAAGGGTGGCGACGGCAGGGAAAGCGCGCGCTCCAGTTTCACCGCCGAACGCATCGGCGTCGGCTTCATGGCACTCGGCATCATCAACGAATGCCATCGGCTGTGCCTGGATTACGCCAAGAACCGCAAGCTGTGGGGCCAGGAGATCGGACGCTTCCAGTTGGTTCAGCTCAAGCTGGCCAAGATGGAGATCGCCCGAATGAACGTGCAGAACATGGTGTTCAACACGCTGGAGCGGGGCAGGGCGGGCAAGTCGCCCACCCTCGCCGAGGCCTCTGCCATCAAGCTGTACGCCTCCGAGGCCGCCACCGAGGTGGCCATGGAAGCGGTGCAGCTGTTCGGCGGCAACGGCTACATGACCGAATATCGCGTGGAACAGCTCGCCCGCGACGCGAAGTCGCTGATGATCTACGCGGGCAGCAACGAGATCCAGGTGACCCACATCGCGAAGGGCCTGCTGGCCCAGTAGGCATCTCGACCCGGGTGCGTGACCACGGCCGCGCCCCCGGGCGTTGACCTGTGAATATCTGCCGATTCAGACCGCTCGCAGGTGGGAGCGGCTGGCGTAGATGTGTTCGGCGATGAGGGTGGCGATGCGGTCGGGGGCTTCCAGCATCGGGACGTGGCCGACGCCGTTGACCAGGATGCGGTCGGCGGAGTCGGGGAGTTCCCTCAGGAAGCGGCGGGCGTAGACGCGATTGGGGATCACCCGGTCGTATTCGGCCATCAGCAGGCGCACCGGGGTGGTGAGGGTGGCGAGGTTATCCAGCGCGGGGGCCCGCAGGTTGCCGATAATGAAGGGCAGCATGGCGTCGCAGTGCAGCACCGCCGCGATAATCGCGGCGATATCGCGGCGGGGAACCGCCGAGGCGTTCTTGCTCAGTGCCAGCAGCGCGAATCGTTGCGTGAGTATGTTGTGCACCGCGAAGTCGCCGAGGCGTTTGCCGATTTCGACGATCGGAACCAGTGACAGGAACTTCAAACCGACCCGCAATTGGGTGAGCGACGGTGAGTTCCAGCCGCCCGCGGGCGCGATCGCGGTGAGTGTGCGCGCCCGGCCGCGTCGGGCCAATTCGAAGCCGACCCAGGCGCCGAGTGAGTTGCCCGCAATGTGGCAGGTGCGCCATCCGAGCTCGTCGAGCTGGTCTTCGATCCGGTCGGCCAGGGTGTGCACATCCACCGACCAGCCGTCCACCGGGCCGCCACCCCAGTGCCCGGCGAACGCGGGCGCGAACACCTCACAGTTCGAGGACAACCGGACGGCCACCTGTTCCCAACAGTGCGGCGACAGCAGGAAGCCGTGCAGCAACAGCACCGGGTCGCCGGAACCCAGGTGCAGGGCTTTGATCGGCTGGGGAGTGGTCGCGGACTTGGCGACGGAGGACGTGGCGGTGTGAGACGTCATCGTCGACACCCCTTCCTGGACGGCAGTGTCCGGGGAAATTCATCTGACCAGCATTGTACGGTCGGTAGGTGCCGACCATCATCGCAACCGTCAACGTCAATGGGGTTCGTGCCGCAGCGGGCAAAGGCATGCTCGCCTGGCTCGCGGCCACCGAGGCCGACATCGTCTGTCTACAGGAGACCCGCGCCACCGACGAGCAGACCAGAGCGGCGCTGGCGCCCGCACTTGCCGACGGCTGGTCGCTGGCCCTTGCCGAACCGGAGGCCAAGGGCAGGGCCGGTGTCGGCATCCTGTCGAGGCGTGCGCCGCAGGAAGTGCGAATCGGCTTCGGCAGCAAGGAATTCGATGCCTCCGGCCGCTATCTGGAGGCCGACTTCGACGACGTCACCGTGGCCAGTGTGTATGTGCACTCCGGTGATGTCGGTACCCCGCGCCAGGACGAGAAGTACCGCTTCATGGCCGAGCTCGGCGCGTATCTGACCGGCCGCGGCGGTGAATTCGTGGTGAGCGGCGACTGGAACATCGCACCGTCGGAGCTCGACATCAAGAACTGGAAGGGAAATCTGAAGTCGGCAGGATTCCTGCCGCAGGAGCGCGCCTGGATCGACGAGCTGCTCGCCGCGGGCTATGTCGACGTGGTGCGCAGGCTGCATCCGGGAGTAGAGGGGCCTTACAGCTGGTGGTCCTACCGTGGCCGCGCCTTCGACAACGACTCGGGCTGGCGCATCGACTACCAATTGGCCCGCGGCGACCTGGCCGCAAGGGCCAAGCAAGCCGTCGTCGAGCGGGCCGCCGCCTACGATCAGCGCTGGTCCGACCACGCGCCGGTCACGGTGCAGTACCGATGAGCGACCGGAACATGTGCCTCGACGCTTTTCTCGCGGATGGACCCGGTGTGCGCCGCGAATCCGTTTCGACCGGTGGGTGGCGGCGATGATCGCGGGCAAGCGAAGCAGCTTCACAGTGTTCGGCGTTCTGGCCGTGCTGCTGGCGGTCGTCGGGCTCATCGCGCTCAATCGTGGCGGCGACGGTGGCTCGGTTCTCGGTTCGGCGACCACAACGGCCCGCAGCGCGACCGCGGCCGAACCGCCGGTCGGCAGTACCGCGACACCACTGCTCGGCAGGACCACCGCACCGGTGGCCGCACGCGCTCCTGGCGTGCCCGACCGCGCGTACGTGACCCTGGTGGAGATCGACGCTGGCCGCTGGCCCGGCTCGGCGAACGCGCAGGGCACCAAAGGCGGTGATCGGTGGATGAACCGTGGCGGCACCCTGGCCGCCAAGGACGCCGCGGGCAGGTCGATCACCTACCAGGAATGGGACGTGAACCCCAAGCAGCGCAACCGATCTCGGGACGCCGAGCGCATCGTCACCGGCAGTGACGGCTCCGCTTGGTACACCGGTGACCACTACGAGTCCTTCACGAGGATGCGCTGATGACCGAGCCGATCCCGTTGTCGCAGTTTCTCGCCCGCCCGGGCAGCGCCGAATCCGGCACATCCCGGCGCACCGCCCGACCGGCTGCACGTCGAGCGTCCCTGCCCGCGCTCGGCGCGCTCGCCGTCGACTCCGCCGAGCTGAGCGCGCTGCGTTATCGTGCCCCGTCGGGCTATGTGGTGCGCGAACTGCGCGGTCCGAAGATGACTACCACCGGTGGTGTCTTCGACGAGTTCGCCGCCGCTTTCCAGTTCCCCTACTACTTCGGCGAGAACAAGGACGCCTTCGACGAATGTCTGCGCGACTTGGATGATTTCGTCGGCGAGGCGGCCGGATATGTTGCGGTGGTCCGAGATTCGGCTGATCTACTTGTCGATCAGCCCGCTGAGCGCGATTGGTTCGTCGAGGCCGTAAACGACTGTGCCGACTACTGGTCGAAACGGGACATCGCCTTTCGGGTGATTCTCCAAGGCGAGCAGGTGTTTACGCAGGCAGTGCCTTTGATGCTCTGACCCGAGCTCCGCAAAGGTCTCGGCTATGTCAGTCGCCGCGCGAGGTCTTCGCCGAGCAATACGAAGACATCGGTTGTGTGCTCGATGAGCTCGTCGCGAGTCAGCGGCAGGTCGTCCTGTAGCCAGGCGGTCATGGTTTGGACGAGTCCGCCGACGAGATAGGTCGCGCGGAAGTCGATCAGCGGATCCGGCGGGTCGGCGACGCCGTAGAAGTCGATGCCCTCGGCGGCGACGAGTCGAGCGAAGACGCGCACCGTGTGGTTGGTCCTGGCGCGCAGTTCCGGTGTCGCCATGCCCGCGACGAGCGCGACCTTGGCCTTGCGCGGGTCATCGGTGAGTAGATGGATTCCCGCGGTGATCGCGGCGTGCGCTTTGCCGCGAGTGTCCGGTGGCGCCGCCCGCAACGCCGTGACGATCGCGCCCGCCAATTCCTCGGCGATCCCGTCGATCAGCGCGGTCAGAACCGCGTCGCGGCTTTCGAAGCTCTCGTAGTAGTACCGCTCGTTGAGCCCGGCCTGCGCGCACAGCCCTGAGACGGTGAGTTTGGCGAGGCCGTCGGTGCCGATGATCTCGAGCGCGGCGTCCAGCAGCGCCACGCGCCGCTGCGCGCGCCGCTCGTCCGCGGAGATGCCGCCGTAGGTCCGCTGTGCCACCGCTCGATTCTGTCAGTGTCGGATCGGTCGCGCGGCAACCAGTGCCGGATCGGCAGAGCTTCGGTAGGGAATCTGCCCGGTCACAATTCTGGCATGGGGCATTGCCAGAATTGACATTCTGGTGGATGCTGTTGCCAGATGGCTCGACGAGGAGGCACCAATGTCCGCACCCGGTTATTTCGCCGACAATTCCATGGCACGTCGGGTCATGAGCAAGCGCGCGGTCGGCCTCACCTATGGGCAGCGGGCCCTCGTTGTCGGTGCCGTCCACCCGCTGCTCTACGTCGGGACCGCGGAGAACACCGAGCACCGGCTGACCCCATACGCCCGGCTCGCGCTCACCGGCAAACTGTTCGAGGCGGTGTTCCTCGGCAGCAAGGCCGAAGCGGACCTGGCGCTGGCTTTCACTCACAAGAAGCATGGCAAGGTGCGCGGGGCGCTGCCGGAAGACGCGGGTTCGCACTACCCTGCTGGCACCGGCTACTCCGCGGCCGACCCGCATTTGATGTTCATGACGATGGCATTCACCTTCGATTCCGCCGAGGTCATGTACGACCTGCTTGTCCGTCGGCTGACCGACGGCGAACGCGAGGCGCTCTACCAGGACTACGTGCGCTGGGCCGAACTTTTCGGCATGCCGCGCGAGGCTGCGCCGGGTAGCTACCCGCTGTTCCGCAAATACTTCGACACCTATCTCGGCTCCGATGAGCTGTTCCTCACCGACGAGGCCAGGCTGGTCGGCTCATATCTGGCCGGGCAGCGGGTGCCGTATCCGCAGCGAATGCCGTTGCAGCAGGTCACCTCCGCGTTCTTCCTGCTGGTGCAGGGCAGTCTGCCGCCGCGGATCCGCGACATGTACGGCATGCGATGGGGGATACCCGAGCAGCTCGCCTACCGCACGCTTGCCCAGGCCGTCCGTGCCGCGCATATCGCACCGCCACTGGTGCCGCCGGTATTGCGCGGCACCCTGGCAGGGCCGAGCGCACCGGTCTACAAGCTGGTTTCCCGGCGCGAACACGAATTGGCGCGCACCGGGCGCCCGAGTATGCCCGGCGTCGATCCGCGGAACTGGGCGGCTCGAAATTCCGCTTGATCAGCGTGCGAAGATCGGAGTATGTCCAGTCCTGCGCAGACGACCCCGGCCGCCGAACGCAAACAGCGGGTGCTTTCCGGGATCCAGCCGACCAGCTCCTCCTTTCATCTCGGCAACTACCTTGGGGCGCTCCAGTACTGGGTGACCATGCAGGACGATTACGACGCGCTGTACTTCATTCCCGATATGCACGCGATCACGGTGCCGCAGGAGCCGAAGGAGCTACGCGCACGTACGAGGGGAGCCGCCGCGCAGCTGCTCGCGCTCGGTATCGACCCGAAGCGCTCCACCCTGTTCGTGCAGAGCCAAGTGCCCGAGCACGCCGAGCTGACCTGGGTGCTCAGCTGTCTCACCGGGTTCGGCGAGGCGAGCAGGATGACCCAGTTCAAGGACAAGTCGGTCAAACAGGGCGCGGAGAACGCGACCGTCGGCCTGTTCACCTACCCGGTCCTGATGGCCGCCGACATCCTGCTCTACCGCCCGCATCAGGTTCCGGTCGGCGAGGACCAGCGCCAGCATCTGGAACTGACCCGAAACCTGGCCCAGCGCTTCAATACTCGGTTCAAGAAGACCTTCGTAGTGCCGGAGGCGCACATCACCAAGGGCACCGCCAAGATCTACGACTTGCAGGACCCGACCTCGAAGATGAGCAAGTCGGCCTCCTCCGACGCCGGGCTGATCGGTCTGCTCGATGACCCGAAGGTCACCGCCAAGAAGATCCGCTCCGCGGTCACCGACACCGAACGCGAGATCCGTTATGACCCGGAGCTGAAGCCGGGTGTCAGCAACCTGCTGGTGATCCTGAGTTCGTTGAGCAGCACGCCGATCGTCACGCTGGAAAAGGACTACGAGGGCAAGGGCTACGGCGACCTGAAGTCCCATGTCGCCGACGCGCTGGTCGAATTTGTCACGCCGTTGCAGGCCAAGGTGGGAGAGTACATGTCGGATCAGGGCGAACTCGACCGTATTCTCGCCGCCGGTGCCGAGCACGCGCGAGAGATCGCCGGCAACACCCTCGCGCAGGTATACGACCGGGTGGGCTTTCTGCCCCGCTGAGCCGTGGTGTCCGCCGCTGGCGACTGCTTGCAGGTCGGTGGAACAACACTGCTCGCAGGTCGGTCGAAACAACACGAGGTCTCTGTGAAGGGACGAAACGGTGCAGGTGATCGACAACGTCAAGGCGTGGCTCGAGCGGCGGATTCACCGGCGCCCTTGGCTGGACCATCTGGTTCGCGCCGGCGGGCGATACCAGCAGCAGCGGGGTGACTACTACGCGGCGGGGATCACGTATTTCACGGTGCTGTCACTGTTTCCGTTGTTGATGGTCGCCTTCGCGGTCGCGGGATTCGTGCTGTCGAGCCACCCGGAGTTGCTCACCGAACTCCAGGGCAAGATCGTGGACAACATGCCGGGCTCGCTCGGCGATCAACTCAACGACCTCATCGATCAGGCGGTCCGCTCCAGGGGCACCGTAGGCATCCTCGGGCTGCTCACCGGCCTCTACACCGGTCTCGGCTGGATGGCCAACCTGCGCGCCGCGCTGACCGAGCAATGGGATCAGAAGAGCCCGGACAGCAATTGGTTCATGGCCAAGCTCTCCGACCTCGGCGCGCTCATCGGGCTCGGCCTCGCCTTCGTGGTGTCGATCGGCCTTTCCACGCTCGGCGCGAGCACCCTCGGCGCTCGGGTGCTGATCGGCCTCGGTCTGTCCAACCTGCCCGGCGCACACCTACTGCTGATTCTGGCGTCTGTCCTGCTCGGATTCCTGGCGTCCTGGGCGGTTTTCGCCTGGATCATCGCGCGGCTGCCACGGGAACCGGTCACGCTGCGCAGTGCGGCGCGAGCGGCGGCCATCGCCGCCGTGGTCTTCGAGGTCTTCAAGTACGTCGCGTCCATCTACCTGCGAACCGTGCTGAACAGCCCCGCGGGCGCCGCCTTCGGTTCGATCATCGGACTGATGGTCTTCAGCTACGTCACCTATCGGATCATCCTGTTCGCCACGGCCTGGGCGGCGACCTCGTCGGACAATCTGCGGGAAGCCGAGATCGCCCCGCCCCCAGCCGCGGTGATCGCACCACGGATGCCAGGCTCGGGCCCATCGATGAGCGCGGTAGCCACCTCCTTCGGAGCGGGAGCCCTTGCGGCCCTCGCCCTTTCGGAACTGCGCAAGGTCCCCGGTCGCCGCCGCTGACCGCTCGGCACGCCTTCGGTCGTAGCGGACGGTCACTCCTTGACCCCTCCATTAGGGGAGGAGGGTGCCTCCCGGTCGCGACGTCTCCGTTCTTCGGCCTCGCGGTAGACATGCTCGAATTCGGTGCCGACCAAGTCATCGCGGAAGCGCTCAGGCAAATCTGCCGGGTTGTACTCCGGTTCGCGGCTGTTGAGCTCGGCGAACGCGGCGTTGGCCTTGGCAAGGAGCTCGGGGTCGATCGGGTCGTCGTCGTAGCCGTGGGGGTCGAATATTTTGCCGCCAATGCGCTCTTCCATTAGTCAGCTCCTACTTTCCGCGTTCGATCAAAGGTACTCGCGTGCAGCCGCCGGTGAGTCCAAAGCCGCGCTGGCCAAGGAATGCGGGATTAGCCGCGAAACCGTATATGCCCCAGCCACATTCGGTCAGAACGCATGGAGACAGGGGTGCCGCGTGCAACGCCCCCGATGTGGCTATACGGCGGGGCTATGGTGTTGGCATGGCCTCATCTGAGTCGTCCAGATCGCCGGTGCTTCCCGCGCTATTGGCACCATCCACACCACGCGCAATTCGCGATGCTCTGGTCGGTCCCGAACGCGCGGAGTTCGAGCGCCACTACGCCGAGGAAATGGCGGCCGCGGCCCAGTCCCTTGATCTGACGGGCGTGCTGGCGGTCTTGGACACCTTCCGCAAGGTCGCCGAGATCACCCAACGCCACGGCGTCGAGGCTCACACCCGGATGCTCGCCCTGGTCGAAGACCTCCAGCAGGGCAGGAATGTCACCACCATTGGGGCGGCGGCGCACCGAGCAGAGATCAACGCCAAACTCGGTTTCTAGGCCGATGTACTCCTACGAGATCGTTCCCGAGACCGGGAACAGGTCGACGGCATCCCCAACGAAGCTACGCTCCGTACCTGCACCTCATGGTTCGGCCGGTTGGCATGTTGTGGAGGTAGCGGACAGCTGTTTTGCACGTAGGTGTCGGCGCTAGCGAACGGTGTGTGTCATGCGGGTTATTTCGCGACTTATCGTGGCTCGGTCGCAGGGCGCGATGTGGAATTCGTTGTATTGGCTGTGGTAGAGGTAGCGGCCGTCGCCGTCGATGTCGAACCAGTTCAGGTATTCCGGTGTGGAGGGGCGCGGACTGCGCAAGTCGCGGAGGGCTTCCAGGGTTCCGGATCCGGATCGGGGGGCGCGTAGTAGGCGGCAGATGCGGTCGGCTGCGGTTTCCTTTGTGCCGGTCCAGGATTCGAGGCCGATGCGTAAACGGTCGATGTCTTCGGCGATGGCGCGATGGCGACCGGGTGACACGTTGCCGAGTACCGCGGTGAATACCTTGGGCACGATCGCCGCGGTGCCGACCTCGATGACGACGTTGCCGCCGAAATCGGGTGTGGGGCTCGGGCGTTGGACCAGTGTTACGCCGATGTCGCCGTCGATCGCGCCGTACGCCCGTATCGGATTGCGCCGGGTTCCGGTGAGCGACAACGATGTTTCGGGATCGGCCGCCACCCGCAATACTGCCGACAGGTCCGGGTCGCCGTGTAGCGGGAGACGCTGATCGAATTGCCGGGTGAGCTGTTCGTATTCGTCTTCCCATCGCGCCGAAGCGATCAGGCGCAGCGGGAACGGATATCGATCCGCGCCCGTCTCCCGCCAGATATGCATGAACTCATCGGGCGTGAAGTCCCACATCATAAGTAGCGGTCCTCGCTGCTCGGGCGTTGCGGCGGAACTCGCTGTGGTGGACTCGGTTGGGCTGCCGCCGCGTCGTCGCCGATCGTCGGCGGCACCGACGGTGGGCGGAGGCCGAGCAGTTCTTCTTCGCGATTCTCGATCAGGTATTCAGGGGTTTTTCGAGCCGACTCCGAGTCGTCCTGCTTCTTCGCGGCACCGGCCGACGGCATTCCGGACATGCCGGGCCGACCGGCCGCTGCCGCACGGTTGGCCGCGGAAGCCGTTGCCGCGGCGGGACTTCCATTGGTAGGCAGGCCGCTGACGCTGCGTCCCGGGCTCGGGGTGCCGATCCCGCCGGGCGCGGGCATGCCGGGTCTGGATGGGCCGCTGCCTCCTGGTGGGGATGTGCCGGGGCCGCCCGGCTGTCCCGAACCAGGCGCTCCCACATCGGGAACGGTTGCCGCAGCGGGCGCGGTACTGGCACTAGGGGTGGTAGGGGCCTGCGCCGATTGCTGCCCAGTGCCCGAATTCTGATCGGACGCGGCAGGTTCGACCGAGGTCAGGGGGTCCGATGTCGGTTGATCACCCGGATTACTGCCACCGTTGCCGTTACTGCCGCCATTACCGCTGCCGCCGTTGCCGTTGCCGGGATCGCCGCCGCCGTCACCCGGCAACGCGACGGGCACGAAGGTCGGGACTCCGCTCCCGGCAGGACCATAGGACGGTTTGTAGCTGTTGTTCATGGTGTCGATCGCCGTGCGATAAAGCGCCTCCACACCGCGCTGATAGGCGACCTCGTCGCTGTCTCCACCGCCCACCAGCCCCGCACTCACCGCGGAGATGATCACCTGCGCCGGGTCCAGCGTGCCGGCCGAGCCCGCCTGCCCCTGCGCCGCGCTCGGCGGGGGCACCGACAGCTTGATGACCTCGGCGGCATGCGCGACGCCCTTGACCCGATGCCCGCACGTGCTGATCACCTGCTGAACATCGCTGGCCTGCTGGTAGAACTTCTGCGCGGCGGCGACCGCCGCATCGGCCATCTTGCCCTCGACACCATCTGCCAGGGCCTTCTGGATCGCGATATGCATGCCGAACAATCCGCCGCTGAGCGAGTCGGCGATGCTGATCCACGTGTCGGCCTGCTGATGCATGACACCCGGACTCATCTGCGTGACGTTGTTGTAGATCTCCTCGTGAGTGTGGCCCTCGAACTGTTCCATCCTGGCGATATACGCCGGATCGGCACCGTTGTCGGAAACCGACTGCTGAGCCCCCTCCGCACCCTGCTGCTGGGCGCGCGATCGCGAACTCGGTTGCGCGACATCGGGTTTGGCACCTTGGCCGAAAGTGCTAAGTGCCGCCGGATTGTCGTTGATATTGATGTACGAGCCGGTCATTGGTTTAGTTGTCCTTGCCGATTTCCGGCTCGATGGCGGTGACGATTTCGAGCATGCCATCGCAGGGAGCGGTACTACGTGGGGCCAAATCGGTTAAAAAAGTGGAGATCTGTACGAACCCGACTTTGGTCCGCACGTCGACCTGGCAAGCCCGGTGCAGGTCCGGATCCCGGACCAACAGGGCTTCGCGCCCGTTGACGGTGGTCGGCTCGCTGAAGGTGCCGACCTTCGCGAGGTCTTCCGCCCACGTAGCATTTCCGGAGTTCAACATCAGATTGCGTTCTCGAGATGAGAAGTCACAGGTCAGGAAGCTGTACTCGGCAATCAGATCGTCACCCCGCTTGCGCGAGACGGGATCGAATCCGGACTTTTGAATGGTGGCGTCGCTGATCCATGTGCACGGGTCGAAGACGATCTTGGGCCGTCCTGTGCTGGCCGTGTACTTGTTGTCCTGCGGCGGCGGCTGGAGCTTCGAGGCGGTTAGAGTAGGCCGGGATGGTTGGGACCCGATCGACGTGGTGGCCTGGCCCGAAGTGGCCAAGGGTTCTGCCGGGCCATTGTCAGTTGAACAGTTCGTCGTCAACGCAGCGGTCGCCAGCGCCAACAGTGCGAGCAGCGTGTTGCGGATTCCCATCTTCACTGTTGTACCTCCGAGGCAATGGCGTTGATCGAACGTGCAAACATGACGTCGGCTTCCTCGACTAACTGGCCCGCACGTAGGTAAGCCGCGGCCATCTTCAATGCGGCCTCTTTCATCCCGTTGAGGGCCTCGGTCATCTTCACTGCCTTACCTGAGAACCCAGACTGCAACTGTTGAGCCGACTCGAATCCGCCAAATCCTTCAAGCTGCTGCAAACGCTCTGAACGGCCAACCTGCGGGCTCAATGTCGTTTCGACGAATCTGGTGTAGACCTCGGCGCACCGTCGGGCGGCGTCGGCCTCCATCCGGAACGTTCCCCCTACAGCCTGCTGGTACAGCGCGTTCGCCGCTGACTGCCCCACTTCCATCGACTGGCCCTCCCTTGGCATCTGCCCGGTCACTTTACTGGACGCATGACATAGACGATCGGTTCCATCGGGACGCGGGGTCCGTTCGACTGAGATCGGTCCTGCGGTTTTGTCACGGGTCGTGGCTCGGTACGCCGAAGCCCATTCGGCCTGTGCGTGGGGACCGGGTTCGCAACGAATCAGACCGGCGCGTCGAACGGAGCTGTGCCGGTACCCGACTGCGCTGCGAAACCGCTGCGGAATGCAACTCTTCCTGGTGTTATGTGCTGATCGCATGAGAATTTGCGGTGTCGCCACGTCGTGGGATTGCGGCGTGCTCTGCTGGTGCGAACGATGAATCCTGATGGGAGGCGGGCATGTCGGAGGACGGATCGACGCTGGCACGGCGGCAGCTGGGGAAGTATCTGCGTAATGGGCGTGAGGAGTGTGGGCTCACGCTCCATCAGGCGGCCGAGTTGATCGAGCGCAGCGCCAGCGCGCTACAGCGTATTGAGAAGGGAATCGTGGCTCACCTGCGCGAAGTGGACCTCGAGGCGTTGTGCAAGATCTACGGGTTCGACACCCATCACACTGCTGCGATGAAAGGTCTTGCCGCACAGGGCAACGAGCAAAGTTGGTGGCATGAGTACGGCGACCTGATTCCGGAAAACTTCGACTTCTTCGTCGGGTTGGAGGCTTCGGCGCAGCGGCTCACGACCTACGAGCCCGAACTAGTACCGGGGTTGTTGCAGACACCTGCGTACGCGAGTGCGCTCATCCGATGCGGCTATCCCGATGAGGGAGTAGAGGAGCATGCACGCAGGGTGCAGTTGCGGATGCGTCGGCAAACGAGAATCACCCGCAAGCATCATCCGGCGACACTCGATGTCATTCTGCGGGAGTCGGTACTCCGGGGCATGGTTGGCGGGCCGAGGGTTATGGCGACTCAACTGAGGTACTTGGCCGAAGCGGGGGTCCGACCCAACGTGAGGTTGCAGATCCTCCCGTTCAGTGCAGGATTCCCCCTTGGCGACTCGGTTGGCCCATTCGTGATCCTGGAGTTCGGTACGGGCAAACAGGGGCAGGTGATCGAGCCACCAGTGGTCTACACGGAGAAATTCACGGGGGGTTTGTATCTTGCGAAATCAGCCACGGTTCACCGATACCATCAGGGGCACGAGAGCCTCCGGCGAAGTGCGATGGATGCCGAGGACAGCCGGGCTCTGCTCAGAAGGATGGCGAAGGAGTACGCGTGAACATCGATCTGGCCGGTGCCGACTGGTTCAAGAGCAGCCGCAGCGGTGCCGCCGAAAACTGCGTCGAAGTCGCCTTCCTCCCGAACAGCCTTGTCGGCGTCCGCGATTCGAAGAATCCCTCCGGCCCGGCGCTGAGGTTCACCGCTGCCGAGTGGTCGGCCTTCACTAGAGCGGCAACGCGAGGCGACTTCGATAGGTGACAGTACTGTCCGTGCCCTGCGGAGGTCGATGGCCATGGAGCGGCCCGTGTCCGGACCTGTGGCATCGACTGTGGCACAACACCATCGGCTCAATAACTGCTTCGTCGGCCGCCACTGAGTCGTATGTCTATCCGTCGCCACAGCTGACATGGATCCTGAAAACATCGATGGAACCATCCTTCATGCCAGAAATCTGCGCATCGGTCAATTCCCACGAAGTGCCCTGGTTGTCACGTACCTTATATATCGCGACGTGGCAGTTATTCGGCGAATCCCCGTATGCAATCCAATCTTCGATAGGGAGGATTCCTATGGGTGGACGCGGAGGAATGGTTGGGTGTTTGGCAACGGGCGGCGGTCCGAGTGTCAGATCTGGTCCGGTGACAATTTGTCGGATATCGCTCACCGGACCCGCATATATGGCCTCGACCCATGGGACGACATCGGTATCTGCCTTTTGTGTCACTTTGGTGAAACCAGGCATCTGAATCTGATTCAGATAGCGTTCGGCGTCGTTCGGTCGAGTTAGCCAGGCGAAAGCGCTCCAAGCGATCGCCCCAATCACAACGAAGCAGGCGACGAGTTTGACGGTCTGCTTCGAGGGCCTCCGCAGCCAGCTCACTTGCATGTGTACATGCCGCCCATCAGTCGTTGCGCCTTGTCCAGCGCAGTGTTTGTCATCCCGACATATCCTTGTACCACTGGACCGAGGTCTCCTGCGCGAAAATGGGCTTCTATATTGTCCTCGGAGTTGTAACCAGCAGCAAGGAACTGGTCACGCGTGTACTTTTCCTTCAGTTCTTCTGGGGCATCGGCAACATATTGACTTTCAATGCGCTTCAGATTGTAGGTTGCTGCCATGATCGCAAGATCGGGATCCTCTTTTAGATTGGACCATTCTTTGCCAGCAAACTCGGAGGGGAACTTCTTCTTCACCTTATTGAAGGTTGCTTCTTTCATATTTGTCAGCCCCAGAGAATTGGGTCGAATTAAATTTCCACCCTCTCGAACGAAGACGTCATACGCATAACTCATTTCGTTCTCGATGAACGAGTCGGATCGATAACCACCTTCGTTGTATACGATAGCCATGACAAGCCGGGGATCGATGCCTGCGGTGTTTCCGTACTTGACGGCCGACCCGACCCATGACCGCACGCGTGGATCGAGCTTGTTCATTTCGCTTTCCCAGTTCGGGTTCAGGGTGCACTTGACCGGTTCGGTCGAATAGGAGTCCAGCCGGACGATGGCATCGTCTCGTAGCCCTGCTATTTCGGTGAGTCTCGTCTTGATACCTAGGCCGTCCATGCCCTCGAAGGTGGCCTTGGCCAGTAGGTCGAACAGCGGGTGAGTGCTGATGGAATCCTTGTATATAGCTGCGGCCGTGAGTATTTCGCCGTCGGATGCTTGACCTTGAGGCATCACGTCGACTCCTGTGGATCGAACGGTGGCTTTCGCGCTCAGGTCCGGAAACGCTCGTGGTGTCGCGTTGATGATTTGAGTGCGCAGATCAGCGAGGGTGTCGTGATGGTTGGTGGTGGCGGTGACCAAGCCCGCCGCAGCGGCCGCTATTGCGCTGGCGCCGGTTTTCAATGCTCCGAGTAGATCGCGGATCTCGGGCACGTCCGGTGTCTGGACGGTGTCGAATAGCACCGCGATCGTATTCAGTTCGGTGTTGGCTTCGGTAATGGCGGGGTATCGGGCGAAGGCGCGCCAGCCCGAGGCTGCGCGGTTCAAAGTCTCGGTGTCGCCGTCGGGGACTTCCACGTGTAGAGCGGTCAACGTCGACAGCACCAATGTCTTGTCCGGCCACAGTGTCAGTCGTGATTCGCTGGAACTGGACGTGGCTGGGTCGGGTATCGGTGGGATTGCGTTGGGGCTGAACGGCTCTGACGCCGCAGCGGCTGGTTTGGTTGGTGCGGGGCCCTTGTTGGGGTCCAGGTTGGCGTTATAGTTCGCGGGTTTGCCAGTTGTGTCCCGCGAGATCGAGCACGTCTCCGAGTTGTTGCGACACTGCCGCGTACGCGGTGATAGTGGCGATCAGGTCGGCGGTGTGTTGCTTGTAGGCGGTATTGCACGTGGTCACTGCGGCGTAGTGGCCGCCCATATCGAACGTGTCCTTCAGTCCCGGTGTTATGACCTGTGTTACGGCAAAGCTGATATCGGTCGTGAGGTCGAACAGCCCTTTCGCGGCGTTGTAGTAGGCGTTCGGGTCTACCTTTATCGGGGCCATTACCTCCCTCGCAGCATGTTCACGTTCAACGTCGCTGCTTCGGTGTAGTGGCCGTGGGCGCGTTCGGCGGCATCGCTCATTTCCGCCACTCCCTCGGCGTACTCCTGTGCACGGGTCGCCCACTCGCGGTGGGAGTCGGCGTATGCGGCAGCGGCGATGCCATCCCAACGACCGGTATGCAGGTCCGCGACTTTGTGGTCGAGTTCCGCGAGGTGATCGCCCAGGAACCCGACCAGCCCGGACAGCTTGGCGACGAGCTGATCGAGATGATCGAGGTCGACGTGGAATTCGTCGGTCATAGGTTCAGGCTCGATGTTCGCGATGCGGCTGCGGTGTCCTGGGCCAGATAGTTCTCGGCTGTGACTCCGAGCTTCTCCGCCATGACCGCCAGCGCGTCGACGATCTTGCCGCCGCTGTCACGGGATTCTCGCCATCCTTCGGCGAAAGCCGTTGCGGCAGTACCGCTCCAGCCGCTGGAGGTCAACTCGTCGACCTCGGTTCCTGCTGAATCCAGTGCGGATCGAAACGTCTGCGCCAGACTGTAGACGTAGCGTCCAACGGCGCTGACCTCGTCGGGTACGACGGAAAGATTCTGACCGTTATCCGGAGTCCCCCCACTGCGACTCATGTGATCGAATTCTATCGGTCGGCAGACGCCGATGCCACGGATGAGCGGCGGCCCGATCGGTGCCTGCGCCCTTGCCGCCCTCGCTCTTTCGGAACTGCGCAGGAGTCCGAGCAGCGTCGCCCCGACGAACAGCAGCCGCCCGAGGACTTCTGCGCTGCATGGGCGTTCGGTTCGTCTTGCTGGAATCGACCCTGCAACATACGATGCTCAACGCTGGACATGGATGATGCGTCAAAGGCTGTCAGCCAAGTTCGGGTCGTTCCGCGAAATATCGACCTCAACGAGGTGTTATGACTATCCGCCGCGTGACTGCTGTGGCTGTTGCCGCGTTCGCATCCACTTTTCTCGTATCGGCAGCACCGGCGTCGGCGACGGGCGACAAGCCCGGCACATGCCGGGAGATATCGGTTTCCGTCGCGCTGTCCGAGGGCGGGCCGACGGACAATACCGTCGCTACAACGCTCTGCACACCGAGCACGTGGGCTCCCGGCGAACATCGAATCGATGTTCTCGTGGCCGGTGCCACCTACAACCGGACGTACTGGGACTGGCCGCAGGGCCAGCAGACATATTCGTATGTCGACCACACCTTGGCGGCCGGCCGGGCAACGTTCAGCTTCGACCGGCTCGGCACCGGATCCAGCAGTCGCCCGGCGAGTTCGGCGCTCACGGTGTCCAGCGGGGCGTACGTGCTGCATCAGTTGATCGGTTGGCTGCGCGGTCAGGGCTATGCACAGGTGAACGGGGTTGGGCATTCGCTCGGCTCGGTCACGCTCACGAACGAGGCGTCGCGTTGGCACGATCTGGACCGGCTTGTCGCGACCGGAATCATTCATCTGCCCGGCGTGGGCCTGAATTCCACCGGGTTCTTCACCAGTCTGTATCCGGCGGCACTCGATCCCGAGTTCGCAGGGAAAGGGCTTGACCCCGGATACCTCACTACGATGCCCGGTCGGCGGGGCCCGGCCTTCTACGATCCGAATACCGTCGACCCCACTGTGATCGCCTACGACGAGAGCAACAAGGATCTGACCACCGTCGGCGAAGTGAGCGAGTCGAGCACCTTGCTGTTGGCCCCTGCGCCACTCAACTCGAGTCGCTCGATCACCGCACCTGTCTTGGTTGTCATGGGCGCGACCGACGACATCTTCTGCAACTTGTTGGTGAGTTGTAAGACAGCGGAATCGATACGGGCGAACGAGGCTCCCTTCTACAGCGGCTCTGCGGATTTCGACACCCTCGTCGTGCCGGGGACCGCTCATAACTTGCCGCTGCACCCGTCGGCGTCATCGTCCTTCCAGAAGATCGACGAATGGATCAAAACCGGCACCGTCTAACGGCCCGTCGCCCACGGCCGCCCCACGTGGTGCGCAACGGCGACATCGTCGTCTCATCCGGCCAGAGTGTCAGTCGTGATTCGCTGGAAATGTCGCCTTACTCGGAGGCGGGCAACAGTCACCCTCGCTCTTGCCGTTCCCCTCATCCTCGCCAGCTGCAGGCCGTGCGGCGGTCGCTGACTCGCGTCGCGGAACTGTCTCGAAAATCGATGGAACCAAGATCATTGTTCGTGCGTCGAAACCAATGAACAAGAAGATCACCGGTCCGATCCGCTGCTACTGGTGCCCGGAGGGGTGGCACCAGTGGCAGCGGCGGTCAGTGTCGTTGTTTGTTCAGTCGGCGAGCGCCCAGGAGTAGGGCGAGGACGAGGACGATCCCGCCGACCACGAGCAGCGTCCGGGTGCCCGCGTGGTTGTCGTCCTCGGTTGGAGCTGCCTGCTGGTTGGTGTCCTTCGATGGTGGGGATGCCAGTACCGCACCGGTTTTCGACGGCTTGGAGTTGGTGTCGGGGAGATCGCCGACGGTCGCGCTCTTCGGGAGGGCGAAGGCGTAGTCGAGCAGGGCGGCGGCCTGGAGGTACGGGCGCAGCGGCTTGACATCGGCTTTGAGGAGGGTCACCGCGAGGCGGCGGCCATTGCGTTCGGCCGCGGCCACGAAGGTTTGCCTCGCGTCGTCGGTGAAGCCGGTCTTGCCGCCGATCGCGCCATCGTATTCGTAGAGCAGGTGGTTGTCGTTGCCGATGGGGTAGCCGGGGTGATCGGTGTCGTCGGGGTTCTTCGGGTCCTTGGGATAGCCGGGGAAATCGACCTGTTCGGTGTGGATCAGTTCGGCGAACAGCGGGATCGACATGGCCTCACGGAACAGTAGTGACAGGTCATAGGCCGAGGTGCTCATGCCGGGGCCGTCGAGGCCCGACGGACTCGCGGCACGAGTGTCCATGGCGTGCAACGACTTCGCGAGTTCGTTCATCTTGGTCACGGCACCCGCGTCGCCGCCGAGCTGAGCGGCTATGGCGTGCGCTGCGTCGTTACCCGAGGCCATGATCAGCGCCTGCATCAGCTGCTTGTTGGTGTAGTGGCCACCCGGCCCGATGCCGACCTTGGTGCCGTCGACATTGGCGTCTTCCTGGGTGCCGGTGACCACCTTGTTCAGATCCAGCTTGCGCAGCGCGACCGTGGCGAGCAGCACCTTGATGGTGCTGGCCGGGCGGTAGCGCCCGTGTGGATCCTTGGCCGCGAGCACCTCTCCGGTGTCCAGATCCGACACCATCCAGGCCGTCGCCGAAATGTCTTGCGGCGCAGGCGGTGCACCCTTGGGGATCACGACGCCGCACTCGCCCATTCGCGACCCGCCCAATGGCGGTGACGGAATCGGCAGCGCGGTCGGCGTCGGTTCGCCGGGCGAGGGAACCTCGGATTCGTCGATCGGGGCGGGCGGTCTGGTTTTCTGCGGGCAGCCGTCGGTGTTGGGCGTGGCGAACGGCGTCGTGGTGCTCGACGGAGCCGCGAGTGACGGAGCTGCGGTTCCCCCGATCACGGCCGCAACGGTCAGTGCGGCACCGAGGCACAGTGCGGCGCGGTGGTAAGCGTCCCGGATTCTCATCGGCTGAGAGCCTAATGGGCATACCGGAGTCGGTCCGTCTGTGGCCTGAGCCGGACCACGGCAAGCCGCGCGGCGGCCGCTGAGGCTAGGCGAACAAGCACGGCGCGCGGCGTGTCGGATGGCCGGGACGATCAGGGCGCGGTCGAGTATTGACAGACACTAGTAAATGGGAGTTACTATCAAAAAGATGTAACTACCATTAATCGGAGTGTTGATGAATACGGATTCGTCCCGCCGCTGGCTGGCACTGGGCGCACTCGCGCTCGCGATGTTGACGATCGGCCTCGACATGACTGTGCTGACCGTCGCGCTACCCACCCTTGCCGTCGACCTGAACGCCAATAATGGTGCGCTGCAATGGTTCAGCACTGCCTACACACTTGCGCTCGCCGCGGTGATGTTGCCCGCGGGAGCGCTCGGGGATCGGTATGGGCGCAAGAAGATCCTGCTCGGCGCCCTGGTTGTGTTCGGAGCGGCCTCGCTGGCCTGCGCGTTCGCCACCACCTCCGGTCAGCTCATCGCGGCACGGGTGGTGCTCGGCGTCGCCGCGGCGGGCATGATCCCGCTGTCGATGTCGGTGCTGCCCGTGCTGTTCCCGAATCCCGCGCAGCGGGCAAGGGCGATGAATATCTGGATCACCTCGACCGCGATCGGATTGCCGCTCGGCCCGATCCTCGGCGGCTGGCTGATCGACAACTTCTGGTGGGGCTCGGTCTTCTTGATCAATGTGCCGATGGTGGTATTCGGCGCGGTCGCGGTCGCGGCCCTGGTGCCGGAATCACGCAATCCCGACCGTCGTCCGCTGGATCTGCCCGGCACCGTGTTGTCGGTAGCCGGAATGCTCGGGGTGACCTACGGCTTCATCCGTCTCGGCGACGAAGGCTGGGGCAATGGGTTCGGCTGGGGCGTGCTCGCCGCCGGTGTCATCGCCTTCGTTGTCTTCATCGGATGGCAACGGCGGGCGGCCTTCGCGCTGATCGACCTCGGACTGTTCGGTAGCCACGGCTTCCGGTGGGGGACGGTGTTCGCGGTCCTCATCACCTTCGGAATGTTCGGCCTGTTCTTCACCGTTCCGCAGTACTACCAGGCAGTACTCGGCACCGACGCGCTCGGCAGCGGCCTGCGGTTGCTGCCCATGATCGGTGGACTGCTTGTCGGTTCGCGGCTCAGCGACAAACTGTTGCCGAAGCTGGGTGTGCGAACGATGGTGACCGCGGCCATGGTGGTACTCGCGCTCGGCCTCGGCCTCGGCGCGCTGACCTCGGTCGGCGCCGCGTACTGGTTCACCGCGACCTGGATCGCCCTCGTCGGCGCGGGCATGGGCCTCGGGATGCCGGTCAGCATGGCGGTGGCGATGGACGATCTGGAGGTGGCACGCGCGGGGATGGGTTCGGCACTGTTGCAGGCGCTGCGGCAAGCGGCGGGCACGATAGCGGTCGCGCTGCTCGGTACCGTGCTCGCCACGGTGTATCGCGGCGAACTCGGCGATCTGAATGTCCACCCGATCGGCGACAGTGTGAATTCCGGAGTCGCCGTAGCGAAGTCGACCGGCGACGCGAGCATGCTCGAGCACGTGCAATCGGCTTTCGTCCATGGAATGGGCGCGATGCTGTGGGCATGTGCGGCCATCTGCGTACTCGCCGTCCCGTTGGCGCTGCGGGTACTGCCGCGCCGATCGGCGGCCGCGGTGCGGGCCGCCGAGGTAGTGCCTGGCGCGCCCGTCGCCGTCGATGCGACAGAATCGACACATGTCGGTTGAAACACCCGGCGACGGGCCCGCCGTGGGGGGCCTGCGCGAGCGGAAGAAGGAACGGACCCGCCGGACGATTCGCATGGAAGCGTTTCGGCTGTTCCGTGAGCAGGGCTATGGCGAGACCACCATCGAGCAGATAGCGGCGGCGGCGGAGGTCTCGCCCAGCACCTTCTTCCGCTATTTCCCGACCAAGGAACAGTTGGTGCGCGCTGATGACCTCGACCCGGTTCTGATCGAGGCGCTGCGGGCAGAGCCACCTGAGGTCGCGCCGCTGACCGCCTTCCGCAACGCGGTCGCCGGTGTCTACGCGAACCTGCCCGCGGCCGAGATGGCGTTCGAGCAGGAACGGCAGGCGCTGCTGTTTCACGTGCCCGAATTGCGTTCGGCCATCGGGTCCGAGTTCGAACGCAGTATCGACTTGATGGCGAGCCTGCTGGCCGAACGGATGGGCCGGGATCCGATGGACTTCGAGGTGCGGGTGGCCGCGGGCGCGGTCGCGGGTGGCGCGTTGGCATTCATGACCATCGCCCCGCTCAACGCCGAGAATATAACCCGCGCATTGGATTTCATCGAGGCAGGCGTGCCGCTCGGTAAGGATCAGCCGACCGAGCGGCCCTGACGTGCCCGGCGGGTAACTACGAGGACTTCGTCACCGGGCAGCCGTGGGCAAGCGGGGCGAGCAGCTCGTTGTTGTCGTAGAAGTGCTCCAGTTCGAGAATGCGCAGATCGTCGGAGACCCTTGCGATGGTCACGCCGAACATCTCGATCTGCGCACCGGTCGGCTGGTGGCCTTTGTACGCGCCGTCGTACTTGCCCCAGTGGCGCCAGCGGAGGGTGACGGCGGGCGGGCCGGCGAGCACCTCGAGTACCTCCCAGAAGAAGCCGTTCGGGAACGCGGTGAGGAAGGTTTCATGCGACGACTCGAAGGTCTCCGAACCGGCATCGTAGTACGGGTTGTCGCCGATCAGGATGTTGTAGCTGCCGATCCTCGCGAACTCCTGCGCGTTCTGCCACTGGCCGCCGTTGACCCGGCCGCGGTAGTGCTCGGCCACCACCGAAACCCATTTGGCCGGGTCCTTCTTGTGCGAGACCTCCATCTCGAACACCCGCACCAGATCCTCGACGATGGCTTCGAGCGAGCCTGCCTCGTGGCTGGTTGTGCGCTCGAGCGGCACGATCTGGTTGGTCAGGTGATAGTCGGGTGCCGCGCCTCGCCAGTCTTCGGCGGGCGTTGCCGCGACTACGGCGTCTCGGCCTTGCAGCCACAGCGGTGCCTCCGCTGTTGGTGTGGAATCTGTTGTATCAATGGACATTTCGGCCTACTGCCCCTATCGCGAGAGATTTGACGGGTCGAAGGTAACAGCCGTTCGATCTGTTGTCTCGGCATGTCCATGGGCCTGAGATGGTGCTGAACTCTGCTGCGCGGCGGTGGCCAGGTACGACTCGGCGAGTTGTGTAAAGTCACAGTCTCATCGCTGGAAAGCGTTGCGGGTGAACGCTTTCCACCGAGGGCGTGGATTCGGGGCGGTCCCGCGAGGCTGATTCAGCGGGAACGGGCGGCTGCGCGCAAGGGGGTGTCGTCGTCCATGGTGGCGAAGAAGGTGCCGATGACATCTTCGATCTCGGAAACCGACTCGGCACAGTACAAGACCGGCTGATAGTGGGTGATGTCGTAGGTCGCGGTACCCATCGCGACCACATCCAGCGGCCGCAGATCGGCATGGCGGAACTCTTCGATCTCACCGTAAGAGGACAGCAATCCGGCTCCATAGCAACGTATTTCGCCGCGTTCGCGGACAACTCCGAATTCCATCGAGAACCAGAAGACGTCGGCGAGGAACTTCAAGGCGGCTTCGGTGCCGAGCCGGGCGACGGCGGCGCCGACCGTCTCGTAGATCGCGGCGAAGCGAGGGCTCGCGATCTGGTTGGCGTGCCCGATCACCTCGTGAACGGTGTCCGGCTCCGGGGTGTACAGCGGAGCGGAGTGGTGTCGAATGTATTGGGTGGAGTGGAAGATTCGGTCGGCGAAGGAGCCGAAGAACTCGCGAAGCGGCACCAGGCCCGCGGCCGGGACGTAGCTGAATCCGGTCAGCGGAGTCAGTGCCGCGGATACCTCGTCGAGTTGCGGGATGCGGTCCTGCGGCAGTGCCAGCCGCTCCGAGGCCGCCAGGACCTCCGCGCACGCGTACTTGCGGTGTTTGCGGGCCAGTTCGGCCGAGACGATTCGCCACACTTGCTGTTCTTCGGCGGTGTAGTCGACCCTCGGTACCGGCTTGCCCGGTGTGTAGTCCAGTGCCTGTGCGGCGATCGCATTGCGGCGGGCCCGGTAGTCGGGGTCGTGCACGCCAGGATGCTCGTCGCTGAGGTGCACCGTGACGTCGCCCGTTCCACTGCGGGTCACGGGTGAGTACAGCTGAGCCTCGGTGAACATACCTCCAGGCAAGCACTGCCGAGGCCCGCCGACAACAAAAGTCGAGCCAGCTGCGCACATTGCCTAGTTGAGCGGGCTTCGAGGCCTCCTTCCGGCGATTCAGACGGCAATCGCAGGCCGATCTGATCAGTTGTGCGCGGGAGCGGCGATAGTGCGCGCGCACTCGCCGGTGGGCTACCGCTGCGAATGACTCTGGGCGATTTGCAGGACATGATCAACGCTGATGACGCAAGATGGCGAATGTACGAAGGAGGACGCATGAGAACCGTGCGGATCGATCTCGACCAGAAGTTGTTGGCCGCGGCCGCCTCGATCATGGGCACCTCATCCAGCAATGCCACCATCAATGAGGCACTGCGCCGAATTGTGGTGCACGAGCGGCAGCTTCATCACCTGGAGCGGCTGGCTGCGGGCGTGTTGACCGCCCTGCCGGGTCCGGAGGTTATTACCGTGGCCGACGGCTAGGGCGGGGGAGTATGTCAGTAGGCACTGGCATGCTTCGGGGACCGCACGGCATTCGAGGGGGATCTGATGTCGGTACCCATTGCCAACCTGCCATTTGGGCAACGACCGCGTGAGCGGCTGCTCGCGCTCGGCCCGCACGCTCTGAGCGACGGCGAACTACTGGCGTTGCTGCTTCGTCAAGGGCGGCGCGGGGAGAGCGCGCTGGAAATGGCGACCGATCTACTCGTCGAACACGGTGGGCTGGCAGGTTTGGCCGGTGCGCGCCCCGAGGAACTTTTCCGTCGCAGCGGGGTCGGTGTCGCCAAAGCGGCTGCCATCGTTGCCGCTTTTCATCTCGGCTCGCGGGCACGCAACAGCCCGGAGACGGCGTTCCGTTTGGACGGTGCCGCGGATGTCGTGCGCGTCGCCGTGCCGCTGTTCGCGGGCGCTCGGGTGGAGCGACTACTCGTTCTCGTCTGCGATGTCCAGAATCGTTTGCGGCAGAAGGTATTTGTCGCGGAGGGTGCCATCGATCAGGTCGCGGTGCCGGTCCGTGAAATTCTCAATACCGTGCTGCGCCACGACGGCCGCGCCTTCGCTCTCGTCCACAATCACCCCTCGGGTGACCCGACACCGAGCATAGATGACCGGCGTGCCACGACGTTGCTCAGCGAAGCGGCGGTGACCGTCGGCCTGCGATTCCTCGATCATGTGGTGGTCGCCGGCGAGCGGTGGGCGAGCGTTCCCGCGCTCTCCCGCAGCTGAGTGCTTCCCATCAGTAGTAAACCGGTCGGTTGCTCGGTTGGGATATCAACGCTAAACCGATTGTTTACCAGGCCGTTGCCGATCGCTCGTCTCAGCAGAACAGACTCGGTGCCGGATCCTCGACAGCGAAAGCGTTGGTGCTGATGACTATCGACCATGGCGTGGCACGAAGCGCTTATCGGCACGGGGAGTTTCCGGACGATCATGGTCGATTCGGCGAATTCGGCGGCAGATACGTTCCGGAAGGTCTGATGGCCGCGCTGATGGAGTTGGACGAGGCATACAGCCTCGCCCGCATCGATCCCGGCTTCATCGGCGAGGTCGAGGAATTGCTGCGCGAACGGGTCGGCCGCCCGACGCTGTTTCACCAGGTGCCGCGGTTCGCCGAATTGCTTGCGGTGCCCGGGGTCCGGGTCTACCTGAAACGCGAGGATATGGCGCATACCGGCGCCCACAAGATCAACAACGCGTTGGGGCAGGTGCTGCTCGCCAAGCGAATGGGCAAGAGCCGGATCATCGCCGAGACCGGCGCGGGCCAACATGGTGTCGCGGTCGCGACGGTGTGCTCGATGCTCGGCTTGGCCTGCGTCATCTACATGGGCGCCGACGATATGAGAAGACAGGCATCCAATGTGGTGCGGATGAATATGGTCGGGGCCGAGGTGCGGGCGGTGCACACCGGCAACCGCAGGCTCAAGGACGCGATCAGCGAGTCGGTTCGCGACTGGGTGTCCAACGTCGACACCACCTACTACGTGTTCGGCACGGCAGCGGGTCCGGCACCGTACCCGAAGATGGTGCGTGACTTCCAGACGGTGATCGGCATCGAGGCAAGAGCCCAGATCCTGAAATCGGAAGGGCGACTACCCGACTACGTGATGGCATGCGTCGGCGGCGGCAGCAACGCCATCGGTCTGTTCCACTCGTTCGCCGATGACCCCGAGGTCGGGTTGATCGGTGTCGAGGCCGCGGGCCGAGGCCTCGACACCGGCGAGCACGCGGCCACCCTCGCCGCGGGCAGTCCTGGCGAGATGGACGGCACCTACAGCTATCTCCTGCAGGACGAAGACGGGCAGATTCGCCGAACGCACAGCATCGCGGCAGGGCTGGACTACCCCGGCGTCGGTCCGGAGCTCAGCTATCTCAAGGACACCGGCCGGGTAACCTACCAAGCCGCGAGTGATGCGGTGGCACTGCGCGCCATGCAAACGCTCAGCATCAGCGAAGGCATCATTCCCGCCCTCGAATCCGCCCACGCCATCGGGTATCTGATGGAAATGGCCGAAAACGGCGACCTGCCGGGCGATTCGGTGGTCATAGTCGGATTATCGGGTCGCGGTGACAAGGATCTGGCGATCGCGGCGCAGCGATTATCGCGCGCAGAGCGAATCTGAAACTCCAGGTCAGATCTCCCGCGGTGTTGAATGGCCTGGTGGACGACGTGACGTTCGACCCGAGGGCCGGGCCTATCGGATACGGTGGCGGGTAGTCCTGTGCAAGTGCATTATTCGCGTTCATTTCGACCGGCCCGTCGAGCTGTTCGGCTCGTTGTCGCGATTCGCGGGTCGTTTCGGCTGCGCCCCGCTGACGACCTCGGAGAATGAACGGCGAACGCGGTACCGGCTGCTAGCCGATACCGCGTTCGGTCGATGAGGTTGTCAGGGTGGTTCGGGTTCACTGGTTGCGGCGCAGGCCCAGGTACTGCAAGGCGGCGAAGCCGCCGACGGTGACGGCCTGCATGACCGTCCAGATTCCACCCACCACGTTCAGCTCGAGTGCGCCTTCGATGAGTGCGGCGAGGCTGATCACGGTCCAGGCGGCGTTACCGGCGATGACGATGCGGACCAGAGTGGTGTTGATGGTGGCCGGTGCGCCGATGGCGGCGACGGCGATGCCATAGAGGGTCAGGAAGATCCCGATCGGGATACCGATGCGAGTATCCAAGCCCAGCAACGATTCCAGCGGTCCGGACAAGGCGAGATAGGCGAGGCCGTTGGCGCCGGTCACCACTGCATCCAGTCGCAGCGAAGTGCGCAGCAGTTTCGGTCCGGGAGCGAGCATGGTGTCGAGGTAGGAGGGCGCGGTCGTCGTCATGATGGTGCTTCTTTCTGGCGTAAGGGTTTCGGGTGCGCGGGGCGCGTCGGGAGTGGCTTCTCGACGTATGCCGCAGTCAGGCGCCACTCGCGGGCGTCGCTCGCGATGAGGTGGGTTGGACTGTGGCGGAGGAGGTTCAGGTCGGGCAGGCCCGTGGGGCGCGGCGTTGAAGCCGCGCCGAGCTGGGGTCAGATTTCGGCGGGGACCTTGTCGAGGAAGCCGAGGACCTGGCTGATGCGGCCGTTGTCGAGGACGGCGACGTCGAAGCCGACGACGACGGTGGGGCCGTCGGCGGGGCCGAGGTTCCAGGTGAAGCGGACCTGGTCGTGGTGGGTGTCGATGGGGCCGGCGAGGGTGAAGACCCAGCCGGGGAACTGGGCTTGTACACCGGCGATGGCGGCGTCGAGCTCGCCGTGGCCGCTGACCGCGACCAACGGGTCGGTGTAGGTGGCGGTTTCGGTGAAGACGCGGGCGATGGCGGCTTTGCGGATGGTCGCGTCGGTGGTGTTCCAGGCTTCCAGGTACTGGGCGACGATGGTGTTCATGATGGCCTCCGAAAGGGCTTGTGGTCTGCGGTTTCTCTGTCCGTGCTGTACGAGAACCACGTTATGACCCAGCCGGGGGGCGTCGAATCAGTCGCTTATAGGTACTTTCCGAGAAGGGGTACGTATGCCGGGCACGGCGGTTGTCGAGTCTCGAATCAGGGCTTCCCCGATATGCCTGCGCCGGCTTGGATAGCGGCCCAGAGATCAGTCGGCCGGGCGCGGGTTGCGGAAGGTCAGAGCGACGAGGAAGGTCAGCACGGCAATTCCCACTGCCGCGCCGAAGGCGGTAGTGATACCGCTGACCAGGGCGTGTTGCGCCGAGCCGCCCGCACTGTGGGACGCGGTCCCGAAGATGGTGACCAGGATGGCGAGGCCGAGTGCGGCGCCGGTCTGCTGGAGGGTCTGTAGTGCGCCGCCCGCCGCACCGGCCTCCCGTGGCGACACACTCGACATGATGATCACGTTCAGCGGCGAAAACGCAAGGCCGATACCGCATCCCATCAGCAGCATCGCTACGAACAGTAGTGGGAAGTAGCCGCTGTCGACCGTCAGCTGGGTAAGCAGAACCAGTCCAGCCGCCATCGATGCGGTGCCGGTCATCGTCACCGGTTTCGGACCGAAGCGCGGTAGCAGGCGGGGGATCAGGCGGATCATGGTGAACATCAGCAACGCGGTCGGCATGAAGGCGAAACCGGTTGCCAGCGCGCTCAATCCACGTACTTCCTGAAGGTACTGGGTGAGAAAGAAGAACATCGACATGCCCGCCATCGGGCCGAGGAACATGTTGGCGTAGGCCGCGGCACGATTGCGATCGGCGAACAGCCGCAGCGGCAGCAGGGGCTGCGCGGTCCGCGACTCGATGACGAGGAAGGTGGCGATCAATACCGCACCGACGGCCAGGAAAGTGTCGGTCGTCGCGTTGCCCCAGCCGTTGGACGCGGCGCTGATGAAGCCGTAGACCAGTGCTGCGACACCGGTGGTCGCGGTCACCGCGCCCGGCAGGTCGAGGCGGGCGGGCTGACGCTGCGCCTCCGGTAGAAAGCGCAGTGCGAGCACAGCGACCGCCAGTCCGAAGGGCACGTTGATGAACAGCGCCGAGCGCCAACCCAGCCACTCGGTCAGTAGACCGCCGACGATGAGACCGACCGCGAAGCCCGCGCTCGACATCCCGGAGAACAGTGCCAGCACGCGCATCCGGGCCTTCGGTTCGCTGAATGTGGTGGTCAGCAGTGCGAGGGTGTTCGGCCCCGCCATCGCCGCGCCGATGCCCTGCACGACCCGGGCGATGAGCAGCCAGGTCGCGGATGGGGCAAGTCCGCCCGCGAGTGAGGCCAGCGTGAACAGTGTCGTTCCCGCGATGAACATGTTGCGGCGACCGAACAGGTCGCCGGCACGGCCGCCGAGTAGCAGCAGTCCGCCGAAGACCAGCGTGTAGGCGTTCATCACCCAGGACAGGCCGGTCGCGCTGAAGTTCAGATCGGTGCGGATGCGCGGCAGCGCCACGTTCATCACCGTGATATCGAGGACGATCATCAATTGGCAGGTCAGCAGCGTGGCGAGCACGATGCCGGATCGGAGTCGAGGGCCTGCGGAGGTGGCGGACGCACGGGTGTCCGCGGAAATGGTGGTGGACAAAGAACGCTCCATCGAATGAGAAATCAAACGGAGGAAGCCTCCGTTTATGATAGAGCTATCATATGGAGGGTTCCTCCATTTGCGCAAGCCTATACGGAGGGTTCATCCGTTTCTAGTGGAGGTTCCATGGAGGCACCGCCGACCGGTCGGCCGATGCGCGCTGACGCGCGGCGCAACTATGAGCGAATAGTGGCCTCGGCCCAGGAGGCATTCGCCGAGCACGGGCCCGACGCGCCACTGGAAGAGATCGCCCGCCGCACCGGGGTCGGCATCGGCACCCTCTATCGCCACTTCCCGAGTCGTGAGGTCTTGATCGAAGCGGTCTACCGCTCCAGCATCGAACGTCTCAGCGAAAGTGCCCACGAGCTACTCGAAACCCATTCGCCTGCTGAGGCTTTAGAACAGTGGCTGCGTGTACAAGTGCGATGGGTCATGGAAAATCGTAGCCTCGCGATCACGCTGAAGGCAGGCATGGACAAAGACTCGCCGACCTTCACCCTATGCAAGGGGTTGATAACCGACGCCGCTTCTGCCCTCTTGGTCGCCGCACAGGACGCGGGTGACATCCGCGCCGACATAGAGCCCCGCGACCTACTCAGATTTGGTCACGGCATCGGCGTCGCCTGTGAAACCACCCCAGAGGCCGCCGAGCGGATGCTCGCCGTAACCTTCGACGGCCTGCGCACCTCAGCTGGCTGAGTATTGTCTCGAGCATGGGAATCACGCTCAGCGAAGCCACCATCGCTCTGCTCGACGGCAAGAACTACGCTGTGCTCGCCACGCTGAATGCCGACGGGAGCCCGCAGTCCTCGGCGATGTGGGTCGGACGGGACGGCAACGACTTGGTCTTCTCCACCCTGGAAGGCAGACTCAAGTACCGCAACATCGTGCGCGACCCTCGAGTAAGCGTGACTGTCATCGACTCCGCCGACGGCGAGTACTACGTCGAATTGCGCGGCAACGCCACGATCACCGCCGACCCCGACCTCCACATCGGGCACGAGCTGTCGTGGAAGTACGAGGGTAAAGACCACTCCGAGCCGGAGCCGGGCCAGACACGGGTCGCAATCCGAGTCGAAGTAGTGAAGGCAACCGGTTACGCGGCCTGAGCAACCTCGGAAAACAACAAGGCCGCCTTCATCTTTCGATGGAGGCGGCCTTTGTCGACTGGACCGGGTCCGGAAGGACTAGCGGGCGAACAGCAACGCGCGCTTGACTTCCTGGATAGCCTTGGTTACTTCGATGCCTCGGGGGCAGGCGTCGGTGCAGTTGAAGGTGGTGCGGCAGCGCCAGACGCCTTCGACGTCGTTGAGGATGTCGAGGCGTTCGCGGGCGGCCTCGTCGCGGCTGTCGAAGATGAAGCGGTGCGCGTTCACGATCGCGGCCGGGCCGAAGTAACTGCCGTCGCTCCAGTACACAGGGCAGGAGGTGGTGCAGCAGGCGCAGAGGATGCACTTGGTGGTGTCATCGAACCTGGCGCGGTCGGCCTGGCTCTGGATGCGTTCGAGGGTCGGCTCGTTACCGGTGGTGATCAGGTAGGGCTTCACCGCGCGGAACGCGTCGAAGAACGGCTCCATGTTCACCACGAGGTCCTTTTCCACGGGCAGGCCGCGGATGGGCTCGACGCTGATGGTGAGGGACTTGCCCTTCTTGGGCAGCATGTCCTTCATCAGCACCTTGCAGGCCAGCCGGTTCACACCGTTGATCCGCATGGCGTCGGAGCCACACACACCGTGCGCGCAGGAGCGCCGGAAGGTGAGCGTGCCGTCCAGGTAGGACTTGATGTAGATGAGCACGTTCAGGAAGCGGTCGGTGGTCAGGACCGGAACCTGGAAGGACTCCCAGTGCGCGCCCTTGTCGTCCTCCGGGTTGAACCGGGCGACCTTGACAGTGACCATGACCGACCCCTCGGGGATCGGCGCGGGCTTCTGTGATGAGGGTGCTTCGGCGACAGCAGTCATCAGTACTTACGCTCCATCGGCTCGTAACGGGTCTGCACCACCGGCTTGAAGTCGAGGCGGATGTCGGAGATGAGCTCCGCGCCCTCCTTGTAGGCCATCGTGTGTCGCATGAAGTTCACGTCGTCGCGGTCCGGGTAGTCCTCACGGGCGTGGCCGCCGCGCGATTCCTTGCGGTTGAGCGCACCGACGACGGTGACCTCGGCCAGCTCGAGCAGGAAGCCGAGCTCGACGGCCTCGAGCAGGTCGCTGTTGTAGCGCTTGCCCTTGTCCTGCACCGTGATCCGCCGGTAGCGCTCCTTGAGCGCGTGGATATCGGTGAGGGCCTGCTTGAGGGTGTCCTCGGTGCGGAACACGGCGGCATTCATGTCCATCGTGTACTGCATCTCGGTGCGGATGTCGGCGACGCGCTCGTTGCCGTGGTCGGACAGGATCAGCGCGAGCCATTCCTGCACCATCTGCGCCGGGTTCTCCGGCATCTCCACGAACTCGGTGCGCTGTGCGTATTCCGCCGCGGCGATACCGGAGCGGCGGCCGAACACGTTGATGTCGAGCAGCGAGTTGGTGCCGAGGCGGTTGGAGCCGTGCACCGAGACGCACGCGCACTCGCCCGCGGCGTACAGGCCGGGCACCACGTCGGTGTTATTGCGCAGCACCTCGCCGCGGATCTTGGTCGGGATACCGCCCATCACGTAGTGACAGGTCGGCATGACCGGCACCAGCTCGGTCACCGGGTCGACACCGAGGTAGGTGCGGGCGAACTCGGTGATGTCGGGCAGCTTCTCCTCGAGCACGTCGGCGCCGAGGTGGGTCACGTCGATGTAGACGTAATCCTTGTTCGGTCCGGCGCCGCGGCCCTCCAACACCTCGAGCACCATCGAGCGGGCGACGATGTCACGCGGCGCGAGGTCCTTGATGGTGGGTGCGTAGCGCTCCATGAAGCGCTCGCCGCTGGCGTTGCGCAGGATGCCGCCCTCACCGCGGACGGCCTCGGAGATGAGGATGCCGAGACCGGCGAGACCTGTCGGATGGAACTGGTGGAACTCCATGTCCTCCAGCGGCAGACCCTTGCGGAACACGATCGCCATACCGTCGCCGGTCAGCGTGTGCGCGTTCGAGGTGGTCTTGTACATCCGGCCCGAGCCGCCGGTGGCGAAGATGATCGACTTCGCGTGGAAGATGTGGATCTCGCCGGTGGCCAGCTCGTACGCGACGACGCCGGTGGCGATCGGGCCGCGTTCGGACTCGCTCATCACCAGGTCGAGCACGTAGAACTCGTTGTAGAACTCCACGTCGTGCTTGACGCAGTTCTGGTAAAGGGTCTGCAGGATCATGTGACCGGTGCGGTCGGCGGCGTAGCACGCGCGGCGAACCGGGGCCTTACCGTGATCGCGGGTGTGCCCACCGAAGCGGCGCTGGTCGATCTTGCCCTCGGGCGTGCGGTTGAACGGCAGACCCATCTTTTCCAGGTCCATCACCGCGTCGATGGCCTCCTTGGCCATGATCTCCGCGGCGTCCTGGTCGACCAGGTAGTCACCACCTTTGACGGTGTCGAAGGTGTGCCATTCCCAGTTGTCTTCTTCGACATTGGCCAGTGCGGCGCACATACCACCCTGTGCCGCGCCGGTGTGGCTACGGGTCGGGTAGAGCTTGGTCAACACAGCGGTGCGCGCCCGGGGCCCGGCCTCGATCGCCGCGCGCATGCCGGCGCCACCGGCACCGACGATCACGACGTCGTAGCGATGCTCCTGAATCCGCGATTCACTCATCGAGAGGGCCTGTTCCTAACTGATGTTGGGGTCGAAGGTGAAGATGACGTAGGTGCCGACACCGACCACGAGGATCATCGAGATGGCCAGCGCGCTGTTCAGCCAGAACCGAGTCGAGTCCTTGCGGGAGTAATCCGCGATCACCGTGCGCAGGCCGTTGCCGCCGTGCAGTTGGGCAAGCCACAGCATGGTGAGGTCCCAGAACTGCCAGAACGGGCTGGACCAGCGGCCGGCGACGAATGCGAAGTTCAGTCGCTTCACGCCGCCGTCGAGCAGCAGCATGATCGTCATGTGGCCGAGCACGAGCACGATCAGCAGCAGGCCGGAGAAGCGCATGAACAGCCACGCGTACTTCTCGAAGTTGCCGTTCGAACGGGACCGGGGCGACCGTGGCAGATCAAGGCTCGCGGGCCGGTCATAAGACTTACCGATAACAGGTGCGGTCATAGTGATCAGTGCTCCGTGAAGAGGTAGAAGAACTGACGCCCGATCGCGGGTACGGCTGCGAGGAACCAGATCGCGAGGATGATCCAGAGCATCAGGCGCTGGTACTTCGGACCCTTGGACCAGAAGTCGACCAGGATCACGCGGACGCCGTTGAGTGCGTGGAACAGCACACAGACAACAAGGCCCATCTCCATCAGCGCGACGATGGGGTTCTTGTAGGTCTCGATTGCCTCGTTATAGGTCTCGGGGCTTACCCGAACCAGTGCGGTATCCAAGACGTGCGCGAAGAGGAAAAAGAAGATGGTGACACCGGTGATCCGGTGCAGCGCCCAGGACCACATTCCGGGGTCGCCTCGGTACAGCGTCTTCCGCTTCGGCTGTGCCGGAGCTTCTATCGTGGTCATAGAAAGCGGTCGCCTCCAACGTCGTTGATGGACCCGGTCACAGATCCGACGCCGGCATGTCAAAAGGGGCGAATGCCCAGGTGGCTGCGCTTTGCTGTTCCATAGAGCTAGCGCGGGGCCCGCCGCCGGGAACCTGAACCGATCTGTTGTGGACTCTAATCCCCTCTCAATGCCGGAACTAATTCGGCGTGCCGTGCGTTGCGCGACATTCGTGGGAGTTAGGTTTACCTTTCTTGATGCGTGAAGGGTTGCGCGGCAGCCCTCGCGCGGCCTGATTCGGGCTGGTTCACAGGAGGTCGTCGATGCCGGAAATCGACTGGAATATATTGCGCGACAATGCAATTCGAGTTATGCGAAATGCCTATGCGCCATACTCGCGGTTCCCGGTCGGCGCGGCGGCGCTCAGCGCCGATGGTCGAATTGTAAGCGGATGCAATGTGGAGAATGTCTCATATGGCTTAGCCCTGTGTGCCGAATGTGTACTCATCGGTAACTTGATCTCGGGCGGTGGCGGACGCTTGACAGCGGTCTCCGTGACCGATTCTCGGGGCGAAATCCTGATGCCATGTGGGCGTTGCCGTCAGCTGCTCTATGAGCACGGTGGATCCGATCTCCTCATCGATCACAAAGCCGGAGCCATCGCGCTGAGCAAACTGCTGCCGGACGCCTTCGGGCCGGACGACCTGGACGCCGGACAGACGTAACTGCCGCAAGGGTGAAACGCTCGGCCGTGGTGTCGGTCGGCCGTGCGCGTCGAAGCTGCTGGAGCCGAGCGCCGTAACCCATGGCCCGGCGTCCTCTCGTGCCAGACTGGCCGGGTGACGGCAGTGGACGCGGTTTCGATCATCACGACCAAGCGGGACGGCGGAGAGCTGTCGGACGCGCAGATCGACTGGGTAGTCGACGGATTCACCAAGGCGACGGTCGCCGACGAGCAGATGGCGGCGTTGGCGATGGCCATCGTGTGGCGCGGGATGACGCGGCGGGAGACCGCGCGCTGGACCGCGGCGATGATTTCCTCGGGGCAGCGGATGAATTTCACCGATCTGCCGCGCCCGACTGTCGACAAGCACTCGACCGGCGGGGTGGGGGACAAGATCACGCTGCCGTTGGCGCCGCTGGTCGCGGCCTGTGGTGCGGCGGTGCCGCAGTTGTCCGGGCGCGGGCTCGGGCACACCGGCGGCACGCTGGACAAGCTCGAGTCCATCGCGGGCTGGCAGGCCGACGTGCCGGTGGCCAGGATGCGCGAGATATTGGCCGATCCTGCCATCGGCGCCGTGGTGTGCGCGGCGGGCGACGATCTGGCCCCCGCGGACAAGCGCCTCTACGCGCTGCGTGATGTCACCGGAACCGTCGAATCCATTCCACTGATCGCCAGCTCCATCATGAGCAAGAAGATCGCCGAGGGGACCGCCGCGCTGGTGCTCGATGTGAAGGTCGGCTCCGGTGCGTTCATGAAGACCATCGAGGGTGCCCGGGAATTGGCCACGGCCATGGTCGAACTCGGCACCGATGCCGGCGTGCGGACGGTCGCGCTGCTGACCGCGATGGACACCCCGCTCGGACGTACCGCGGGCAACGCGCTCGAGGTCGCCGAGTCGGTCGAGGTGCTCGCCGGTGGTGGCCCGGCCGATATCGTCGAGCTGACCCTGGCACTGGCCCGGGAAATGGTCGCGCAGGCCGGACTCGACGTCGATCCCGCCGATGCGCTTGCCGACGGCCGCGCGATGGACCACTGGCGCGCCATGATCGCGGCGCAGGGCGGCGATCCGGACGCGCCGCTGCCGCGCGCGAAGCACACCGAGACCGTCCGGGCCGAGCGCGATGGTGTGCTCACCGGTCTCGACGCCATGGGCGTCGGTATCGCGGCATGGCGGCTCGGCGCGGGCCGTGCGAAGCAGGGCGATCCGGTGCAGGCCGGTGCGGGTATCGAGATCCACGCCAAGCCGGGTGACTCCGTCACCGCGGGGAAACCGGTGCTCACCCTGCATACCGACACCCCGGGCGCGTTCTCCGGCGCTCTTGCGGCGCTGGAGGGCGCCATCACGATCGATGGGGCGGGGCCGAAGCCGAACCAACCATTGATCCTCGGACGAATCGGTCACTGATACAGGTCGAGATTGCGAACCGCCTGCGCAGATGTAGGCGCTGGCGTCGATCGAAATGTGCTGCCTGCCAACAGAACCTGTTGCAGGTTGCGATTTCGCCGTCCATCGGAGATCGTTCGGCCCTCGAACGTCGTCGCGCTGGAGGCTGTTTCGGAGCGTCTCGTCAATAGCCGGATGCGGCGGTGGACGGCCACTCGAGGAGCTGAGGATGAGGTCGACCTCTCGTAGGCGGCACGCCCGAGAGGGCAATCACAAGTGATAGCGCGCACGAACTGCGCTGCCGCGGCCGTGACACGGGGCTAACGTGTGGTCATGAATGGACCGATGCCTTTGAGCCTTGCCTCGATCCGCCAGGCTCCCAAAGCGCTGCTACATGACCACCTCGACGGTGGCCTGCGGCCTGCGACGGTGCTGGAGCTCGCCGCCGATTGCGGTTACGAGGACCTACCCGCCTCCGACGAGGCGGCGCTGGCCGCGTGGTTCCGCGACGCGGCCGACAGCGGTTCGTTGGAGCTCTATCTGGAAACCTTCGCCCACACCGTCGCGGTGATGCAGACCCCGGAGGGGCTGCGCCGAGTCGCTCGTGAATGCGCGGAGGATCTGGCCGCCGACGGCGTCGTGTACGCCGAGGTGCGCTTCGCGCCCGAACAGCACCTGGAACGCGGCCTGACTCTGGACGAGGTGGTCGAGCACACCCTCGCAGGCTTTCGCGAAGGCGAGGCGGCAGCAGCAGCGCAGAGCCACCCGATCGTGGTGACCTGCCTGCTCACCGCCATGCGGCACGCCGCGCGCTCGCGCGAGATCGCCGAGCTCACCGTGCGTTTCCGCGATCGCGGTGTCGGTGGCTTCGATATCGCGGGCGCCGAGGCGGGGTTTCCGCCCAGCCGCCATCTGGACGCCTTCGAGTACATGCGAGCCAACAGCGCGCACTTCACCATTCACGCGGGTGAGGCCTTCGGGCTGCCATCGATCCACGAGGCGCTCGCCTTCTGCGGCTGCGACCGGCTCGGCCACGGGGTCCGGATCACCGACGACATCGAGGTGCCGGGCGCTACCGAGGACGCCCGCCTCGGGCTGGTCGCGAACTATGTGCGCGACATGCGGATTCCGCTCGAACTGTGTCCATCGTCGAACGTGCAGACCGGCGCCGTTCCGTCGCTGGACAAGCATCCCTTCGACCTGCTCGCCCGACTGCGTTTCCGTGTCACCGTCAACACCGACAACCGGCTGATGAGCGACACCAGCATGAGCAAGGAGATGGCGAAGCTGGTCGACACCTTCGGCTACGGCTGGAGCGATCTGGAGCGTTTCACCATCAACGCCATGAAGTCGGCCTTCATACCGTTCCCGGAGCGCCTGCGCATCATCGACGACATCATCAAGCCGGGCTACGCGGTCCTTCTCGGATAGGCCACTGCGGCAAGGGGTTTCGTTGGCCCACTCGAGCAGTGGTGTCCACCGGCGGCGAATCGCCGGGAATCCACGGCACGGCGACCGATCCGTCGCCGATCGCACCGGCGTCGCAGACTGCCGGTGCGCGCGCTGCCACAGACGAAGCAGCGCGCGAACAGCTGGGCCGGTGGCCGCCTCGGCGTCGGTGCGGGACACCCGCTGCCGCGCGTCCCGCTCGATCTCCCGCCCGCGATTCGGCGAGCAGCCCACCGACCTAGCCGCCGTCGCCGGAGTCGGGTCGGCCGATGAATCGAGCGGGAACCCGCAGCCTTCGAGCGGTCACTGTGGTGTGAGCCGACTCTCGAAGTTGCGCTCCAACTCCCGCCAACTCTGTGCTTCCGCCGCGAACGGCGGGTTGGGGGCCATCCTGTTCGGGTCCGGGTTCAGCAGGTAGGAGACATACCAGCCGAGCGGGTTGGACTGGGCGAGCGCCTGCTCCACCGCGTCGTCGTCGGCGTAGTCGGCGGCGTCGGAGAACAGTTCTACCGCGAGATCGAGCTGCTCGACGTCGACCGCCTCCGGGCCCTCGGCCAGATCGTCGGCCAGGCCGGGCAGCACGTAGACGTTCTCGTCGGTGACCTCGACCTCGAGCGAACCGTCGACGGCGGCGGTCTGCACGTCGGTGTAGGTGCTCACCCGCGACAGATCGTGCTCGTGATCGTCGGCCAGGTAGCGTGCCAGTGCGCGCTCGGAGCCGAACACGGTGATCGAGCCGTCCTTGCCGAGGAAGATCGGTTCATCGTCGAGGTAGCAGCGCAGCGTGAAGTAGCTGCCGTCGGCGGTGACGATCTTGACCGGGTCGATGCCGACCTCGTGCCAGAACGAGTCGTCTTCTTCTTCCTCGTCTTCTTCGTCCTCGTCCTCCGCGTCGAGATCGACGGTTTCGAACTCTTCTTCCTCGCTGTCGGCGGCATCGTCGGCGTCGACGACGTTCTCCTCGGCCGCGAGCAGTTCCGCCTCCGCGACGGCGATAGCCTCGGCGTCGACCTCCGGGGTCTGCACCACGGAGTCGATGGCGTCGAGGACGTCGTCCCAGCCCTTGGCGATCGCGGCGCCGATCTGATCCCAGAGTTCATCGCCGTCACGCCCGAGGAAGGCATTGACCCCGCCCGACAGCGCGCCGAGGACGGGGTGCGAACCGAAGAACTTGGTCACCGTCTCCAGTTCGCACACCTCGCCGATGTTGCGCACCATGGCGAGGGTGTCCTCTAGCTCCGCGATGGTGTCGACATCGGGATCGCCCGCGGCCAGCTCGGGCACTGCGACCAAATCGAAGGTGAAGTTCTCTTCCGGCTCCAGCTCCACCGCCGAAAGACCTGCGACAACCTTCCATGAAGGATGGTCGATCAGGTCGTTATCGGAGTTGGTCCGGATAAAGGCGGCCAACTCCGCGACGGTTTCGAAACCGTAGAGGGAGTCCTCGTGTCCGAGGAATGCCTCCCACTCGTCGTCACCGTCGCGCCAGCGCGGTGCCCACAGGGTGACCAGATCGCCGTCGGTCAGGCCGAGCTCGATCGGGACGATGTCTCCAGAAGCCATGAGCGGAAGCCTATCGACCTTCCGCGTCAGGCACTATCCGGCCCGCCTCCAACGGTTCCCACGGCCCCTTCTGCGCCCGGGACGAACGACTCGTTCAGTGTCGCAACGACCTTCGAGCGCTGGCCGCCCGCGTCCTCCGCGGCCTGCTTGCAGGCCCAGATGATGAGCTGGCCGACCTCGGCGGGCGGCAGCGTGGTGACCGACTCCGACAGGGTCAGCGCGACAAGCGCGCCATCGCTGTCGACCTCGGCGCTGACCGCGCCGTCTTCGGTCCGGAACCGGCCGCGTACCTGCTTGAGGCCGTAGAGCGCGGCCTCCAACGCCTCCAGCTTCTGCGTCGCGTTGGCGACGAGAGCATCCATCTCAGCACTCATGACCGCACCTCGCCGGCGCTCGGCTCCGTCATGATCGCTGTGGCGATTGTGCTGATGCTTCGCTCGCTCATACCGGCCTCATCCAGCTAGTGGGACCGGTGTCCGCGTCATCGATCCGGTCCAGTTCGTCCACGGCGGCCTGGCGGGTAGGCAGGTTGAGCCGGTCGAGGATGTCGGCGGGCAAGCCCGCCTCGGCGAGCACTTCGCGCCTGCGGGCACGGGCGGCGACGGTGGAGCGCTTCGTCAGCCGCAGGATCTCGTCGGCCAGAGTCTGTGCGCCGTAACGGTATTCGCTGCGCTCGAACTTGATTTCCACCGGCATGCCCTGATCGGTCGCGCGCACCGAGATGCTGCCCGACCGATTGGTGCTTGCCGCCACCGTGACATTGGGGATGGTGGGTGGCTTCGGCTCGCTCATGAGGTCGGCCTGTAGAAGCCGTAGAAGTCCATGCCTATGTTCTCCGTTCGAATCGAGCTGATCTGGACCGGGTCACCGGCCTCGACGAACTGCCCGTTGCCGATAACCATGGCGACATGGCCATCCCAGACGGCCAGGTCGCCGGGCATCAGATCGCCGGGGGACACCCCTAGATGTCCGTTGCCTTGTTCTTGGGCGAGCCGGGGCAAATCGACGCCTGCCTCGCCGTACGCGTATTGGGTGAGCCCGCTGCAGTCGAGCCCGGAGCCCGGGCTGGTGCCGCCCCATACGTACGGCGTGCCGAGGGTGCCGAGCGCGGAGCGAACCGCCTGCGCGGCCTTCTCGTTAGGGGCCTCGACGATGCTGCCGTCCGGCAGCGTCACCTTGACTCCCTTGCCGTCGGGCGTCTGTTCCGAGGAACTGCCGTTGGGCTTATGCGAACCCGGTGTGCTCGGCGACGAACCGGATTTGGACGGTGTGGCGCTGGACACGGGAGTCGCCATGGCGGTGAGCATGCCGCCGGCGGAACTGCCGACACCGCTCAGGGTCGACACAAGCTGGCTGGCCCCCGAACTCGCACTGCTCGCCAGTCCGGTGGGCATCGACGCGGGCGATGTCGACGGCGGTGGAGTCAGTTCGGTCATGCTCGCGGTATGCGTATCGAGCTCGTTGCGCACCCGCCCGACCACGTTCAAGCCCTGGCCGAGATGGTCGATCGCGGAGCCGACGAGTACCGCGAAACCTGCCGGTGTCGCGATGGTCGGACCCATCGCGGACGCCGTGTTCACGAACGACTCGACGATCCCGCTGAGTTCCTTCTGCCCGGTCTCGACCCCCGCGGCAGCCTGATCGACAACCGAAGCCATGTCGTTGCCACGATCGGAGATGGTCGCGGCGGAGGTCTGCACCCGCAACGCCTTCGCGGTGGCGGAATCGGCGGCCCTACCGTCCCACGCCTCGTTCATGCCGTTGATGCTGTTGCGGCCGAACGCGTGGATCTGGTCGATGATGCTCGAGGTGGACTGCAACTGGCCGGAGGGGCCGTCGGTCGACATGACTCCCGAGCCGAAGCTGGAGAGCAGGTCGAGCAGTGGCTTGGCGAGGGCGCTGATATCGATCACCGAGTCACCCGTCCAGTCCGGCGTCGGCGTTGCTTATCGAGGTGGCGTTGGTCTGGTCGGTCTCTTCCAGCACGACCGCCGCGCCGGTGGCGGCACCACCCACGCTGGTCAGTACCGCGGAAAGCTGGCCGATCGCCGCGACGTGCCCGGCATGGGCCGCGGCATAGGCGGCCATGAAATCTCCACCGATCAACCCCATGACCGGACCGAGTAGCGCGGGATTGGCCCCCGCCGCGCCCGCACTGGCCGCCGCCATCTCCGCGGCCATGGTGTGGGCGGTCGCACCATAGGCAACGATGCCCTCGGTGTCGGCCGACATCTTTCGCATAGTGCTTCCCCCGTCTCTTTTCTTCCCAGGCAGAGTACGTCATCCACCTAGTTCGACGCGCTGCCTTGCGGATCGGTTCCAACCCCATCGAAAAAAATTCCCCGGCCGGAGGTCGCGCGTCGAACTCGTTGTCGACCTTATCGTTCACTCATGCATACGCACACCGTGGACCACCCACTCGCCGCCGCCTTGCTGACCACGATGCGTGATGCAAGGACTGCCAACCCGGCCTTCCGTACCGCACTGCGCGATCTCACCGGAATCCTGATCTATGAAGCGCTGCGGGAAGCCCCCGTCACCCGGTTCGAGGTCACTACCCCGGTAGCCGAGGTCGAGGGTGTGCGATTGGCGAAACCGCCTCTGCTGGTTCCGGTCTTGCGTGCCGGCCTCGGCATGATCGACGCCGCCGCCGAGTTGATTCCGGACGCCAGAGTCGGCTTCGTCGGCATTGCCCGAGACGAACAGACCCACCGCCCGGTCCCATATATGGAGTCGCTGCCAGAGGATCTTTCCGATCTCCCGGTCTTCGTACTCGACCCGATGCTGGCCACCGGCGGCTCGATGCGCCACACCCTGGAGCTACTTGTTGCTCGCGGCGCCACCGACATCACCGCGGTCTGCGTGGTCGTCGCACCGGAAGGCATTGCCGCACTGGCTAATTCAGGTTTCCCCGTTCGTCTGGTAACGGCCGCCGTCGACGCGGGCCTTAACGCCGACGCTTACATCGTCCCCGGCCTCGGCGACGCGGGTGATCGCCAATTCGGCCCCCGCTGAGCATCGTTCATCACCGCCCACGAGCAGACCAACGGGCATGATCACGGAAGCCAGGGTTGACAACTCGTGGATCTTCTCCTGTCTCGAGGAGATTCTTGATGGACTCGACATTGGCCGTGAGTATCGCGCGGAAGGACTCTTCGGTAGCACCGGCCGCGTGCGGCGTGACGAGAAGCTTGTTGTTGCCCAACGCCATCAACCCAAGGGGATCGTTCTGGGCGGCAGGCGCGGGCACGATGTAGTAGCCGTCCATGGCAGCGGCCGCGAGGCGACCGTCGAGCAGCGCGGTTCGCAACGGCGTCGGATCCACGAGCTCCGCTTCGGAAGTGTTGATCAGAATCGCGCCGGGCTTGACGGCAGCGAGTTGGGCTTCGCCGATGATCCGGTCTGTCTGCGGGCCGTAGGAAGCATGGAGACTGATGACATCGGACTCGGCGAGCAACTCGGGCAGCTCGACCCGGCGAGCGGCGATGTCTCGTTCCAGTTCCGGTTTGGCTGTTCGGCTCACGTAGACCACTCGCATCCCGAACCCGTTGGCCGCTATCCGGGCGACGATCGTGCCGATGGTTCCCATTCCGACGATGCCGAGCGTCCTCGCATAGAGGTTGCGTCCCTTGATCCCGTGCCATCGACCGGCCTTCGTTTCCATCGACAGGTCCGTGATCCTGCGCCAGGCATCGAGCATGAGACCGATCGTGAATTCCGCGACCGCACGTGCGTTGGCTCCGGGCGCGTTGGTCACCGCGATACCCGCCGCCGTCGCTGCCGCAATATCGATGTATGCGTGATACCCGACACCCATGAACGCTATGGCCTCGAGGTCATCGGCAGTGGACAACGCGGTAGCGGTCGCACGCTCTACACCGCCGAGAATGTATGCGTCCTTGTCCATCAGAGCGCGCGCCAACTCGATTTCGGATAGGTCGTAGCGACAAACTTCGACCTCGAGATTCTGCTGCCGCAGCCATTCGATATCGGCCGGCATCACATCAGCCCCGGTGATCAAGGCACGATAGCGGCTCGACTGAGCGCTCATGGTAAGACATTCTTCGCGGCGAGCCGGATGGCGGTGTCTCGCAGCAATTGCGCACCCTCCAGCATCAGCTGCGGATCGCGGGCCAAGGCAACGCGAACGAAGTTTCGCCCACGCTCCGGCTGATTCCAGAAGAAATTTGTTCCGGGTAGAACGTGAACTCCCTCCTGGATCGCTTCGTGCACGAAGTCCTCGCAATCGAGTCCGTCCCGGAGAAGCAGCCAGTCCACCGAAACAGGCGATTGTAACTCGGTAGCGAATTCAAATTCCGCGTCCGACAATATCGACCGGAGCATGGAGCGGTTCTGTAGTACAGAAGGCATGATGCTACGTTCTACTCCATTTTTCGAACTGTCCTCGATGAATTCCGTCAGCACCCGCAGATGGAAAGGAGAGACGCTCTGCAAAAGATCGTCGTGCAGTCGGTACATATCTGCGTACATATCCGGACTGCACACCGTCAATCCGACTTTTATCTCACTGGTGGACCAGGTCTTGCCGGTGTCTTCGAGCACAATATATGAGATTCCTGATTCCTCCAGAACCTCGTATTGCGACCAGCCGATCGGCGGGGGTGAAAAAAAGCGAAAAGACGAGTCCAGAACCAAGGCGCAGCGACGGTCGGCGCAACACTGAACCAGCGTTCTGAACTCCGACTCGGACAGCGTCCATCCGGTGGGATTATTCGGCGAGACCAGCCAGATCACCGCGGGTTCGAGCCGAGCTATCGCCGCGGGCAGGTGTTCGACGGTGCAATCCTGCTCCGCCAGCGGCACGAGCTCGACATTCTCTCGGCGCAGGATCGATGAAATATTGTCGAAAACCGGCTCTATCAAGGCGACTCGCTTGCCTGCGCGAGCGCAGTGACTCACCACCATTGTGATTGCGGATGATGCGGAATACGACAGCATATACCTGGACGCATCCTGATGCATCGGCTCGCCGGCCAGACGCAGAAAAGCGTCGAGAAACGCTTCCTCCAGCTCGGACTGAGATTGCTCTCGCGCCTCGCGGAACAGCTCTGGAAATCGATCGACAATTTCTGTTTGCGAGGAGGTCAATGGTTGACGACAATGGGCATCCGATAGATTTATGGCTCGATCTAGACTGCGTCTCTCATATGTGGTACTGGTTGTGCGCCCGAGCGAACTGGGAAGAATTGAACTGTGCGTGCGAATAGGCGTCACGGTTGATATACCTTCGAGGTCGTAGTTGTATAGTTGTGCGTGTGGCGGTACTGACGTATCGGACATTCGCTCGGCGATAGTCGGACAGCCGAAGTAGTTGGTGAAAACGCAGAGTTGAAGTGTTCGCCCGGCTTCACGATGGGCCTTTTCGCTTGTGCGGTGGCGAAGTTTCGGTCCAAGGTGTCAGGACGCGTCGCTCTACGGTCTGATCGAAGTCGGCGGCTTCATAATCCACTGATGATGCGGCCGAGGATTCCGTTCGGCTTTGATGGCCGAAAACCGGCGGGTTCGATTTTTTCCCGGAGGTGTCATATTCGACGGGCCGGGCGTCGGGTGGAATATCGATTTTGCGGGCAAGTGCAGTCTTCGCGAAAGTCACGAACTTGTCCGTTATCCTTCTTGCGGTAGCGGCAATGATTGCTCGACTCGCAACTACCGCGGTGACAATGAGTGCTCTGCTTACTCGATCTGGCGCCCCGGGTGTGGGGGCGGCACGCGCCGCGATCCTGCCCAGCCAGATTCCCGCACCGATACCGATCGCAGCCGAGAATAAGAATCCTCCTGACGAACCGCTGACGTCGATAGCCTTACTCGCGACGATACTTCCCATAGCTACGCCAACCCACATCAGACTGAAATGAAAGCCAAGGGCCTCACCGAGTTCATCCTCGGATACAACGGCATTCATTCGATCGGAACTGGCTGGGAAAACAGCACCGGCCAGTGCACCAGCTGTGAAAACGGCTATGGCCAGCGAAATCGGCCCGGGTGCGAAGGCGCAAGGCAACACGCCGAATCCGAGTCCTACCAGCAGAGGATACGGCGAGATGGTTGTGGAGATTGCGCCGTAACCGTACCCACCGGCCACCGCACCGGCTGCGCCAATGGCTAGCACCAGTCCGATTGCCGGCGTTGCGTGGAAATTGTGCATGACCGTGATGACACTCAATTCCTCCGCAGAAAGGACGGCGACGGCTGCGGCGTATCCGACACATGCCGCCATGAACCCGGTCTGTTTCCAGAATCGCCGGGGGGCACGCCGTGACACTTGGCTCGCATCGGTGCGCAGCGGTGGGTTCTGTCTCAATAATGCGACTCCGCAACCCACGGCGACCAATCGGACAACCAACAGCACCGCCGCCGTGTTCCAAATATTCATCGCTGCGACACCCAGCGGCGGCCCGAACAAAAGCGACACATCCGCGGTTACCTCGTACGCGGCGAGCGCCGGTCGCCGCTCATGTTCGGTAGTGGCGACCGAAATGGCCTGTTTTGTGACGTTGATGACCGGCATTTCGAACCAGCCCGCCAGCGCCGCGAGAAATAGCAACAACGGAAACGAGGCGAATGGTGCGATCAACCAGCAGATCCCGGTTACCAGGATCGCTGGAGTCATGGTGGCCCGCAGGCCCAATCTATCGAGCCGCGGGCCGCGCTGTAGCTCGCCCCCGGCCATACACAGATAGACCACAGCACTTAATAAGCCCACATCGCCGTAGGACAGATGCAACGTGTTCCGCACATGCATTACCAACAACAGGGATTGGGAGTTGAGAATAGTCCGGAACAGTAGACTGAGCAAGATCATATTGCATACTGTCCGATTCGCCAGAAGCTCTCGGTAGGCTTTCACTTGTTTGCCAGCATGCCTTCGTGGCCTGTACGCACAACTTCTTCGACTGCCATATGACTGTCGTATTTATCGGCGTCAGGCTGTGTGGATCGCTCACTCACGTAACACATCGCGCATCTCATGGTGACATCTATTCGACAAGTCGTCGACAAGCAATGTTAGGCGATGGATGTATTCTCGAGCAGATCGCGCAACTCTGGAATAGCGACAGAGATAGCGTGCGCGAATTGTCGCATGTCCTGTTCGATGCCCTCGAGTGTGCTGAGATATATGTTGAGGCCGCCAGGCTGCACTAGGTAGCCGATCCCGATGCATTGTGGCGATATCGGCCCGAAACCGAAGAATCGAACATTGACCGATGACACGGAACTGGTGCTGAGATAGTCATCACGCAGAATCCTCCAGCCAGGCGATTCGTAGATCGCGAGCGGTTCATCGCCGTGGTGCCGCTGGATTCGCTGTAGCTCCACGAGGTGCCGTTCGGGAGCACGCCCCGCCTGGCAGTCTCTGGTGTTGGCGACGTGCGCCCCCGCCGCGGCACGGAGCGCTTCGGCCCGAGCGGTGGCCGTGGCGGTCGAGTCGTTCATCAACGCCACGAAGTGAACGACTTCGGGGGTGACTGCCCGGAGGGCCTCTGTGCGGCCGTGCCGGTAATGCCGCACGGCAACGGATTCGTAGGTGGTGCCGAGCAATCCCCTGGACCGTTGATGAGCCAGTTGGTAAGCCACTTGCACCAACGCATCCGGCGATATTCCGAGACGTTTGGCTGTGTCCGAGCCGAAGTCGTCGAATGTCACTATCGCCGTGCTGGTCTCGCCCGTTTGCTTGTCGAAGTCGGCTGCGGCTTGCCGAACTTCCTGTCGCAGGTCCCCGTCGAGGCGGAATTCGATCGGTGATACCGCGGGAGCTCGGCCGGGCTTGTCGGCTGAGATGGTTGTCGCACTCGCCAGTATTGCGTCGCAGAAGCTGGCCACGGTGGTTCCGTCCAGGCCGGACTCCTCGATGTTGACCCCTGCGCGACCATCGGCGAACACGATGAATGTCAACGCTTTGTCGTACCAGCGGTTCCCGGCGTCACCATGCAGGAGTTGGCTACAGGCCGAGAGTTCGTCTTCGGGCGCGAAGTCCTCGAGCGCGACGCAAAAAAGCGCCGTTTCGATCGTCTCGAGCGCGGCGACATTGTCCGAATCTTCGAGGAGGGCCTGGCGGGTCTTCGCCCAAGCCGCGCGCGGTTGTGTTGTCAGCGCTCCCAGCGACGGCTCCGCGGCCGGATCGGCTCCCCTGATCGCGTCCAGCCCGGCGATCAAGTCCTCGATCGGATGCGGGGTGCCGTCAGCGGCGAGGATGTCCATGCGGAACGCATGACGACGGAAATGCACGACAACGTGCCTGGCCGTTGACGGGCCGGGTTCCGCGGCGCTGTAGGCGGAGCGCACAGCGTCGCATTCGATGCCGGGGATCCTGGTCGTGGAGAACAAGCGCCTGTTCTGATGCATGGACACTGGCCGGCCGCGCAGCATCACGGGCGATACCATCTCGGCGTCGAGTTCGAGTTTGTACTCGGCGGTGCGCACGATCAGTTCGGCGGCACGTTCGAGTTGCCCACGCTCCGAGTCGGTGAACAAGAAGAAGGAATTCGCGTTGAACGCGATACTGTCCCGATAGCCGAGATGGCGAGACGCCCAGAACGCGTCGAGCCAACTGTGGACGCCGGGTGTCCGATCGAATCGCTCGATCTCGTCCTGCCACGTCCGTGCCGGACTGTCCGGCGCGAGGAACTGTTCCACGGCCGCTGCCGTGGCAGTCAGGTCATCGTCGGTCAGCAACGGCGAACATCGCCCCAGAAATCGCTCGCACGTTTCCTCCAATGTCGGGATGGGCAGCCGCGGCAGTTGCTCGTCGTAATCGAAAGTGCTGAAGGACATCTCGGCGGCGAGTCGCTCGTTCACGGTCAGATTTTCTCATCGTCACCGCAGCGGCCGACTCCAACGGTGGGAATGCCGGACAAGGCTATTGCGGTTGAGCGGCGAACCTCGTCCTCGGCCACTCCGCCAGCAGATCGATCCCGGAAACCGCTTCTACGACAACGGAATCAAACAACTCCAACCTCATCCGCAACTATCGGTCACCACCTCATCGGCCTTGGCCGGTGGCTAGCGGCCGGTGGATCCGGTCGTGTGGTGGGTGGTGCTGGATCGGCGAATGACGTTGTGAGCGAATAAGATTCGGTACTGTTGATGTGCGATGAAAGGGCGGTTCGAGACGCCACTCGGCTACCGTTGATCGCAATCGTATTGCTCTGCGAGGCTACTTTGTGAGTTGCTCGCAGAAGGTGCGGATGGCGGAGAGGTGTTGCGCTGCGGTCATTTTTGCCGAGGCCAAGGTCGCGGGGGTCGGTGCCGGCTCGACGACTTCCACGTAGCACTTGAGTTTTGGTTCGGTGCCGGAGGGGCGGATTACGATGCGAGACGTGGCGCCCTCGAAAATTAGTGCGTCGGTACGCATTCGTCCGCGCACCAGGAGCATGTCGGTGCATTTCACCGGCTCGCCCGCGATCTCGGCCGGTGGTGTCGTGCGCAACCGGGCCACCACATCCGCCGCCGCGGCCGGGTCCGGCAGGCGCAGTGCGACCTGGTCGACCGCATGCAGGCCGAATTCGATTGCGTAGTCGTCGAGTTCGTCGGCGAGGGTGCGGCCGACGGCCTTCAGTCGGGCAACCAGATCGGCGGCGAGCACGGCCGCGGAGATGCCGTCCTTGTCTCGGACGGTTGCCGGGTCTACGCAGTGGCCGATCGCTTCCTCGTAGGCGTAGACCAGGCCATCGCCTGCTCGGGCCAGCCATTTGAAGCCGGTGAGCGTTTCGGCGTAGCGGGCGCCCCGGGACGCGGCGAGCTTGGACAGCAGCCGCGAGGAGACGATTGTGGTGGCCACCAACGAGTTCGGTGCCGCAGTGCGCAGCACGTAATCACCGAGCAGCACACCGGTTTCATCGCCGCGCAGCATGCGCCAGCCATCGGCGGTCGGGATGCCGACAGCGCATCGGTCCGCATCCGGATCCAAAGCAATGGCGATATCCGCGCCGATCCGCTCGGCGGTGGCGAGCAAAAGGTCGGTGGCGCCGGGTTCTTCGGGATTCGGGAAGGCGACAGTGGGGAAGTCGGCGTCCGGTGCGAATTGTTCGCCGACGACATGCAAGTGCGCGAATCCGGCGTCCGTGAGTGCTTTCACCGCGGTGTCGCCGCCGACGCCGTGCAGCGCGGTGAGCACGATACGGATATCGGAGCGTTCGCCGGGGCCGCCGATCAGTTCCGGCAGCCGGGTCACACGGTCGAGGTAGCGTCGCACCAGATCGTCATCGGCTGCGGTCACCGTAGCGCGGGCAATCGGTTCGGGTACCGCCTCGATGCAGCGCTCGATCTCGGTGTCGGCAGGCGCGATCAGTTGCGCGCCACCGTCGAGATAGACCTTGTAGCCGTTGTCCGTCGCAGGGTTATGCGAGGCGGTGATCTGTACTCCGGCAACGGCTCCCAGTTCCCGAACCGCGAACGCGACAATCGGCGTCGGCAGTGGACGCGGCAGCAGCGTCACCGGAAAGCCCGCGGCGGCAAAGATTTCCGCGGTGGCGATGGCGAATTCGGCGGACCCGTGACGAGCGTCGCGACCGACAACCACCGCGCCACCGCCGAGACAGCGGTCACGCAACCATGCGGTGAGACCGGCCGTCGTCCTGCTCACGGTGGTCAGGTTCATGCCGTCGGGGCCGTCCTGAATGGGCCCGCGCAGCCCAGCAGTGCCGAAGCGCAGCATCTACAGCCGTTCCAGCACGCCGCGCAACAGTTTGCCGAGGCGCGGTGCCGCGGCATGTCCCTCGGCGAGCACCTCGGCGTGTGAAAGGTGCGCACCGGTGACACCGGCGGCCAGATTGGTGACCAGCGAGATGCCGAGCACCCGCGCACCGAGCGCCCGACAGGCGATGGCCTCGAGCACCGTCGACATGCCGACAAGGTCGGCGCCGATCGTGCGCAGCATCCGGATCTCGGCGGGCGTCTCATACTGCGGTCCGGTCAGGCCGGCATACACGCCCTCGGTCAGGCTCGGATCGATTTCCTTTGCCAGCGCGCGCAACTCGGGATCCCAGGCATCGACAAGGTCGACGAAGGTGGCCCCGGTCAGCGGCGTACGGCCGGTGAGATTCAGATGATCGCCGATCAACACCGGCTCACCGACATACAACCCGTCACGGATGCCACCCGCCGCATTCGTCAGCACCACGGTCTCGGCTCCGGCGGCGATGGCAGCGGTCACCGGATGCACGACCTCGGCCGGTTGGTAACCCTCGTACAGATGCTGGCGGCCCATCAGCAGCAGCACCGGGGTGTCATCGACAGCAACGGAATGCACCATGCCGACATGTCCCTGCGCACTGGGCGTCCCGAACCCGGGCAGCTCCGGCATCGGCACCGACGCGGTCGGCGCCCCGATCTCCGCCGCGGCCTCCTGCCACCCAGATCCGAGCACCACCGCAACCCGGTGACGCTCGACTCCCGTACGTTCGGCGATCGCCTCGGCGGCCTGTTCGGCAAGCATGAGGTCACGATAGCTCTGTTTGTTTTGCAGCGCCTGCGGCGCTGCGTGTTCGCGGCCCCGAAGGCTCGCGTCCGAGCGGCCGAGACTCGCGCCTGCGGCGCATGCGCTTCGGCCGCTCGGACGCGAGCCGGCCGCGAACGTCGCTCGTAAGACTCGCTCCGTGGTGGGGGCGTGGTCGGAGATTCTTGCGATTTCGGGAGAGGGCGTTCGGTTGTCTCGGAGGGGTCGGGGCGCGAACGGTGCGGTCGATGGCGATGGCGATGGCGATGGCGATGGCGATGGCGATGGCGATGGCGATGGCGATGGTCGGGACGGCGTGTCTGTGCGTTGTTTCGCGCCCTCCGAGCGCAAGCTACCCGCGAGTAGGGGTTGTGCTCCGCACCCGATACGCTGCACGCATGGCGTATCTGTCGCGTGAAGGAGATGTGTTCGTCGTCTACCTCGGGAACGAGGGGCAGACCGACAGTGAGAACCGCTTCCATCCGGATTGGATCAACGAATTCCACGGCCTGCTCGATGAGGTCGAGGCATCGGAGGGGCCCGCGGCCCTGGTTACCACCGCGACCGGGAAGTTCTACAGCAACGGTCTCGACACCGATTGGCTGTTCGCCAACCTGGACAAGATGCACGGCTACCTGGACCGAGTGCACTCGCTCTATACCCGGCTGCTCGCCTTCCCGATGCCGACGGTCGCCGCGATCAACGGCCACGCCTTCGGGGCGGGCGCGATGCTCGCCACCTCGCACGACTTCCGTGTGATGCGCGAAGACCGCGGCTTCTACTGCTTGCCCGAGGTGCACCTCGGCATGCCGTTCACCGTTGGTATGAACGCACTGCTGACCGAGCGGCTCTCCAACCAGGTCGCTCTGGAGGCCATGACCACCGCCCACCGCTACGGCGCCGATCAGGCGATCGCCGCGGGCATCGTCGACGACAAGGCCGATGCCGAGGCGTTGCTGGGTGCCGCCGTCGCGCGGGCGTCGATACTCGCCGGCAACCGCAAGCCGAACCTGCCGGTGATCAAGCGCGCGCTGCATGCCAAGGCGCTGGCGGGCCTCGCTACCCCGACCACCCCGGAGAACCTGGCGTTCGCCGCCGGATAACCACTGCTCACGCCCTGATGTGGGCGGTCGGACCGACGCAGGCTGCGCCCTATCGCCAGCACAGTGCGACACTGTGTTCCATGCCCCCACCGCGCAGCGGACTCCCTGATTCGCGCAGCGACCACCACGCTGCGCGCCAGGGTGCGGCTGATCGTTTCGAGCGACCGGCAAGCAATCACTACGGCAAGGCGGGCGCCGCGATCACTTCCGCGGCCGCGGAAGTGATCGCTCTCTCGCACGCGATCCATGCCGAGCCGGAGCTGGCATTCGAGGAAACCCGCAGCGTCGCCAAGACCATCGCGCCGCTCGCCGAGCGCGGCTTCGAGATCGAGATGGGTGTCGCGGAGTTGCCGACCGCCTTCCGCGCCAGTTATGGCAGCGGGGAGCTGAAGGTCGGCATCTGCGCGGAATACGACGCGTTGCCGGAGATCGGACATGCCTGCGGGCACAACATCATTGCCGCTGCGGCGGTCGGCGCGGGCATCGGCCTCGCCGAGGTTGCCGACGCCCTCGGTATCACCGTCGTTGTGCTCGGCACGCCCGCCGAGGAGAGCGGCGGCGGCAAGGTGCTGATGCTCGAGCGCGGCGCCTTCGACGACATCGCGATGGCGATGATGGTGCATCCTGGTCCGTTCGACATCGTCGACGCGCGATCACTGGCCCTCGCGGACCTGTCGGTGACCTTCCACGGGCGCGAGGCGCACGCGAGCGCCGCGCCGGAGCTCGGCCGCAACGCGGGCGACGCGGTGACGATCGCGCAGGTAGCGCTGGGATTGCTGAGGCAGCATCTCCTGCCTGGACAGCAACTGCACGGTATAGTCAGCAACGGTGGCGTAGCCCCCAACATTGTGCCCGGACGTGCGGAACTGCTGTATTACCTACGCGCAGTCGACTCCGTATCCCTCGACACGTTGATGCGACGAGCGTCGGCTTGTTTCGAGGCGGGTGCTCTGGGGACCGGCTGCACACACGAAATCCGGACGGTTGCGCCGACATATACCGAGCTAACTCCCGATCCAGGATTATTGTTTGCCTATCGCGAGCAGATCGTCGAATTGGGCCGGGTGCCGATCGCACCGGAGCTCGAAGCGCTGCGACCGCTCGGGAGTACGGACATGGGCAACGTCACCAACGTCATTCCGGGCATCCATCCGGTCATCGGCATAGATGCCGGTGGGGCGGTGACACATCAGCCCGGCTTCGCCGCGGCGAGTATCAACGCTTCGGCCGATCGCGCGGTAACCGATGGCGCGCTCGCGCTCGCGCGTACCGCTATCGCCGTCGTTTGCGATGAAGAAGACAGAGGCAGGTTGTTGCAACGGCTCGTTCAACGACAGGAGGAAACTCGGTGAGCACTACCGGCCGTTTGGCGGGGCGAGCGAAGGGCCCGCAGGCGGTGGCCTGCGTAACCACGGAGAGCCCAGGTAACGCCGAATCGTCGGCCGCCGTGCGAACCGGGCAGGAAGTAGTCGAGGCGTGGCTGGCCGAGCACACGGTCGATCTCGTCCATTGGCGCAGGCATATCCACGCGAACCCGGAGCTTTCCCGCACCGAGTTCGCCACCACCGAGTTCGTCTCGGCGTGGCTGACGAAGGCCGGGCTTTCGTTCAAGGTGCTTCCCGGCGGCACCGGGCTCATCTGTGACATCGGGCCGGACGGACCGCGGATCGGACTGCGCGCCGATATGGACGCCCTCCCGCTGCAAGAGTTCACCGGCCTCAGCTTCGCCTCCACCGTGCCGGGGGTGTCGCATGCCTGTGGGCACGACGCGCACACCACGATTCTGCTCGGCACCGCGCTCGCGCTTGCCGACGCCGACCTGCCGCAGGGCGTGCGGCTGGTATTCCAGCCCGCCGAGGAAGTCATGCCGGGCGGTGCGATCGATGTGGTGGCCACCGGAGCCATGGAGGGCGTCGAGCGGATCTTCGCGCTGCACTGTGATCCTCGGCTGGAAGTCGGGCGCGTCGGCGTCCGGGTCGGTGCGATCACCTCGGCCGCCGACACCATCGAGCTTGTGCTCGATTCGCCGGGCGGGCACACCTCACGGCCGCACCTGACCAGTGACCTCGTCTACGCGATCGGCACCGTGATCACCGGTCTGCCGGGACTGCTCAGCCGTCGTATCGATCCACGCACCAGCACCGTGATGGTGTGGGGCGCGGTCAGCGCCGGCAAGGCGCCCAACGCGATTCCACAGACCGGCATGCTCATCGGCACCGTACGCACCGGAGATCACGCGACCTGGTCGCTGCTGGAGCCGATGGTGCGCGAGATCGTGGACGGCCTGCTCGCCCCGACCGGTGTGCGGTACCAGCTGAACTACAAGCGTGGCGTGCCGCCGGTGGTCAACGACGAGCAGTCGACGCGGATGTTCGAGGACGCGATCCGCGATATCGGTCCCGACGCGCTGGCCGACACCATGCAGTCCGGCGGCGGCGAGGACTTCTCCTGGTATCTGGAGGAGGTGCCGGGCGCGATGGCGCGCCTCGGCGTCTGGTCCGGTCACGGTGAGCAGCTCGACCTGCACCAGCCGACGTTCGACATCGACGAGCGGGCGCTCGCGGTCGGTGTCCGAGTGCTGAGCAACATCGTCCTGCAAGCGGGTTGAGCGACAAACCACGCTCATAGCGCACCGGCCGAACCGCGCCCGGCCGGTGCGAAGCAGTCGAACCCTGCCCGGCTGGTGCGAAGCCGTCGAACCGCGCACGGCCGGTGCGAAGCCGTCGAACCGCGCACGGCCGGTGCGAAGCCGTCGAACCGCGCACGGCCGGTGCGAAGCCGTCGAACCGCGCACGGCCGGTGCGAAGCTTGTCGAACCGCGCACGGCCGGAGCGAAGCCGTCGAACCGCGCACGGCCGGAGCGAAGGCGGAGGTACGCCTGTCGGGTTCGGCCGCTTCGCTATGGCGGGTGTCGGGTCAGCCGAAGTTGCCCGGCCCCACGTTGCGACTGTTGCGGGTGCGCAAGGAATGCACATAGTCCTCGGGCGCGCCCGCCTTCTCGGCCGCGTCGGCGATCACGCCGATGTAGCGCGCCGATGGCAGGCCGCCCTCGTAGGCGTCCAGCACATAGAGCCAGGCGAGGATCGGCGGTGCGCCGCTGCCCGGGTTCGGTGATACGCGTAGTCGGACCTTGCGGTGGATTCCGAAATCGGAGCCCTCCCAACGGTCCAGGCGCTGCTCGTCCTCCGGCGAGACGTCGTAGAGCACGACGAAGACCCGGGATCCCGGCTCCTCGACGACGGTGGCCAGCGGTCCCTCCCAGCCGATGTCGTCGCCACTGAAGGTCAGACGCCAGCCCTCCAACCAGCCCGTACCGGACATGGGGGAGTGCGGACAGCGCTCGAGCATCTGGGACGAGTCCATGTTCGACCCGTAGGCGGCGTAGATCGGCACCAGCAAAGGGTATCCAATAACTGCCGAACATCGACTCCATCCCGTCAGATGTCCGTCTTGTGCGCGCCGCCCTTGCTGCCGCAACCGCGCGAAGCAGCGGCAAACCGCCCCAGCTAACGTTGTCCGAGGTACCGGAGATCCCGGTCGAACTGCTCGAGCGGAGGTATCCATGACCCGCATCGCGATCATCGGTGGCGGACCGGCCGGCTACGAAGCGGCGCTGGTCGCGGCGCAGCACGGCGCGGCGGTGACTTTGATTGATTCCGACGGCATCGGCGGCGCGTGCGTGCTGTGGGACTGTGTGCCCTCGAAGACATTCATCGCATCTACCGGCGTGCGCACCGACCTGCGTCGCGCCCGTGACCTGGGCATCACCCTCGATCCCAGTCAGGCGACCATCCAGCTGCCAGAGGTGAACGCGCGTGTGAAAGCGCTTGCGCTCGCGCAGTCTTCCGACATCAGGTCGAAGCTGCAGACCGTCGGGGTGACGGTGCTCGCGGGGCGCGGACAGCTGATCGACGCCGCGTCCGGCCTTGCCGCGCATCAGGTACGCGCCATTCTGGACAGCGGCGAGGAGCGGGTTGTCGAGGCCGAGGTGGTGTTGATCGCCACAGGCGCGAGCCCGCGCGTGTTGCCCGGTGCCGAGCCGGACGGCGAGCGCATCCTGAATTGGCGCCAGCTCTACGACCTGGAGGAGCTGCCGGAGACCCTGGTTGTGGTCGGTTCCGGTGTCACCGGCGCCGAATTCGTATCGGCGTACACCGAAATGGGTGTGCACGTGCGGCTGGTGTCCAGCCGCGACCGGGTGCTGCCCGGCGAGGACGCGGACGCCGCGCTCGTGCTGGAGGACGCGCTCGCCGAGCGCGGTGTCGAGCTGGTCAAGCACGCGCGCGCCGACGCGGTGGAGCGCACCGCCGACGGCATCGTGGTCAAACTGTCCGATGGCAGGACCGTCACAGGTACCCACGCACTGATGACCGTCGGTTCCACTCCCAATACCGATGATCTCGGTCTGGACCGGGTCGGCATCGAGCTCGACCGCGGCTATCTGCGGGTGGACCGGGTCTCGCGCACCTCGGTTCCCGGCATCTACGCCGCGGGCGACTGCACCGGGCTGCTGCCGCTCGCCTCGGTGGCCGCGATGCAGGGCCGTATCGCGATGTATCACGCGCTGGGTGAGGGCGTCAGCCCGATCCGGCTGAAGACCGTCGCTTCTGCGGTGTTCACCCGTCCGGAGATCGCGACCGTCGGTGTCAGCCAGACCGCCATCGATAACGGCGAGACGCCGGCCCGCACGGTGATGCTGCCGTTGAACACCAATCCGCGCGCCAAGATGTCGGGCTTGCGCCGAGGTTTCGTGAAGATCTTTTGCAGGCCCGCGACCGGCGTGGTGATCGGCGGTGTCGTGGTGGCCCCCATCGCCTCGGAGCTGATCCTGCCGATCGCCCTGGCGGTACAGAACAATCTGACCGTCAACGATCTTGCCCAAACCTTCTCGGTATATCCGTCTCTGACCGGCTCGGTCACCGAAGCCGCGCGCCTGCTGATGCGCCACGACGACTTGGACTGATCGACGGAGATCGGTGCCGCTGCCGGTCGAGGTCGGGAGCACTGATGACGCCTGCGTGAGTGTTCCTGGTGTTGGGCATATTTCATTGCGTTGCCAGTGCGGCTCACATGTGGTTCACTTCCCGCAGAGATGCGATCGGAGGGCGGTCGCGTGGTTCTGTGTTGGGGGGATCGATCCTTTCCAAACGGGATACGGCGAATGGCCCTGAAGCTGTTCGGCGGCCGTGCGTCTCACCAGAGATAACTGAGTGCGACCGGTTCGGTCGGACCCGGGAAGGGATTTGCGAAAAGTGAAACATCGTAAGCCGAGTCGGGCGCAGCGAGCGATGGCGAGTACATCGTTGCCGCTTGCCACCGCGGCCGCAGTGGCCACTCTCTTCGCGGCGCCGGCGGGGGCAGTTCCCAACGAGCCGACCACACCAACAGCACCTGCACCGGCGCCTGCGCAGCCGGGGGTGACCGACGCGCCGGAAGACCAGGGGCAGCCGGAAACCACCAAGCCGGAGCCGAACAAGCCTGAACCAGGCAAGCCGGAGTCCAAGCCGACACCGAGCCAGCCGGGTGTCACGACTCCGGACCCGAACCAGGTGATGCCGAATCCGCCGAAGGATCCGAAGCTCGCCGCGCCGACTCAGCCGGGTGTCACCACTCCGCGTATCGCGCCGCTGCCGGTTCCTGGTCAGCCGGGCCTCGCCCAGCCTGCCGTGGTGCCGGATCCAGCTCCCGGCAATCCGAAGCCTGTCGAGCCGGGTGCGACCAAGCCGGGTACGCCGGGCACAGCGCCTGGCACCGACTCGAATGTCGAGGCGACACAGCCCGAATCGCAGACCCTGGTGCAGCAGCCGCCGCGCTGGCAGGCGCCGCAGCTGAAGACAGCGCCCGCCGCTCCGGTCGTCGAGATGACCGGTCCGCACGCGGAGATCGGTGCGAACATCGATGGCGGTGCGCTGGCGCCCGGCTTCGTTGCCAACACTCACCACTTCAACAATGCGGCGGGCTATGTCGGCACCGTCGGCTACCGCACCCCGACCGGTGCGGGCGAGGCCGGTGTTTCGGTCGAGTACGTCGACTCCAACACCATCAAGCTCACCAGCTACACCGGTGGCGAGGGGTTGGCCGACAACAAGAACGCTGTAGTTCTCGATACCACCGAGCTGAACAAGGCGAAGGCGGCTGTCGAGCACTGGATCGCGGCCCAACCGGGTGGCGCGGCTGCCCTCGAAGCCGCGGCGCAAGTTAAACTTCCCGTGCAGTCGGGCGAGGTGCTTCCGCAGACGGTCAACGTGGCTGGTGTCACCACTCAGTGGGGTGGCTCGCTCCAGTACTGACACGAGCTGATTCGACGGGTGGGGCGGTCGTTCGCGACCGCCCCACACGTGTGTCCTGGGGAAAGGATTTGGCGTGGGTTCCGAGGACGATAAAGAATCCGACCAGTCGAGATCGGACTTCGGCCCGCCGGTAGGTGATTTCGGTCCGCCGATGGGCGAATTCGGTCCGCCGATGGGTGATTTCGGTCCGCCGGTAGACGAGTTCGGTCCGCCGATGGACGACTTCGGTCCGCCGACGAGCGGGCAGCCCCCGCAGTGGTCGGAGCCGGTTGCCGAACACCCCGAGCTGATCTGGCGCCCTGCGGACGAACCGCCGACGGTGCCGCCACCGTCCCCGCAGTATCGGGCGCCGGACACCACGGTCTTTCCCGATACGCCGCCACCCTTCACCCCCGCGCCCGGGGCCCCGCGGCCCCCGGCCGCCACCGATGAGGACGTCACCGTCCGTCACCAGGTGGCGCCACCCGGCGAGCGCGACACCTGGTGGAATCAGCCGACCGAAACCGGCGGTGTGCCGACGCCACCGCCTACCCCGGAGTCGGTCCTGTCGTGGTCGGACGATCCCATCGCCAAGCGCTTGGCTCCGAGCGCCATCCCGACTCCGGTGTTCACACCGAACCGAAAGAAGAGTTCACGAGGCCGCTGGATCGTCCTCGGCTCGGTCGCGGCGATCGCGGTCGTCGGCGCGTTGGTGGCGACCATTATCGCGGTGAATCGCGATAGCGGCGGCGGTTCGGCGGCGCTACCGCCACCACCGGCCACGCCGACGGCCGCGCTGAGCTGCCCGGCCAGCAACGACGGCAAGGTGACTGTCGGCAACGGTGCCGGCGACACCAATAGCGGACCGGGCGCGATTCTCGGCTTCCAATACGCGTACTACGTCGAGCGCAGTGGCGAGCGGGCCCGCAGCTACCTCGCGGCGGATGCGGAGTACCTGTCGCCCGCGGAGGTCCTCCAGAAAGCCATCAACGACGAGATCCCGGTGGGCACGACGCATTGCGTGCGGATCACCGCGACCGCCCAGGACGCCTACGATGTGGACCTAACCGAACACCGTGCCGACGGCACGACCATCGTGTATCCGCAAACGGTCCTGACGGTCGACCGGGACGGCAAGAAGTTATTGTTCGCGGTCAGGCAGCGGTGACTAGTTCCCATCATATGGGAACTAGTTTCATATTCTGGTATTGGATCTGAGACAGTTGAGGTCTCGTGTATCCATGGCGTCCCCGGAGGTGCGCATGCCACCGACCAACCCACCGCTCGCAGCCAAGCTCGCTGGTCTGCAGAGTTCCGCGATCCGCGATCTGCTGAAGCTCACCACCCGAGCCGACGTGATCAGCCTGGCGGGCGGGCTTCCCGATGCCGCGCTGATGCCGCGCGAACGGATCGCCGCTGCCGCGGAGACCGCGCTGAGCAATTCGAGCTGCCTGCAATACACCGAATCGCCGGGCTGGGCGCCGCTGCGCGCCGTACTCGCCGAGCGCGAGTCGGCCCGGCTCGGCCGCGTCGTCCCGGTCGAGGAAGTGTTCGTCACCCACGGCTCGCAACAGGCGCTGTCGCTGCTCGCCGAGGTGCTGCTGGATCCCGGCGCACTGGTGATCGTCGAGGATCCGGCGTATGTCGGTGCGTTGCAAGTGTTCCGGGCGGCCGGGGCGCGGATCGTCGCGGTGCCGCTGGACGCCGACGGCATGCGGGTCGACGTGCTCGCGGAGCTACTCGCGCGCGGCGAACGTCCCGCCTTCGTGCACACCGTCAGCAACTTCCACAATCCCGGCGGAGTGACGATGAGCCCACAGCGTCGTCGCGAATTGGCGGAACTGGCCGATGCGCACGGCTTCTGGGTGATCGAGGACGATCCGTACGGCGAACTGTGGTTCGACAGTCCCGCGCCCGAGCCGGTTGCCACCTACTCGCGCAACGTGATTCGGCTTTCCAGCGCCTCGAAGATCCTCTCACCCAGTCTGCGCGTCGGCTGGATGGTCGCACCGGACAGAGTCTGCCGCGGGGTGGAACTGCTGAAACAGGGAGCGGACCTCTGCGGTTCGGCACTCACCCAGCAGATCGCTGCCGAGCTACTTGCCGACGAGACCTGGCTCACCGCCCACGTCGATAGCGTTCGCACCGCCTATGGCGCCAGGGCCAAGGCCCTGGTACACGCCGCGCGCGACCGCTTCGGTGCTCGGATCGTCTGCACCGAGGCGGCCGGCGGCATGTTCGTATGGGCCGACTTCACCGACGGCACCGATACCCAGGCGCTGCTCCCGCGCGCACTGGCCGAAGGCGTCGCCTATGTCCCCGGCTCGGCCTTCGCGGTCGAGGGCGGCTATCGCAACTCGATCCGCATGTGCTTCACCACCTCGGATGCCGCGACACTGACCGAGGCCATCGAACGCTTGGCTCGTGCCGGTGTGAATAAGTGACTGCCGCACCATCTTTCGGTCCACCGCGTTGATCGATCCTATTGCTGTGGGGCGGCCGCTGCGGTAGCGTCCGTATTTGATCTCATGGGAGGGGAATCAATTCATGATCGCAAAATTTATTACGGGTGCTCTTATCGCAGGGGGCTTGGTCTTTCTTGCGCCGGGTATTGCTGAGGCGGGTCCTTGTCAGCCGGTGACAACCGACTGCCCGCCGCCGCCTCCGCCCTGTCAGCCAGTGACGACGTGGTGTCCGCCCGCCGTCGCTCTGCCGCAATCCGAGTTCTAGTCCGGACCATCGCGGCGTAGCCGTGGGCCGCATCGCGGCCCACGGCTTCCGCGCTTCGGTGATGTCACGACCAGTTGCCGCTCGCACAATGGCAAATATGTTGTGCCACTGGCGGGTTCGGGATAGTCAAGAGGCCCAGTTGTAGGTTCGTTCCACAGCCTTGTTCCACTCTGTCAGCTGATGGTCGCGGTCCTCGGCGGACATGGTCGGTCGCCAGGTCTTATCGGCGGCCCAATTGGCGCGGATGTCATCGGTACTCGGCCAGAAGCCGACCGCGAGACCTGCGGCGTATGCCGCACCGAGAGCGGTGGTTTCGTTGACCACCGGGCGCACCACGGGGACGTCGAGAATGTCGGATTGGAATTGCATGAGCAGGTCGTTTCCGACCATGCCGCCGTCCACCTTCAATGTCGTCAGCTCCAGGTCGAGGTGCTCGGATTCGGCATCCGCGCGCATGGCGTCCACCACCTCGCGGGTCTGAAACGCGGTGGACTCCAGCACCGCTCGCGCCAGGTGGCCCTTATTGACGAAGCGGGTGAGCCCGGCGATCACGCCGCGTGCGTCCGGACGCCAACGCGGCGCGAACAGCCCGGAAAACGCGGGCACGATGTAGGCGCCGCCATTGTCCTCGACGCTGCGCGCCAGCGGCTCGATTTCCGCTGCCGTGGAGATGATCCCGAGGTTGTCGCGCAACCATTGCACCAGTGAGCCGGTGACCGCGATCGAGCCCTCCAGCGCGTACACGGCAGGCTCGGTGCCGAGCCGATAGCACACGGTGGTGAGCAGTCCGTGCTTGCTGAGCACCGGCGTCGAACCGGTGTTCAAAAGCATGAAATTGCCGGTGCCATAGGTGTTCTTGGCCTCGCCGGGAGCCAGGCAGGCTTGGCCGAAAGTCGCCGCCTGCTGGTCGCCGAGGATGCCGGCGACCGGAGTACCCGCCAACGGTCCCGCCGTGATCTCCGCGTACACCTCCGACGAACTGCGAATCTCCGGCAGCATCGCCTGTGGCACACCGAATTCCGCGCAGATCTCCGGATCCCATCGCAACGTGCGCAGATCCATCAGCATGGTGCGCGAAGCATTGGTCACGTCGGTGATGTGCTCGCCGGTGAGGTTCCACAGCACCCAGCTGTCCATTGTGCCGAAACACAGCTCGCCCGCCTCGGCGCGTTCCACGGCACCGTCGACATGATCGAGAATCCAGCGCAATTTCGGCCCGGCGAAGTAGGTGGACAGCGGCAACCCGGTGCGATCCTGATAGCGGGTCGCGCCGTATTCGCCGCCCAACTCGGTCACCAGCCGGTCGGTGCGGGTGTCCTGCCAGACTATGGCGTTGTAAATCGGTTTGCCCGTCGCGCGCTCCCACACCACCGTCGTCTCGCGCTGGTTGGTCACCCCGACCGCGGCTATGTCGTCCGCGCCGAGGTCGGTGGTCCGCAATACTTCACCGAGCACGAATGCGGTATTGCGCCAGATGGTTTCCGGGTCGTGCTCGACCCAGCCGGGTCGGGGGAAGATCTGCTCGTGCTCGCGTTGGGCAACGCCGACAACGCGGCCCTGTCTGTCGAAAACCATGCAGCGACTCGAGGTCGTGCCTTGATCGATGGCGGCCACATAGCGACGCATTCGTGCAGGCTACTCAATGCTGTGCGTGCTGCGTATGAAACGACGCGACGCGTTGCGTATCGCGCGCGCCGCCGTCACATCGCGGGGCCGGTATGGCCGGACTACTGTAAATCTTGGTTACCGGCGGGTAGCGTCCAGCGACACGGTCGGTGCCACGGCCGGGGGTTGCACCTCGACTCGCATAGCCTGTACCAGAGCAGCTCGATCGTGTGCCCGCGAAGACCACAACGTCGTCTACACCCGACGCCGGCGTCGGCTGGAGGAGTCGAGCAATGACCAAGAAACCGGAATCGCAGTTCCTCGGCCCCGAGCAGCGTACGGCGGCGTGGGAGCGATTGGGTAAGGACCACTTCGACGTTGTCGTTGTCGGCGGTGGCGTTGTCGGCGCGGGCATCGCGCTCGACGCGGCGACCCGCGGCCTGAATGTCGCGCTTGTCGAGGCGCGTGACCTCGCCTCCGGCACCTCGAGTAGGTCATCGAAGATGTTCCACGGCGGTCTGCGGTATCTGGAGCAGCTGGAGTTCGGGCTGGTGCGCGAGGCGCTGAAGGAGCGTGAGCTCGCGCTGTCCACGCTGGCGCCGCACCTGGTGAAACCGCTGCGCTTCCTCTATCCGCTGACCCACCGCGCATGGGAGCGCCCGTATGTGGCGGCCGGTCTGATGCTCTACGACACCATGGGTGGCGCCAAATCCGTTCCAGGACAACGCCATTTATCTCGGCACGGCGCGCTGCGGCTGGCTCCCGGACTGCGGCGCGATTCGCTCGTCGGCGGTGTCAGCTACTACGACACGGTCGTCGACGACGCAAGGCACACCATGACCGTCGCACGCACCGCGGCGCACTACGGCGCGGTGATCCGGACCTCCACCCAGGTCGTCGGCTTCCTCCGCGAGGCCGACCGGGTGGTCGGGGTGAAGATCCGCGACAGCGAGGACCGCCGCACCGGCGAAGTCCGCTCCCATGTGGTCATCAACGCGACCGGTGTGTGGACCGACGAGGTGCAGGCGCTCTCGCGCAACCGCGGCCGGTTCCACGTGCGCGCCTCCAAGGGCGTGCACATTGTGGTGCCTCGCGACCGCATCGTCAGCGATGCCGCGATCATCCTGCGCACCCCGACCTCGGTGCTGTTCGTGATCCCGTGGGGCGCGCACTGGATTGTCGGAACCACCGACACCGACTGGAACCTCGACCTCGCGCATCCCGCGGCGACCAAGGCCGATATCGACTATCTGCTCGACCGGGTGAACGCGGTGCTCGTCACCCCGCTGACACCCGCCGACATCGACGGTGTGTACGCGGGCTTGCGGCCTTTGCTTGCGGGAGAGAGTGATTCGACCTCGAAGCTCTCGCGTGAGCACGCCGTCGCGCGGGTCGCGCCCGGTCTCGTCGGCATCGCGGGTGGCAAGTACACCACGTATCGGGTGATGGCCTACGACGCGGTAGATGAAGCGGCGCACGATATTCCGGCCCGAGTTGCGCCATCGATCACCGAGAAGGTCCCGTTGCTCGGCGCCGACGGATACTTCGCGTTGATCAACCAGACCGTGCAGCTGGCCGAGGCCTACGGCGTGCACCCGTACCGAATCGAGCATCTGCTGGATCGCTACGGCTCGCTCATCGACGAGGTGATGGCCATGGCCGATGGCAAACCCGAACTGCTGCAACCGATTATGGACGCACCGTCGTATTTGCAAGTGGAGGCCGTCTATGCCGCCGCCGCGGAGGGTGCGCTGCACCTGGAGGACATCCTGGCCAGGCGGACCAGGATCTCCATCGAGTACTCCCATCGCGGCGCGGACTGCGCAGAACAGGTGGCCCGGCTTGTCGCACCGGTGCTGGGCTGGGACGACGACGAAATCGACCGTGAGGTGAAGACGTACCAGGCAAGGGTCGAGGCCGAGATCCGCTCGCAGACCCAGCCCGACGATGCCTCGGCCGACGCATTGCGCATCGCCGCACCCGAGCCACGCCCGGAGATCCTGGAGCCGGTACCACTCGAGAGTTGAGGGCGAGGGCCACCGAGTCAGGAGTGATCGAGCGGCGGCGGTGGCAAGGCGATCGAGACGATTGTGCCGCCGCCCGCCGCCGGTTCCATCGACGCGCTGCCGCCATGCAGGTCCGCGATCCAGGCGACGAGCGCGAGGCCGATCCCGCTGCCACGTCCTCCGGTCACACCGCGCTGGAAAGGGTTGCTCGACAGTTGCGGATTGATTCCCGCGCCGTGATCGCGGACGCGGACGCGCCCGTCGGCCACATGTACCTCGATCGGTGCGCTGCGGTTCACCGCGCCGTGCACGATCGCGTTCTCGATCAGATTGCGCACCGCGAGGCTCAGCAGGCTCGGATCGCCGACCACAACCGTCGGATTCACCTGGACGGCGATATTCGCCTGGGGGAACTCCTCGACGACCGCTTCGGTGAGCTGATCCAGCAGCAGTTGCACCCTCTCCATCGTGGTGACGCCCGCCTGCATGCGGGCCCTTGCGAGCAGCCCCGCGACGATGCGCTCCATCCGATCGCCGAGTGACCGCGCGTCGGTCAGCGCCCGCCGGCTGTCGGGAGCCGCGCGCTCGCGCGGCTCGGTGACCAGCCGCAGCGTGGTCAGCGGGGTGCGCAGTTCGTGCGCCGCGTCGCCGAGGAATCGCTCCTGCTCTTCGACCATCACCATGACCTGGCGCATACTCCGACCCGAAAGCACGTGCCCCGCGATGGCGGAGAGGGCGACCAGGGTGCCGCCGCCGACGGCGAGCCCCCAGATCAGCAGCGCCCGATCGCGGTCCCACAGACCAGGATTCGTGCCCGCGATGACAACCGCCTTTACTCTGGAGTTCTCCCAGGAGATCGGCGTGGCCGCGATCCGGACGGGGCGGCCCATGTTGTCGAACCCGTCGCGGAAGACGGTCTCGTCCGCGAAGACCGCGTCGTCGGCCAGTGCCGCCGCACCGTCGTCCTTGGGCAACCACGAGCGCAGGTGGGCGTAGCTCTCGGTCCACTTCCCGTCACCGTCGGAGCTGACGATCATGACCGCGGTTTCACCGTTGGCCAGCGTGTCGTTCTCGATCTGGCTCAGGTCGACGGCGTCCTCGTCGGGCGGGAGGTTGATGGCACGGTAGAGCCCGGTCACCACGCGGTCGAGGGAGTTATCGATGGCGTGATCGCGTGAACGCGAGTCGATGGTTGCCGCGACAAGCCCGAGGATGGTCAACGCGGTCGCGGTGACCGCGGTTATCAGTGCTGTCAGGTGCCAGCGGGTTCGCCGCAATCTCGCTACCGCGGGGCGGGCCGCGACCGTGCCGATGGTCCTGCCGCCCGGCCCGTCGAGCAGGGAATTCACTGTGCGAACGGTGCACTTCCGATCATGAAGCCTGCGCCGCGAACGGTATCGATGACCTGCGGAGCACCCAGCTTGCGGCGCAACTGCCCGACGACGACGTCGACGACGTTCGACGCGGGTTCGGCCATCTCGTCCCAGCAACATTCGATGAGCTCGGAGCGGGAAACGACGTTGCCCGCGCGGGTGGCGAGCAATTCGAGCACGGCGAATTCCTTGGGGGTCAGCGAGCGCAGGATGCCTGCGCGCTGGACGCGGCGCCGTGGCAGATCGATGTCGATGTCACCGAGCACGATGCGTGCGTGCGCGGGCTGCTCGCGCCGACGGCACAGTGCGCGTACCCGAGCGGCGAGCTCGGCCAGCGCGAAGGGCTTGGACAGGTAGTCGTCGGCACCGTTGTCGAAGCCCGCGATCCGGTCGGCGAGCGCGTCGCGGGCGGTCAGTATCAATACCGGAACGCGTCGACCCGCGGCGCGTTGCGCGGCGACGAGGTGCAGGCCGTCCCCGTCGGGGAGCCCGCGGTCGACGACGAGGCAATCGTAGGTGTTGACGGTGACCTTGAGATCGGCGTCGGCGAGGTGGTTCGAGAGGTCCACCGCAAAGCCCGCCGACCGTAGTCCCGCCGCCACTTCGTTGCCGAGGCCCTCGTCGTCCTCAACCACCAAAACCCGCACGAGGTCTGAGAATACGGCATTTCAGTTACCGCGTGCGGGCCGGAGCGCGACTGGCCCGACCCCTCCGGGCCAGTCGGTTTCGGATTCGATCGATCAGAAGGTGTGCAGGTCCCAGCCGCCGGGCACCTCGACACACTGCCACTCGGTGCCGCCGGTCTTGGGCGAGTCGCCGTCGGCGGCGCAGGCCTCGTAGGTCGCGTAGTTGCCGATGTACTCGGCGGTGGCGACACCGGCGCCGGTGGCGACAGCCCCGATCGCGAAAATTCCTGCGGCGATTGCGGTCTTGATCTTCATGGTCTGGTTTTCCTTTCGCTCCGCGCGGTTCTCCGCGCTGGAAACAAGAAAACCAATCCCACTGTGAGGATTTCGTGATGACAGTGAAACCGCAGGTCAGTGGGTATTGTCGGGCGCTTCCACGCTCAGCGCCCATGACACGAGGGAGCGCAGATAGCGCAGCACCATCGTGTCGGGGTACCGAACGCGGTCGGCCAGATGCAGTCGGGCCAGTTCTTCCAATTCGAATGTGGGCGGCCTGCTCGACGCGCTGCCCGAGCATGCCGAGATCTATGCGGCCGCGGACAAACTCGGCTACACCCCCATCGTGAGCACCAACCTGTACCTCGACCGCCCACTCGGAACCACTTCGCAGTTCGAGGCGCTGATCGGCGGCACCGGCGTCATCGACGAGGTCTTCGACCGGCAACTGATGACCGGGCGCAGCACCGAACAAGCTTGGCTGTACTGCCTGACCATTCGACTCACGCCGTGGCGTTTTGCGGAGCCCGCAGCTCGGCGGCGTTGTGCGCGGAGAACGGGGTTACCTCGGCGCCGTGGTCGCGCACCAGCTCCCGTAGCCGCTGTTGGTCGCGCGGGATGGCCAGGCGGCCGACGTTGTTGGGCATCGGATTCGCGGCACCTTCGAGATGGTGGGTGGGTAACGACGGCGGGCGCGGCGTGGGCGTGGTCGAATCGCCCGCAGGCGTGGTCGGTCGCAGCAGGCAGTAGGTGAACGCCACGGTTGCGGCGATAGCGACGACGGTGACGAGCAGACGAACGGCAATCGCTAATAGCCGCGGCCTACTGATCGGCCCAATCATCATTTGCCTGCTCTCATAGTGCTCGCTAACGCATTCCGATGATGTTGTCGCGCGGCAATGCGGAAGTATTAGCAATGGAATGGCAAATCACACCGACAGTCACGGCTTTGTGCGTGTCGGTGTCCGATGCTCCGCCCATCAGGCGGGTGGTGGCTGGCAGCGCGGGCAGAAGTAGATGCCGCGCTCGCGTTGGGTGATGCGGTCGGCGGGTGCGGTTTCGCCGAGCAGGTGGACCACGAGCGGGGTGCCGCAGCGCTGGCACGGGCGGCGGGTGCGGCCGTAGGCCAATGGACGCCACGGCGGCTCGGTGGCGGCCTTGGTGAGCACGCGGTGCGCCTCGTTGACCAGTGCGAGCAGGTCGGGGACGGCGGCGATGGGTGTGGCAGGGTGCACGCGGCGCAGGAAGCATATTTCGCTGCGATAGATATTGCCGACGCCGGCCAGGTTCCGTTGGTCGAGCAGCGCGAGCCCGATCGGTTGCGCGGGGTGCTGCGTCAGTCGCCGCAGCGCTTCGGTGACATCCCAGTTCGCGCCGAGCAGGTCGGGACCGAGGTGATCGGTCGCGGTGTGCTCGTCCGTGCGGCGCAATACCTCGACGGTGCCGAGGGAGAAGCCGACCGCCTCGGTGTCATCGGCGCCGAGGACCAGGCGCGCGGTCACCCGCGGCCGGGTCCAGCGCTCCCCGGTGCAGTAGGTGCGCCACTCGCCCTCCATTTTCAGATGGGTGTGGATGCTGACCTCCGGCGTCCTGATGAACAGGTGCTTGCCGTAGCTGCCGATGCTGTCGATCCGCTGTCCGCGCAGGTCGACGGTGGCATAGCGAGGCACCCGGAAATCGCTGCGAGTCAGCGTCTTTCCCTCGAGCGCAAGTCGCAACCTGCTCGCGGTCAGGAAAACGGTGTCGCCCTCAGGCATGGTTCGACTCTGGAACCGTCGACGCACGATGAGGCGCGCAGTGGCCTGGCAAACAGTGGAGGGTCACGGCTGTCTCCGCAGCCGTAGACCGCGTGGCGTCCGTGAGAATCCCGCCTCGGTGAGGAAACCGGCGAAGGTGTTGCCGTGCACGGATTCTCCGTCGACCTTGTCGATCACCAGCGAGTCGACACGGCGTTCGCGGACCAGACCGGCCAGCGCGGTGGCGGCGGCCTGGCGGGCGTTGGGATCCTCGGTGAAGGTGAGCAGCGTCTTGCCGCCGCGTTCCAGATAGAGCGCGAGTTCGCCGTCGATCAGTACGACGATCGCGCCCGCTTTGCGGCCGGGGCGGTGGCCCGCGCTCTCCGGCGAGCCTTTGGGCCAGGGCAGTGCTGCGCCATAAGGATTCGCGGGATCGCTGGCCGCCAGCGCGAGTGCGGTGTCGGTCTGCTCTCGGCCCTGGGCCGAGCGCGAACGTTCGGCATCGAACGAACGCAGCCGATCGACCACGTCGGTGGTGGAGAACTGCGCGCCGCCGAGCGAATCGATGAAATAGCCTCTGCGACAACGCCCACGGTCCTCGAATTCGGTGAGCACCCGGTACATCAGCGCGAATCCGCCGGGCACGCCCTCGCTTTGGACCGAACCGCGGGTCAACACGCCGTAGCGCTCCAACAGCATGTCTGCGGTCGCATGCGCGCGCACGGTGTTGTCCGACACCCGATCCGGCAGCAGCGACCACCGGCCCGCGACCGCGGGCGGTCCGGAGCGCATCGGCATGCTCGGCCGCGGCAGGTAAGCCCGCCCACGCGGTGCGCGCCGCGGCATTCGGTGCGCGGTCGTCGTCCGCGCGGTGCCGGACAGCAGCCCTCGCACGGGAGCGAAAGTGTCACCGGCAACTACACCCGCCCACACCAACTCCCACAGCGCGGCAGATACTTTCGGGTCGTCGAGCAGCCCGGTGGCATCGGAGAGCTGCCGGAAAAAGTAGGCGCCCCCACCTTGGAGTACCGGTGGTAGACGCGTCGGTGGCGAGCCGCCCGCATCCACCGACCGAAGTCCAGCAGCGGGGAAGTCGCTGCCCGCGCCATCGGTCCGCGCTGGTTGGGTCGTCTCGATCGGAGTCCATGGTGCGAATGCCGCGCCGAGCGCGTTGAGTAGGCGCAGGTGGACCTCGGACAGTTCGATGTCGTCGGTGGGCGGCAGTGTGAAGGGGGCCTGGTCGGCCAGGTGCAGCGCGACCCAGCCGTCCTTGGCGGTGATGGCGCCGTGGCCGGACCAGATCACCTCGCCGGTGGCCATCAGTTCGTCGAGCATGGCGGGGGAGTAGTCGCGGACGCGGGCGGGCAGCACGAGTGATTCCCAGGCCGAGGCGGGGATCGGTACGCCCGCAAGCTGTTCCACGACGGTGGCGACACCGTCGACGCCGCGTAGTTCGCCGGTGCCGATGTGCTGCCAGGAGGGGAGGAAACGGCCGAAGGCCGCGGTGGCCACCGGCTCGACCTCGTGCCTCGCTGCCGCGAGCGAGCGGCGACGCAACCGGCGAAGGACCTGGGTGTCACACCATTCGGAGCCGGTCGTCGCCGGTGTGAATTCACCTTCCACCACCCGCTTTTCGGCGACAAGTCGGTGCAGGGCGGTCGCGGCGACGGCGGTGCCGAGCCCGAATCGGGCGGCCACCGCCTCGGTGCTGAACGGTCCGTGGGTGCGGGCGTAGCGACCGACCAGGTCACCGAGCGGGTCGGCGACCGGTTCGATGAAGGCCGCCGGCGTGCCGATCGGAAGGGGTACGCCGAGCGCGTCGCGCAGTCGCGCCGCGTCCTCCACGGCCACCCACCAGGTGTGGCCCGCGAAGGTAACCTCCAGTGCCCGACGTGATTTCACCAGATCGGCGAACCATTCGGCGGGGTCTTGGGCACCGACGGGTTCTCTTCGACGGCTACTCGCGTGGTCCGGCCCGGCATCGAGGTCCGGCTCGTCCGAACGGACGACGCACCGTTCGGCCGCCTCGGCGCCGGTGAGCGGCCCGAGCAGGCGCAGCAGGTCGGCCAAACCCTCGGCGTCGCGGGCGCGGCGTTCCGGGGTCAGCCGTTGCAACTCCAGTTCGGTCTGCTCGATGATCGCCGCGTCGAGTAGTTCGCGCAGTTCCACCCGCCCGAGCAGTTCGGCGAGCAGGCTGGAGTCCAAGGACAGCGCGGCGGCGCGGCGTTCGGCCAGCGGGCTGTCGCCGTCGTACATGAACTGCCCGATGTAGTCGAACAACAGGGCATTCGCGAAGGGCGAAGGCGTCGCGGTCTCCACCTCGACAAGCCGCAGCTGACGACGCGCGACCCGGCCGAGCAGATCGCGCAGCGAGGGCAGATCGTAGACGTCGCGCAGACATTCGCGCACCGTCTCCAGCAGGATCGGAAAGTCCGGGAACTTGCGCGCCACATCGAGCAGTTGCGCCGAGCGCTGGCGCTGCTGCCACAACGGCGCCCGCTTGCCGGGATCGCGCCGGGGCAGCAGCAGCGCCCGCGCCGCGCACTCACGGAAGCGGGAGGCGAAAAGCGAGGAGCCACCGACCTGTTCGGTGACGATTTCATCGATCTCGTCGGGCTCGAATACGAAAAGCTCCGCGCCGGGCGGATCATCGGTGGTGTCGGGTAGCCGCACCACGATCCCGTCGTCGGAAGAGGTCGGGCTGGCGTCGACACCGAACCGTTCACGCAGCCTTGCCCCGATCGCCAGCGCCCATGGCGCGTGCACGGGCTGCCCGTAGGGCGAGTGCAGTACCAGCCGCCAGTCGCCGAGCTCGTCGCGGAACCGTTCCACGATCAGCGTGCGATCGGTGGGCAATTGGCCGGTCGCGGTGCGCTGTTCCTCGAGCAGGGTGAGCAGGTTCGTCGCCGCGTTGTCGTCGAGACCCGCGCCACGGACGATCTCGTCGAAGCCCGCGCCCTGTGTCGAAGGGGCGGGCTGCACAGCCGAAGCCGCGCCTGCCGTGGTCTTGCCGCGCGACGGTCGTTTCCGAGGGGCCTCGACGGTTGCCGCCGTGCGCTGTGCGAGGGCCGCGGCGGAATCCTGTCCGGCTTTGCGGATGAATTCGCCCAGCGCCTCGCCGAGTTCCGCTGGGCGGCCCAGCCCGTCGCCGTGCCAGAACGGCAGCCGTCCCGGCTGGCCGAACGCCGGCGTCACCAGTACCCGGTCGAAGGTGATCTCCTCGATCCGCCAGCTGGTCGCACCGAGGGCGAACACATCGCCGACCCGGGATTCGTACACCATCTCCTCGTCGAGTTCGCCGACCCGCGAGGCCTTTTCACCGACCATGTACACCGCGAACATGCCGCGGTCGGGGATCGCGCCGCCGGAGGTCACCGCGAGGCGTTGCGCGCCGGGCCGCCCGGTCAGCGTGCCTGCGTCGCGGTCCCACACCAATCGCGGTCGCAGTTCGGCGAATTCGTCGGAGGGATAACGGCCGGAAAGCAGATCCAGTACCGACTCGTAGGCCGAGCGTGGCAGCGCGGCGTAACTTCCGGTGGCACGCACGGTGTCGAACCAAGCGTCGACATCGATCGCTTCGAGCGCGCACGCGGCAACGGTCTGCTGCGCCAGAATGTCCAGCGGATGCGCCGGGATCTGGATCGCCTCGATCTGACCAGTGGTCATGCGCTGTGCGGCGACCGCACAGTGGATCACATCGGTGCGGTGCTTCGGGAATAGCACGCCGCGCGAGATCTCGCCGACCTGGTGTCCGGCGCGACCGATCCGCTGCAAGCCGCTCGCCACCGAGGGCGGCGCCTCCACCTGTACCACCAAATCGACCGCGCCCATGTCGATACCGAGCTCGAGACTGCTGGTGGCCACCACGCAGCGCAGTCGTCCGCTCTTGAGGTCGTCCTCGATGAGCGCGCGCTGTTCCTTGCTCACCGAACCGTGGTGCGCACGCGCGAGGAGTTGCCCCGCACCGTGAATCACCTCCGTGGACGGCCCGAGCTGGGCGGGCGGCTTGTGTTCGGTCTCGACGGGCTCACCTACCCGCGCCGCGTAGGACTCGTTGAGCCGCGCGGTGAGCCGCTCGGCCAGCCGCCGGGAGTTCGCGAACACGATGGAGGAGTGGTGCTCGAGCACCAGATCCACGATCGCCTCGTCCACATGCGGCCAGATGGATCCTGGCTGATCGGAGTCGCCGGGCTCGGTCATATCCGCGACAGGCACCCGTACCGAAAGATCGAAGGTCTTCGGCGACGGCGGCGACACGATGGTGATCGGCGCGTGCCCGACAAGGAAGCGCCCAACCTCCTCCGGCGGGCGCACGGTCGCCGAGAGTCCGATCCGCTGTACCGGCCGCCCATCCGTCGCCCGAACACCATCCGTCATCGAGTCGCTATGCGACGCCGACGTCAATTGATCCAACCGGGCCAGCGACAACGCCAGGTGCGCGCCGCGTTTGCCTCCCGCGATGGCGTGCACCTCGTCCACGATCACCGTGTGCACATCGCTGAGAGTTTCCCGTGCCGCGGAGGTGAGCATGAGGAACAGTGATTCCGGTGTGGTGATCAGGATGTCGGGCGGTGTCCGCTGCATCGAGCGGCGGTCGGAGGCACTGGTATCGCCGGACCTGACCCCGACGGTGATCTCCGGTGGGTCGAGCCCCAGCCGCTTCGCGGTCTGCGTGACACCGACCAGCGGTGCGCGCAGGTTGCGTTCCACATCGACCGCAAGCGCCTTGAGCGGCGAGACATACAGCACCGAGGTGCCGCGACGAGGGGGCTTGCCTTCAGGTTTCGGCCGACGCGCGAGCTGATCGATTGCCCACAGGAACGCCGACAATGTCTTTCCCGACCCGGTCGGTGCCACCACCAATGTGTGCTCACCTGCCGCGATGGCCTTCCATGCGCCCAATTGAGCGGCGGTAGGCGCGGGAAAGGCGCCGTCGAACCACTCCTGGGTCGCGGTGGAGAACTGAGCCATGGGACCAGTCTGCACCCGGGCACCGACAACTCATCGGACCGCGAAGACATACCGGCGGCGGCCCCGTCCTGCCAACTGTCCGAGCGAAGGCAGAGCAATCGAACAACGATCACCTCCGCAGGGCCGTACGCTTCGATCCGTGCAAAAGGTGCTCAGACTCGACCTGGTCAGCCATGGCATGACCGAGGCGATGCGAAAGGCACGTTTTCCAGTCGACGAGTCGCTGACCGAAGCAGGCCGAAGGGCGATCGCCGCGTGCGGGCCACTCACGGCCGCCCGAGTCCTCACCGGCCCAGAACGCCGGGCCGTGGAGACCGCCGCCCTGATGGGGCTGCCCGGCGAGGAGGACACCCGGCTGCGCGACCTCGACGCGGGGGCTTGGCGCGGCGGCGAGTTGATGTCGGTGCCGCAGGACGAGCTGTATGCCTGGCTGACAGACCCGCAGTTCCGAGGTCACGGGGGTGAATCCGTGGTCGACGTAGTCGAGCGAACCAGATATTGGATGGCCGAGATCGCCTCCGAAGGCATGTCGACCATCGCGATCACCCATCCCGCGGTGATCAGGGCGGCGCTCTTGGTCGCCCTCGACGCGCCGCCGAAATCGTTCTGGCGGATCGACATTCCGCCGGGCAGCGTAACCAGGTTGCATTACCGAGGGGAATGGACGCTGCACTTTACGGCGTGACCGCGCTCGGTTGCGCGCGCCGCGGCGGCCCGTCACCGAAGGTCACCAGCAACCGCAGTGCGTCGGTGATCAGCCCGGCCGGGATCGACGGGTCGATGGCACGCTGCATGCCGAGGCCGATACCCATGCTGAGGATCGCGCTCGCCGCGTCCTGCGCCGACATCGGCAGCGGAATTCCGACCGTGTCGGCCAAGCTTTGCACTTGCGCGGCGACCGCGCCGCGCACCATACCGAGGCTCGATACCAGTGCGGCTTGCAGCTCCGGATCGTCGCGGGCGACCGTGGCGAACTCGAATTCCAGCAGGGTCCAGCCGACGTCGCCGATGGTCCGCTCGGCCCACTCCTGGAAGCGTTCGAGCTGGTCTTCGAGGGTGTCGCCGGCCGCGATCAGGTCGGTGACCTCTTGGAATTTGGTGGTATGGATGAGCCCGAGCACCTCTAGGCCGAGCTCTTTTTTGGTGCGGAAGTTCGAATAGACCGCGCCCTTCGAGTAGCCCGCTTCCTCGGCGACCCGTTCCAGGCTGGTTTTCGCGTAGCCCTCGGCCAGGAAGAGGTCGCGTGCCGTGGCGATCAGGTCCGCGCGGGTGCGGGCCTGGCTTTCGGACCGGGTCAGACGTGCCATGCGGCTGATTCTACGTACCGATAGATTTCGGATACCGAAGGTATTTGGATTCTGCTAGTGTTTGGAACCATGGGTAACAAGAACGGGTCACCGCGGCGTGGCCTGGCCATCGGCTGCGGCGGCACGCTCGGAGCCGCCTGGATCGTCGCCGCGCTCGCCGCGACCCGCGACGTGCTGGACTGGGATCCGCGCGAGGCGGACGTGCTGATCGGCACCTCCGCGGGCGCGGAAATGATGACCATGCTCGGCAGCGGCATCGGGGTGGACGAGTTGGTCGCGATGCAACGTGGCACCACGACGAATCCGATTCTGTTGGCGCACATGCGGTCCGAACCGGGACGTTTCCCGCCGCTGCCCCGCCCGCGGCTCGGCTCGCTTCGGCTGCCCCTGCGTCGCACCGAATCCGGGCAGGCGCTGCTCACCGCGGGCAGTGGCCTGCTGCCGGTCGGCGGAGGTGACCCGAGCTGGTTGCAGCACCTGGCCGAGCGCCTGAACCCGGGGCGTTCCTGGGTGCCGCATCCCGCGACCTGGCTGGTTGCGATGGATTACGCGACCGGCGAGCGCGTCGCATTCGGTTCGCCCGACGCGCCGGAGGCCACACTCGGCGAGGCACTGCGGGCGTCGTGGGCGGTGCCGGGGTGGTTCCCGCCGGTCCCTATCGCAGGCCGCCGCTTCATCGATGGCGGCGCCGGTTCGACGGCCTCGGTCGACCTGCTGATCCCGGAAAAGCTGGATGAGGTTGTGCTGCTTGCCCCGATGGCCTCGACCGGGAAGATCCCGGCGACCGGACCTGGCCATTTCGTCGAGCGCCGGATGCGAAACCGGATGAGCGCCGAGCTCGATGCCGAGGTCGCCCAACTGCGCGCGGTTGGCACCAAGGTGCTCCGCGTCGATGCCACCGCCGAGGATCTCGCGGTCATGGGACCCAACTTCATGGACGGCCGCCGCCGCCGCGACACCTTCGAACGCAGTCTGCGCAGCACCCGCCGGGCGCTGGAACAAGGAGCGATCGTATGAGCATTCTCGGACACGGTTACCCCGACTTCGATCTGAAGGGGGCGCGGGTGCTCATCACCGGCGCGGGCCGCGGCATCGGCAGGTCCACGGCGGAGTTGTTCGCCGCCAAGGGCGCCGAGATCGCGATCGCCGACGTCGACACCGTCGCGGCGGAATCCGCGGCGGCCGCGATCGGTGCGTGTTCCTACGAACTCGATGTGCGTGCACGCGATCAGTGGGACAAGGCGGTCGCCGATTTCGGTCGCATCGACATCCTGGTCAACAACGCGGGGGTCATGCCTGCGGGCGCCTTCCTCGACGAGCCGGACGCCGTCGGCCACGCCACGATGGACATCAACGTGTGGGGGCTGATCAATGGCATGCGCACGGTGGTTCCCGGCATGATCGAGCGCGGCCACGGTCACGTCGTCAACGTGGCATCGCTTGCTGGCAAGATCCCGGTGGCCGGACTCGCGGTCTACAACGCGAGCAAGTTCGCCGCCGTAGGCCTTTCGGCGGCAACGCGTTTGGAGTTCGCCCCGCAGGGTGTCAGCGTCAGCTGCGTGATGCCTTCGGCGGTCCGCACCCGCCTGTCCTCGGGCTTGACCCTCGGCAAGGGCATGCCGACCGTCGAACCGGAAGACGTCGCCGCCGCCATCGTGCACACCGTCGGTACCCGCAAGGCCGAGGTCGCGGTCCCGAGCTATCTCGGCCCCATCGACCTCGCACTCGCCGCCGCCCCCGAACGCGCGGTTCGCCTGGTACGCAGGCTCTTCGACGGCGACCGCGCACTGCATCCCGCCGACGACGAGACTCGCGCGAAGTACGAAAAGCAGGTCCGCTCGATCACCGAGTAGCCGCCGGTGCGGGCGATTCACTCGGTGGCACGTGAGCGCGGCAACGGCTCGTCACCAACGAAAAGCGGCCCAGGAGAATATCTCCAGGGCCGCCATCGTTGCGGAATTCAGCAGCTGGTCGGTACCGGGTCGCCGCGGAAGCGGGCTTCCACGTAATTCCAGGCGTCGGCGAAACCGGCGACGGCTGTTGTCATGTGTTCGGCGATTTCGTAGGGGCGGAACTGGACCGGTGCTCCCGCGCGGCAGTAGCGGTCGGCCACTTCGGCTACCGGGTTGAAAAAGGTGAGGGTGTCGAAGCGGCCCTGCCACACATAGGTCGGGACTGTCGGGACGCCGTCGAAGTATCGCAAGCTGTTCTCGCGCAACACCGCTCGCGCTTCGGGGCTATCCATCAGACTCTTGGTCGCCGCCATCTGTTCGGCGCTGCGGAAGGCGCCGTGGAAGAGCAGGAATCGACGACAGGCATCGTGGGTGAATTCCCGGAACCACAGGCCGTTCGGGTTGAGCTGATCGGAGATCGGCAGTCGGTTCGGGTATTCGCGTTCCAGGCCCATGGCCGCGGCGAAGGCGAGGCCGAATCCTGGGTGCGGGGCGAAACCCAGCGACAGCGCCATCTCTTCGAGGTCGGCGGGGATGCCGCCCGCGACGGCCGCGGCGAGTTTCAGCTCGGGAGCGTAGGTCGGCTGCAGCGCCGCCGCCCACGCGGTGGCCATCCCGCCGCCGGAGTAACCCGCGATCGCGACAGGCGACGACGAGAGACCGAGCTCGCTCACCTTCTGCACCGCTCGGACGCTGTCCAGGGTCATCATGCCGCTGAGCTTCGCCGCGCCGTAAGCAGAGGTAGGGCCGAGGTAGTCGGGCAGTGAGACCGCCCAGCCGCGGCCGATCGGAAGCATCGCGCCGACCGCGTCCTGCAATTCGCCGTTGAACAGCGATCGCGACGGGTTGCACTGGGTGCCGAGGGAATTGATCAGCGCCTGATAGGAGACCAGCGGCGGGTTCCGCACTCCGACGGGCATCAGGACGGTGGTCACTCCCATGACAGGGCCGCCGAGTGAGTTGGTGGAGCGGAAGGCTATCTGCCAGCCCTCGGTCCCCACGTAGAAGGCGGTGTCGATCTTGCGGGACCGCACAACATCGCCCGGCCGCAGCGCCTCCAACTCGGACGGCGGTGTGTAGAACGGATCGGGATCCGGAGTGGGATACAGGGGTTGGGCATTCGCGGGCACACCGAGCAGGCCGAGCGAAACGATACTCAACAACAGGATCGCGATCCTGAAGGGAACTCTGGACAAGGCTTTCCTTCGATGGGTCAGCCGCCACCGATAAAGTGGACCAGAGCCAACAACACCTCAGGTCGCAGCACATCGGACGGACCGGCACTACACGGGGGAAACCGCAGCGAACCACCTCGTTCACCGCGTAGACGGAGTAAAGAACCGGCGGCCGGATCGAACACGAGCCGATCGCGGCAGTGCAGTGGCCTCGTGCCTCCTTTCGGCTCGTGTGGGTGCCGGCGGCCGCCATGGGCGGCACCATCCGTTGCGAAAGTTATCGTCGACTTCACGAAGACAAGCACATGGCTCTATTGAAACTGTCAGTTTCACAACCTGAGCCATGTGGTCTTGGTCAAGATCACATGGTTGCCGAAAGTTGTCAAGTGCTCCGTCGGGGAACCAGTCCTACCCGCGTCGCCGACGAACTCATCGGTCGCTCGTCCGACACGATGCCTACCGCTCGGCGCGATGGTGGTCTTGGGCGGGGTGCGTAGCGTGGCCGCGGTCACAGCCACCTCACATCCTGCATAGGCCGTGCCCATTGGTGAGGGTCAGAATTGCGCACTTTGCTCAATATTCTCTGTCACTATTGTGCGTTCAGGGCTATGGAGACAGGATGGCGGCAACCAAGTGCTCAACGAAGCGAAGCGCCGGATCGGTGCTGAGCGGATGGGTGGACTGCATGACCGAGCTCGCTGACCGCGAACTGATCTCAGCCCCGTACGACCTTGCCGACCGTTACCGAGTCGGTGCGCAGACCGTTGTCCTCACCGGTGTCCAGGCGATCGCCAGAGCATTGGTCGAACAGCATGTCCGTGATTTGCGCGCCGGGCAGCGGGTGGGCACCTTCGTCTCGGGGTATCAGGGCAGCCCACTCGGTGGCGTCGACAAGATGTTGCACGGTATGCCGAATGTTCTTGCCGAGCATGACATTTCTTTCGTGCCGGGGTTCAACGAGGAAATCGCCGCCACTTCGGTGTGGGGCAGCCAGGCCGATCTGCCCTCGGGCACCGCGACCCATGACGGCGTCGTCGGGGTCTGGTACGGCAAGGGACCAGGGCTCGACCGCGCGACGGATGCCTTGCGGCACGCCAATATGTACGGCGTGAATTCGCGCGGCGGTGTGCTGCTGCTGGTCGGTGACGATCCGGCCTCCAAGTCCTCGACAGTGCCCGCGGTCAGTGAGCGCTCGCTGGCGGCGCTGAGTATTCCGGTGCTGTTCCCGCGCAATGCGCGCGAGATCGTCACCATGGGTCTGCACGGTGTCGCCCTTTCCCGCGCTTCGGGATGTCTTGTCGCACTGAAGATCGTGGCGGATGTGGCCGATGGCGCATGGACGGTCGACGGCACGGTGGGCGATATCGCCATCAATGTCCCGGAAATCGACTGGGAAGGAAAGCCGTTCAGCTACCTACAGCGGCCGATGGCGGCGCCGACGGACAGTGTTGTCGCCGAGGCGGATCTGTACGGCCCGCGCTGGGAAATCGTCAAGGCCTACAGCACGCTGAACGAGCTCGACGTCATCGAGCTGAATCCGGCGCGCGCCACCCTCGGAATCGCCGCGACGGGTACCACTTTCGATGCGGTCCGCCAAGCGCTCGTCGACCTCGGCGTCGACGACGCGGCGCTGCTGCGTGCGGGGGTTCGGCTGCTGCGGATCGGTATGCCGTATCCGATTGCGCCCGAACGTGTCCGGCAGTTCGCCGATGGCCTGTCGCGCGTCATTGTGGTCGAGGACAAGACGGCATTCATCGAAACGCAGATCCGGGAGATCCTGTACGGAACGCCGGACGCGCCGCAGATCATCGGCAAGCGCGACGGCGGCAACCTACCGCTGTTCGCCCAGGACGGTGAACTCACCGCGGGGCGAATCGTGGCGCCGTTGCGCCGTGCGCTCAAAGGTCATCTGGACATGAAACGACCACTGCCACAACCGCTGTCGCTGTCGGTATTGCCTGCCAAGCGCGCCGCCTACTTCTGCAGCGGCTGCCCGCACAACCGGTCGACCGCGGTGCCGGAGGGTTCGCTTGCCGGTGGCGGCATCGGCTGTCACACCATGGTCACCATGTCGGGTCGTGACGACAGCAAGGTCACCGGGCTGACCCAGATGGGCGGTGAAGGCGCGCAGTGGATCGGCCAGGCACCGTTCACCGATGTGCCACATCTGTTCCAGAACATCGGTGACGGCACGTTTTTCCACTCCGGGCAGCTCGCTGTGCAAGCGTGCATCGCCGCGGGCGTCGACATCACCTACAAGCTGCTCTACAACGACGTTGTCGCGATGACGGGTGCGCAGGACGCGGAAGGCGCGCTCGCGGTGCCGATGCTGACCCACAAGCTCAGTACCGAGGGCGTGCGGCAGATCATCATCTGCGCCGACGAACCGAAGAAATATCGCAAACGCGACCTCGCCGCGGGAACCCTACTGTGGCACCGTGATCGGCTCGACGAAGCACAGCGCACGCTGCGCGAGGTTCCCGGCGTCACCGTGCTCATCTATGACCAGCACTGCGCCGCCGACGCGCGCCGCAAGCGCAAGCGCGGCACCCTGCCGGTGCGCCGGACGCGGGTGGTCATCAACGAGGCGGTCTGCGAGGGCTGCGGCGACTGCGGCGTCAAGAGCAACTGCCTGTCCGTCCAGCCGGTCGACACCGAGTTCGGCCGCAAGACCAGGATCGATCAGACCTCCTGCAACACCGACTACAGCTGCATGGACGGCGACTGCCCGTCGTTCGTCACCGTGGAACTGCCCGATCCGGCGAAGGCGAACAAGCGCGACAAGATCAAGCGCGCCGAGCCGGCGGTGCTACCCGATCTCGTCGAGTCCGCACCCGTGACGACCCAGAACGTCTTCCTCGCGGGCATCGGCGGCACCGGCATAGTCACCGTCAATCAGGTGCTGGCCACCGCGGCACTGCGCGCCGGTTACGAGGTGGCGAGCCTTGATCAGATCGGACTGAGCCAGAAGGCCGGACCGGTCGTCTCACACCTTCGATTCGCGCTCGGCGAACTGGAGCCCGCGAACCGTCTGACGCCGGGTTCGGCCGACTGCATCGTGGCTTTCGACCTGCTCGCGGCCACGGACAACAAGAATCTGGCCTACGGCTCGAAGGCCGGCACGCTGTCGGTCGCCTCGACCAGCAAGACCCCGACCGGCGACATGGTCTACGACAAGTCCGTCTCCTATCCCGACGAGGGTGCGCTGCTGTCGCGGCTCGAGCGGGTCTCGCGCTCGGTGCGCTCGTTCGACGCACTGGCCGCCGCGGAGGTGCTGTTCGGCAACACCGCCGCCGCGAACTTCCTGATGGTCGGCGCCGCCTATCAGATCGGCGGCCTTCGCCTGCCCGCCGCGGCGATCGAAGAGGCCATCGAGATCAACGGTGTCGCCGTGGCCGTCAACATCGCCGCATTCCGCTGGGGACGCGTCGCGGTGGCACACCCGGACGACTTCGCGGCCGCCACTACTCGCCAGCGGCCCAAGCGCGCCGAAATCGCTATCCCCGCAGATCTTTTCGACGGTGTAACGGCGACGGGCGAGACCAGGCGCTTGATCGAACTGCGGGCCGTCGAGCTGATCGGGTTCCAAGGCATCCGCGTCGCGCGTGCTTATGTGCGGACCGTGCAACACATTTGGGATGCGGAGCAGCGCGTCACCGACCGCACCGAATTCAGCGAGCAGGTCGCCCGCGGCCTCTACAAATTCACCGCCTACAAGGACGAATACGAGGTCGCCCGGCGTCTCGTCGACCCGGCCTTCCTCGACGACCTCGCCGACCAACTCCCCGAGGGCGCGAACCTCACCTACCGCCTGCACCCACCCGTCCTGCGTGCGATGGGCCGCAAGAAGAAGATCGGCCTCGGCCCGCGCAGCCACCTGGCGCTACGCGTGCTCGCCAAGGGAAAGCGCCTGCGCGGCACCAAGTTCGATCCCTTCGGCTACGCGCATGTCCGTCGGGTGGAGCGAGCCCTGCTTGCCCACTACACCGAGATGGTGACGGCACTGGCAGCGGAGCTGGATGTGGCGGACTACGACCGGGCGGTGAAAGTCGCAGCACTGACCGATATCGTCCGCGGCTACGAGGAGATCAAGCTCGCCAACGTGGAGCTCTACCAGAATGGTTTGCGCGAATTGGGTATCGAGCCGCCGCAGCTGTAATCGGTAGTCGCGGTTGTCGGCGTTTTCCGCTCATCAGGGCCGGTGCTGCGTACCCTGATCGACATCTCACTCGTCGATCGCGGAACCCATACCACCGGAGAACTTTTCGTGACCACAGCGCAATTCCCAGGACCAGTCCGTGATGTCGAGCGCGAGATCCTCGACCGAGTTACCGAGCTGGCGGTCGATTTCAGCGCCACGGCCGCGGAGTACGACGAACGTGCGGTGATCGCGGTCGAGCATTTGGACGCACTACACGACGCCGACGTCGACCGCGCCGTATTACCAGCGCACGTAGGCGGTCTCGGTCTGAGCTACCTGGCTTTCGGGCGGCTCGTCCGGGTCCTCGCGAAGGCCGATCCGTCCGTGGCGACGATCTGGGTCATGCACGCCGGAGCCGGTGTCGCGCTCGCCGAGTTCACCAAGGATTCGTTGGGTTCGTTCTTCGCCGAGGAGTTCCTCGCGGGCAAGCGGTTCGCGAACGCATTGTCGGAGCCGGCCAGCGGAAACAGATTCCTCAATCCGCAACAGGAGGCCGTCCCCGTCGACGGAGGTTGGTCGATCACCGGCGCCAAGCGTTTCGTCTCGGCGAGCGAGATCGCCGACTACCTGCTGGTCAATGCCCGGGTCGAGGATGTGCCGACGTTTTTCGGGGTGATCCCCGACGACACCGTCTCGGTCATCCCGATCTGGGACACTTTGGGCCTGCGCGCGACCCGCAGCCAACTACTGTCCTTCGACCACACGCTCCTGCGTGCCGAATACCGGGGCCGCGCACCGGGACCCGGTGACTTCGCGGTGATTCCGGCAGGGCTGCCCGCGATCTCCCTCGGCGTCGCCGACGCCGCGCTGGACGCGTTGATCGCACACGCGCAATCGCGCGTGATCCTGGAAAATCCCCTCTCGCACCAACAATGGGTGCAGTTCGAGGTGGCCGACGTCCAGATCCGGCTCGCCGCCGCGCACGCACTGTACGACCGCTGCCTCTGGGAAGCCGACAACGGCATCCCGGCCTTCTTCGCAAACTCGGCGCGCGCCAAATACCTTGCCAACAAGATCGCGGTGGACACCGCCCAACTCGGCGTCCGTATCGGCGGCGCATCCGGCTACCTCAAACAGTCACCGATCCAACGCCATCTGCGCGACGCCGAAGCGGGCCAGCTGATGGCCTACTCGACCGAGGTTCTCGCCGGCGTGATCGGTAAGGAAGTGCTCGGAGTACCCGAAGCCGAGTGAGCCTACTCGACCGGCCGTATTGCGCAGCCTGTGCGCACCAGCCTGGTAGCGGCCCGCGACGTTTGCCGAAGATCTATGAAGACGCTTGCCGGCCCATCACGCCGTCCACGGCCCCGACGGCCGCACACCCGCACACCCGCACGCTCGCCGACACCGCCTTCGACGGCGACCCGGCGTCGATTCAACCCCCATCACCCGTGCGCTCCCCGCCGCCAGCGTGGACAGCACATGGCGGGACGGTATGGACCGAAGGTGCTGCGGCACATCCCGCTACGGGGGTGACAAGGGCCTCCGACCTTGGGGCGAGACGACTGGACGGGTTGCGGTAACTCCGTGATACCGCGATGAGACCGTGGTGAAGGCGGGGCGGCGCACTCTTCTCTCAACAGCGACCGAGGGTCGCGAATCCGAGGAGGAGAACATGACGACCAGCCACCGTCCACCGGCGATCACGGCGACCGGGTTGCGGAAATCCTATGGCGACCACGTGGTACTCGATGGGATCGACCTGCATGTGCCGGCCGGGACCATCTTCTCGCTGCTGGGTCCGAACGGCGCGGGTAAGACCACGACGGTGCAGATGCTCTCGACGCTCATCGGGGCGGACGGCGGGGAGGCGCGGGTCGCCGGGCATGACGCCATTCGCGAGCCCGATGCCGTACGCGGCGCGATCGGGGTCACCGGGCAATTCGCGGCGGTCGACAACCTGCTCACCGGCGCCGAGAACCTGGCGATGATGGCGACGCTGCATCACCTCGGGCGCAAGCAGCGCAAACAGCGGGTCAGCGATCTGATCGAGCAGTTCGATTTGGTGGATGCTTCGAAGAAACCGGCTTCGACCTACTCCGGCGGTATGCGCCGCCGCCTCGATATCGCCATGGGGCTGGTCGGGGATCCGCAGGTGCTGTTCCTGGACGAGCCGACCACCGGACTGGATCCGCGCAGCCGCCGGACCGTGTGGCGGCTGGTGCGGGAACTCGTCGCGGGCGGCACCACCGTCTTCCTCACCACGCAGTACCTGGAGGAGGCCGACCAACTCGCGGACCGGATCGCCCTGCTCGATCACGGCAAGTTGGTCGCCGAGGGCACGCCGGATGAGCTGAAACACCTGGTCCCCGGTGGGCACATCACCCTGCGGTTCACCGAACCGCGCACCCTCGACGCGGCCGCACGGCTGCTCGGAGCCGTCACCGTCGACGAAGACGAATTGACCCTCGAGGTGCCAAGCGACGGCGGCGTCAACTCGCTGCACACCCTGCTCGACACGCTGAGCGCCGCCTCCATCCAGGCCAGCGCGCTGTCCGTGCACACCCCCGATCTCGACGATGTTTTCCTCGCCCTCACCGGCCAGCCGAAGGAGTCCGTGCGATGAGCACCACCACCATGAAATACGCCGTCACCGATTCGCTCATGATGCTGCGCCGCAGCCTGTTGCACATCGTCCGCTACCCGTCCATGACACTGCCGCTCATCATCGGGCCGATCCTGTTCCTGTTCCTGTTCGTGTACGTATTCGGCGGCACCCTCGGCGCCGGACTCGACGGAAGTTCCGGCGGCCGAGCCGATTACGTGAACTACGTGACCCCCGGCATTCTGCTGCTGACCGTGGCGGGGGCGGCCACGGCCACGGCGGTGTCGGTCGCCACCGATATGACGCAGGGCATCGTGGCGCGGTTCCGCACCATGTCCATCTTCCGGCCCTCCCTGCTCACCGGTCACGTCCTGGGCAGCGTCATCCAGACCCTGCTGAGCGTAGTGGTTGTCCTCGGCGTCGCCATGGTCATCGGCTTCCGCCCCAATGCCAACCCGGCCGAATGGCTTGCGGCGCTGGGGATTCTGACCATGCTGATCTTCGCCATCACCTGGGTCGCCGTCATCATGGGTCTGGTCAGCGACACCGTCGAAACCGCCAGCAATCTGCCGATGCTGCTCATGCTGCTGCCCTTCTTCGGCAGCGGCTTCGTCCCCACCGATTCCATGCCGGGCTGGCTGGCCGCGATCGCCGAGAACCAGCCCTTCACCCCGGTCATGGAAACGCTGCGCGGTCTGCTCATGGGCAACGAGATGGGCAACAGCCCCTGGATTGCCATGGCCTGGTGCCTCGGAATCACCGCCGCGGCCTTCGCTGGATCGGTCGCACTGCTCAACCGCGAGCCTGGTCGCTAGCGTTCCCGCTCGGCAAGCGCGGCCAGCGCGGCCGCACGCAAATCGGAAACATCCAGGGCGGCGTATGTCGAGACAGCCTCGACATACGCCGCCCTATCGGCGTTTTCGGCGCGTGCGCGAATTGCCTTGCTCGACATGGTCGGATGGAACTGACGCGGCGGATCGAAGCGCTCGGCCAGCGCGATCAGGCGCGCGCCGGAGGTCGCCATACCACGTTCGAGATCCACCATCGCCAAAGCCAGAAGTACTGCGCCACAGGCTGTCAGCTCCGTCAGATGGCCGCCCGGCTGCGTGGCGGGCTGCTCCAGCAGGAGGGTCACCTGACCGGGGAGCTCCGCAACCAGACCCGCGATCGGATCCAGCGTGTGGTGTTGGGCGTGGGCGAGCAACGCCGCCGAGCGACCCTCCAGCGCCCACACCTGCACACCACGCGGATCGGGACGGTAGAAGGGATTCTCGGTGCTCGCCAGCAGTTCGGTGATTTTGCGCCACCGCCACAGGCCGTCCTCGAAATCGCCTCGGGCAATGCGCATTTCGGCATCCGCGACCAGCTTGTAGGGACGAGCGAACGGATCCGCCGAATCCGCCACTCGCGCAAGCCAGTTCTGTGCGCCCTCGATATCGCCGAGTTGCAGGTCGGCCATGGCCAGGCCGATCAGCAGGTCGTCGCGATCCGGGCGCGGACCCAGGTCCTCGATCCGACGGAAAGCCTTCTCCAGCTGGTCACGCGCTTGCTCGGCACGCTCCGAGAGCAGCGCCAGCTTTGCGATCCGGCACTGCGCCTGGAAGCACACCCAGCTGTGCGGCGTGCGCTCGAAGGCCGCGAGCATGCGCCAGGTCGCGGCGAGCGCCTCCGCCCGGTCACCCAGCTGTTCCGCGCGGACACTCGCGACGGCGTGCGCAACCCCGGCTTGCAGCGGCCGGTCACTGCCGCACAGGCGATCCAGTGCGGCAGGGTCGGGGCCGAGCAGTTCTGGTGCGGCGACGAAAACCGTTGCCACCGCGCGCATGAGCGTGTCCGCCGGCACCACCGGAAGACGGCGCAGCACCATCAGCGACCGGAGCTCGAACCCGCCTTGCGTGACACCGCTCAACGCACAGACTGTCGCGGCGGTGCGGGTGGCATCCTCATACCGGGGCTCGGGCCGGTAACGCGAAAGCACCCGGGCACATTCACCGGCGACCTCACCGATGCGCGCATAGTGCGAGCCGACGTACCACCACGGACCCAGGGCCGACCAGACCGCGGCGACGGTCGGCCCGTCCGCCTTGTCCAGCCCGTATCGCAGCGCCCGCACCAGATTCTCCTGCTCCGTGTGCAGTGCGCTCGAACCCGGCCATTCCGCGAAGACCGTCTCATTGTGGGCGATGCCGAACTCCCGTGCCCACGACAGGAATCCGGCGACCGCAGCATCTTGCTCACCCGCTTCGGCGCGGCGACCGGCGGCAAAATCCTTGACGGTTTCCAGCATTCGGAACCGGGTGCCGGAATCGGCCGGTGCGATCTGCAACAGCGATTGCTCGACGAGACGCTCGAGCACCTCCAGCGTCTCGTCGTGCTCCCCGCCCAGCAGATGGTTCGCCGCCTCGGCGGAGAACCCGCCGGGGAAGATCGAGAGTAGCCGCATGGCGGCCCGTCCCTGCGCGTCGAGCAGATTCCAGCTCCAGTCGACGACCGCGTACAACGTCCGGTGGCGTTCCGGGTTGTCCCGAGATCCATTGCGCAACAGTGTGAATCGGTCGACCAGGCGGCGTGACACTTCGGCGACCGACAGGACCCGCACTCGGGCGGCGGCAAGTTCGATGGCGAGCGGCAGCCCGTCCAGGTGCGCACAGAGTTCCGCCACCGTGTCAGGCGGCAGCTCGATATCGGATCGCACCGCCCTGGCGCGCTGGGCGAACAACTCCGCTGCGGTCGCCGTCCCCAGGGCCGGGACCTGATGGACGGCCTCGGAGGACAATCCGAGCGGAGCCCGGCTGGTGATCAGCACCCGCAGTTCCGCGGTCAGCGACACCAGCGTACTGACCAGCGCCGCGACACCCGACAAGACCTGCTCGCAATTGTCCAGAATCAGCAGGGCGGGGTCCGAACCCAGCGCTTGCGCGATACCCGCGACGACACTGTTGCGCTGCCCGGCCGCAGGGGCATCGCCGATCCCGAGCGCCGCGGCTACTTCGGCGGCGACCGCACTGTCGTCGTCGATTCCGGCGAGCGGCACCAGGTGCACCAGTCGCTGTTCGGCCGTACGCCCGGTGGCATGCGCCAAACGGGTCTTGCCCAGACCACCCGGACCGATCAGCGAAACCACGCGAGCGGAGCGCAGCAGCGCGGTCACGGCGGCTATGTCGTCCTCGCGGCCGAGCAGTTGATTCGGATCGTGCGGAATACCCTGGCGCACAACGGGTTCATTCGCGCGCAGCAGCTGCCGGTACACCGACTGGACAGCAGTGCCCGGGTCCGCCCCGAGCTCATCGCGCAAGGTCCGGCGGTATCGGTCGTATCGGGCGAGCGCGACCGACGGCCCGGAGGTGTCGGCCACGGCCCGCAGCAGTTCCGCCAGCACCTCCTCATTGCGCGGTTCGCTGGCGGCGATCGCGGTCAGGGGTTGCACGGCTTCGGCGTACTGTCCCAAGCGAGCCAGGGCCATCGCCCGCACCATCGAGAGCCTCCGATGGGCGGGCACCCGATCGATACGCAACGCGGACAACGGATCCCCCGCATCCGCATCCTCGACACACCCGTCCCACAGTGCCAGGCCCGCCTCGGCCTGATCCAGCGCGGCCGGGTAATCCCCCGCCCGCGCATGCCGGTCGGCCGCCGCGGCCCGCACTTCCAGCGCGGCCGCGTCGATCTGCTCGGCGCTCAGCGTCAACCGATACCCGGTCGGAGTGCTCGCAATGAGGTCGGCCCCCAACTGCGCCCGTGTCCGCGACACCAGCACCTGCAATGCCTTCTTGCCGGAGTTCTCCGACCCCTCCGCACCCCACAACCCCGCCACCAGCCGCGCCGCGCTGGCCCCGGCACGCAGATCCATTGACAGCAAGGCCAGCAACGCCCGCGACCGCGCGCCGGTGATTTCCTGCCCGTGCAACGCGGGATCCGCCAGCAAGGTCAACTCGATACCCACCGACCTACCGTAGCGGCTGGAACTTGCTGGCGAAGGCTGCCGAAACACGAGGATTCCTCTGAGGTTGTTGTCGCCGGCTCGCGTCAGTCAGGCCATCAAGAAGCAGGAGCGCAGCGTCGGCGCGGATCTCTTCGAACGCAACAGCCGGAATGTGAAACCGACCGAGGTGGGCCGGCAGCTCCGCGATGATCTGCGCCCGATCTATCGAGGCCTGCACGAGAGTGTGGAGCGGGCGCGATTGTCGGCGCAGGGTAAGACCGGTGAACTGCGCATCGGCGCGATCAACTCTTACGAGCTGCGCGTGTTCTGGGAGGCATTCAGAACCCGATATCCACAGTGGGGCCTGCGAATTCGACATAACGCGTGGACGGATCCGTTCGAACCGCTGCGGGACGGGGAGATCGACGTGCTCGTCACCTTGCTGCCCGTGGAGGAGCCCGATCTCACCGTCGGTCCACGGTGTATCAGTGAGGAGCAACGATTGATCATGTCGGTCGAACATGTTCTGGCAAACCGGGATTCGGTGTCAATGGAGGACTTGGGCCGCTTTCCGACGATTACGGGCGGAACCACCGTGCCCGAGTACTGGGAGGACGCGTATCTGCCCTTCTATACCCCGAAGGGGCGCGAGGTGGGAAAGATTGTGCCGGTGCGCCGAGGATGAGCGAATACGCGCACTGGCCGACGTAATCCGCGACCTCGGCCCAATGAAATTGTGAGAGAAACGGGCTCGCCACCCTTCGCTTCGACGACCATGATCTACCCGTTCCTGTACGCGACGATGTCGTGCCTGTTGCCGCCCTCTGGGCGGATGTTGACCTCTGATCGACCTGGGCCTGGACGCCGAGCTGTCGGCCGTGATGGTCGCCGACCAGTCGGCCACGCCCGCCCGACCGAAACCCTCAACACCTACGCAACGAGAGGGCGGCCGAGCCGGGAGATGGCCGTCGTCATCCAGAACGCCGTGTTCTCGAACCAAAAGGTCGAATAGACCGAAAAATGGTCCAGGTCAGATCGGTAGAAACCGTTCTGACCTGGACCTGTTGTAGCGGGGACAGGATTTGAACCTGCGACCTCTGGGTTATGAGCCCAGCGAGCTACCGAGCTGCTCCACCCCGCGTTGGGTAGGCATAACACTACGCATGGGATGGCCGTTCGACCTAATCGCGAGGTCAGCGGGCTGTCAGCCGAATTGGATGCCCTGGGCGAGTGGGAGTTGGTCGGAGTAGTTGACGGTATTGGTGGCGCGGCGCATGTATGCCTTCCAGGAGTCCGAGCCGGATTCGCGGCCGCCACCGGTTTGCTTCTCGCCGCCGAAGGCGCCGCCGATCTCGGCGCCGGAGGTGCCGATATTGACGTTGGCGATGCCGCAGTCGGAGCCGTCGGCGGCGAGGAAGCGTTCCGCCTCACGTTGGTCGGCGGTGAAGACGGCGGACGAAAGTCCTTGCGGCACCTCGTTGTGCAGTGTGATCGCGGCGTCGAAGTCGTGATAGGTCAGCACGTAGAGGATCGGGGCGAAGGTCTCCTCGCGCACCACGGCGGTCTGTGCCGGCATCCGCACAATCGCGGGACGCACGTAGAAAGCGTCGTCGCCGAATCCGTCGACCCGCTCACCGCCGCACACCAGCTCACCGCCGTCGGCGATGGCGCGCTCGAGCGCGGCCCGCATCCCTTGGTAGGCGCGCCCATCGATCAGCGGTCCGACGAGCACGCCGTCCTCAAGCGGATTGCCAACGCGCAGTTGCTGATACGCGCCTGCCACCCGATCGAGCAGTGGTCCGACAACATCGGCGTGCACGATGAGCCGTCGCAGCGTCGTACAACGCTGCCCGGCCGTGCCCGCCGCGGAGAAGACGATGCCGCGCGCCGCCAGTTCCAGATCCGCCGACGGCGTGACGATCGCGCCGTTGTTGCCGCCCAGTTCCAGCAGGCAGCGCCCGAATCGCGCGGCCACCTTCGGTGCGACAATGCGTCCCATCCGGACCGAGCCGGTGGCACTGAGCAGCGCGACGCGCTCATCGTCGACCAGCCGCGAACCGACTTCGGCGCCGCCCTGAACCAGTTGGTGCACTTCGGGATCCGCGCCGACATCGGCGGCGGCGCGGCGCAAGAGCGTGTGGCAGGCCAGGGCCGTCAGTGGTGTCGTCTCCGACGGCTTCCACACCACCGTGTCACCGCAGACCAGTGCGACGGCGGTATTCCACGCCCACACCGCGACCGGGAAGTTGAACGCGGAGATCACACCGACCACGCCCAACGGATGCCAGGTCTCCATCAGTCGATGCCCCGGCCGCTCCGAGGGCATCGTCTTGCCATACAGCTGGCGCGACAAGCCGATCGCGAACTCGCAGATGTCGATCATTTCCTGCACCTCGCCGAGGGCCTCGGGTCCGATCTTCCCCGCTTCGAGGGAGACCAGCTCGCCGAGTTCGGACTTGTGCACAGTGAGCAGTTCGGCCAGCCGCCGCACCACCGCGGCCCTGCCGGGTGCGGGAACGGTGCGCCAACCGCGGAAGGCCTCGGCGGCGCGGTCGATCGCGGCGTCCACCTCGTCGAGGGAGTCGGCGCGCAATGTCATGAGCGTGCCACCGGTTATCGGTGTGCGTGCGGGTAGTGCGCCCGCAGCCGGCGGCTCGGCGCCGAGCTCGCGCAACAGCGCCGCCGCACGAGCTGCCAGGTCCATGGTGAGGTGATCGTCGAGCGTATGTGTCATAGGGTGCTCCGCTGTCGCTTTGGGCAGGCGCACAATACTGTGCTGTTACGGGGAGTGAACGAGTAGAGGTTTTCGCCACGAGTCGCGCTTGCTGAGTTAGCCTTCGCTGATGGCGGATACACCGGCAAGACCCGCACTCGATGACATCGATCGCCTGCTGATTCGTGAACTGATGGCAGACGGTCGCGCCACGTTATCGAACCTGGCAGAGAAGGCGAGCTTATCGGTCTCCGCAGTGCAATCAAGGGTGCGCAGATTAGAGGCGCGCGGTGTGATCCGGGGCTACACCGCGCACGTCGACCCCGAGGCACTTGGACAACTGTTGTCGGCATTCGTCGCGATCACTCCTCTCGACCCCTCGCAACCGGATGACGCGCCTGCCGTTCTGCAACATATCCCCGGTATCGAGGGATGCCACTCGGTGGCCGGTGACGAGAGCTACGTGTTGCTGGTGCGGGTTGCCTCGCCCAGGCACCTCGAGCAGCTGCTGCAGGAGATCAGGGCGACCGCCAACGTCAGAACTCGAAGCACCATCATCTTGCAGACATTCTACGACAGATAACGATTTGGCCGTAATTAGTTCGAATAGTTGTAGAGATTCCATAAATATTTCCGTACCCTGACCGGTGTGACCCTCGAACTGGACCGCACCCGCACGGACGGTGACATAGCACCGGTCACCCCCGCGACCCGGGTACACGAAATCTTGTCGGCGCATATACTGGTCGACGGCTTCGACTTGGTGCTCGACCTCCGTAATTCGCGTGGCTGCCGCATCGTCGACGAACGAGACGGCAGCTCCTACCTCGACATGTTCGGCTTCTTTGCCTCGAACGCACTAGGGATGAACCATCCCGCGCTGGCCGAGGACGAAGTCTTCCGCGCCGAACTCGCCGCCGCCGCCCTCAACAAGCCGAGCAACTCCGACATCTACACGGTCGAAATGGCCCGGTTCGTAGCGACTTTCGCGCGAGTGCTCGGCGATCCGCGACTACCGCACCTGTTCTTCATCGACGGTGGCGGGCTCGCGGTGGAGAGCGCGCTCAAGGCCGCGTTCGACTGGAAGAGCAGGCACAACGAAATCCATGGGCGCGCACCGGAACTCGGTACCAAGGTGTTGCACCTGACCGGGGCGTTCCACGGCCGTACCGGCTACACCATGTCGCTGACGAACACCGATCCGGTCAAAGTCGCGCGCTTCCCGAAGTTCGACTGGCCGCGCATCGACGCCCCGTATCTGAGCGACGATCACGATATCGATGCCGCCGAGGCGGAAGCGCTGGCGCAGGCGCGGCGTGCATTCGACGAAAACCCGCACGACATAGCATGTTTCATCACCGAGCCGATCCAGGGCGAGGGCGGTGACCGGCACCTGCGTCCGCGATTCCTACAGGCGATGCAGGAGTTGTGTCGCGAGAACGACGCGTTGTTCGTGCTCGACGAGGTGCAGACCGGCGTCGGCATGACCGGAACCACCTGGGCCTACCAACAACTCGGCGTCGAGCCGGACGTGGTGGCCTTCGGGAAGAAGACCCAGGTGTGCGGTGTGATGGCGGGTGGGCGCATCGACGAGGTGCCCGACAATGTGTTCGTCGTCAGCTCCCGCCTCAACTCCACCTGGGGCGGCAACCTCACCGATATGGTGCGCACCCGGCGGATCCTCGAGGTGCTCGAGGGTGACGCGTTGATCGAGCGGTCCAAGCCCCTCGGTGAGCACCTGCTGCGACGGCTGGAAGGGCTCGCCGTGGCCCACCCGAGCATCACCGAACCCCGTGGGCGCGGCCTGATGTGCGCCGTCACGGTGTCCTCTACGCAGTTGCGCGACCAGGTACTGACCAAACTGCGGGAAGACGAGCGCGTCCTGATCCTCGGCACCGGCGAACGCGGCATCCGCTTCCGCCCGCCACTCACCGTCACCGACGCCGAACTGGACGCGGCGGTCGACGCGGTGGATCGGGTGTTGACCCACCTGGAGTAGTTGCTTCACGAATACCGGGTACGCCGACCGCCGCGCCGATTGTCTTGGCGCGGCGGTCGATGCTGTGGATGGGGCGGTATGCCTCGGGGGGAGGTTGCTCCGGACACCACCACGGGGATGTCTACACCGTCGACATCGTCGATTGGAACCTGTTGGGCCGCCTCCCGGTTGGCCAAAGGTGCCCACGAGCAATCGGCCGCTACTCCACCGGCGCAATGCGATAGCGAACGGTCGGCACCCGCGGTGCTCAGTTCGTGGATGGCCGAAGGCCGAGGCCGCCTTCGACGAATCGGCGGACCGAGGTGAGCCCGGACTCCAGCGCGAGTCCGTAGCCGGGTCTGGCCCAGCCGGTGATTTCGGCGGTGTCGCCTGCGGTTGGGGTCACGCCGATCTCGGCGACCATCTCGGCGGTCGTCGGTTCGCATACTGCCCACGAGTAGTGCGATTCGTTGTCCCACTGTGTGGTCCGCAACGCCACGTAGTCGGGGTCGGTGATGCCGCCCTCGGCCAATGCGGGGCGATCGTCGATGCGTTCGTCGGCGCGTAGTGCGCGCAGATACCAGGTGCCCGCGTTGATCTCGACTGGTTCCATCAGTCTCTGTCCTCGCGACGATCCCGGCGACGATCCCGACGCCGATCGTGCGACCGGTCCTGGTGGCGATCGTGACGGCTGCCGTACAGCAGCGCGCCCATCAGTGGAATCGCCAGGAACCACAGCCAGCTATTGGTGACGAAGAACAGGATGACCGCGACGATCGGGATCACCGCCATCACACGCTCCGGCCATTCCGCCATGAACCCGGTGCCGCTCTCGGCGGGTGGCGCGGCAACCGCGACGGGCTCGGGCAGATCCACGAACACCGTGTCCAACTGACCGCGGGTCATCGCGGCCACGACGACCGCGCTGCGCTCGTCGAACTCGGCGACGCTCAGCCGACCGGCGGCGAAATGTTCGGACAGTCGTTGCATCGCATGCTCACGCTCCGCGGTGCCGATACGGATCTCGGGCACGTCACTCATAAGAGCAAGGCTAGCGCCAATCGGTGATGACGATCCGCCTGTCTCGCTCTACCGTGTCTGCTGGCGCTCGGATGTCGGAGGCGGCTCGGTGCTCACGTCGTGCTGCGCGAATTCCGCGACATCGGATTGCTCGGGTGCGAAATGATGGATGGTCGCCGGGAGCAGTTTCTCGAGTTGTGCGGTAACGGTGCGGATTTCGGGTACCTGTTCGATGACGAGCAGGATAGTGAGAGGGTTCGATATGGGCGAGCTATGGTTCGGCCACTACCGTCTCGACCGGTTGCTCGGTAGCGGTGGGACCGGAGAGGTCTGGCTCGCGCACGACACCCTCACCCAGCGTGACGTCGCGCTGAAGATACTTGCCGCGGCGTCCGCCGCCGATCCGACGTACCGGCAGCGGTTCACCAGGGAAGCCCGCCTGGCGGCCCAAGTTCGCGGACCGCACATCATGCCGATCCACACGTTCGGCGAACTCGAGGGCCGCCTCTATATCGACATGGAATTCATCGAGGGCACCGATGTCGCCGCTCTACTACGCAGCGGCGGTCCGATGTCGCCGGTACGGGCAGTAGAGATCGTCGCGCAGACCGCCACGGCACTCGACCTCGCACATCGGGCGGGGCTGGTGCATCGTGACGTCAAACCGTCCAACATCATGGTGGGCGCGAATGGATACGTCCATCTGATCGACTTCGGTACCGCATCTCGGATCGACCAGCCCGCGATCACGGCCGACAGCAATGTGGTCGGCACTATCGCGTACATGGCGCCGGAGCGGTTCAGCGGCGGCTGCGACGGCCGAGCCGACCAGTATTCGCTGGCCTGCGTGCTCTACGAATGTCTGACCGGGCAACGACCTTTCGGCGACATCGATTCCGCGCAGCAATTGCGCGCCAACCTGATGGCCGACCCACCGAGTGCCGCCGCGGTGAACCCGGCCGTGTCCGCGGCCTTGGATACGGTCGTCGCCCGTGGCCTGTCCAAGGACCCGAATCTGCGCTGGTCGAGCGCGGGCGAAATGGCGGCCGACGCGTTTGCCGCGGTGACCGGGCGGGAGGCCGCGACAGTCGAGATCACGGCGGCGACCGTGCCGACTACCGCCGTGCTGACCCAGCCGCAGCGGGTGCCGTCCGCGGCTGGGAGTCGGCCACCGCTGATAGCGATGAGGCGGCAGGCGGGAGAACCGCGACTAGTGCTCGGCCCGCGTTTCGCTACCGCTGCGATCTCGGCTCTCATCGCGGTGGTCGCCGTCGCCATCTGGCTGGGACGACCCACGGTCACCGAAACCGATTCCGCCGCAGCGCCGTCGACAAGCCGGGTGCCGCATACCCCGATCGAACCCGCACGGCCGCCGCGCGCAGATATCCCGGTCGCCGGGCAGTCCTGCGACCCCGCCTTCGACGCCGGCGCCCTCGCGGCAGACGGCACACCGCTCGCGTGCGTGCCCGGCGACGGCCACCTCGCGACATGGATTCCGACCCGGCCCCACACCGACAAACCGACGCAGGGCAACGACATGCCGGCATTGGAAGGCGCGGCCATCGGCGACAACAACGCCGGCACCGGCGATGACAACCCGGGAGCGGGCGCCAGCGGCAATTCGGACGACGGTGATCACGGCAGCGACAAGCCGCGCAACGACAAGCCGGGCCACGCCAAACCAGGCCACGCCAAACCGGGCCACGGCAAACCCGGAAAGTAGACCGGTGCTGAGGGGGTCGGCGGGGTGGTTTCGAGTGGGAGGTAGTAGTACGTAGGGGACATCACACTGTTCGGGGGTCGGTGCCGGGGTTAGGGTCGGAGCAGGTTTGGGTAGCTCGGGGTCACCGGGTTGCCGCCCCACCCGCAGCGGCGCGGTTACCGGGAGGTCAGCGATGGGGGAGGAACAGTTCGGGAAGTACCGGCTCGACCGATTGCTGGGGCGAGGCGGGATGGGGGAGGTGTGGCTGGCGCGCGATACCGATGGTGGGCGCACCGTCGCGCTGAAGGTGTTGTCGGAGAACCTGGCTGCCGATGGCGAGTATCGGCTGCGCTTCGAGCGGGAGGCCAGGCTCGGCTCGACCCTGCGGAATCCGCATATCGTGCGCATTCACGGCTTCGGTGAGCAGGGCGGTCGGCTGTACCTCGCGATGGATTACATCGACGGCATCGATCTGGCCGAAATGTTGGGTCGGGTTCGGACACTGACCCCGGTCGCGGCCGTCGACTTCGTGACGCAGGTGGCCTCGGGTCTGGATGCGGCGCATCGGGCGGGGTTGATCCATCGTGACGTCAAACCGTCGAACATCCTGATCGATAGTGGTGGGCACGCGTATCTGATCGACTTCGGTATCGCCAAGGGGATGGGGCAGACCGCTGTCACCGCAACCGGAATGGCGATCGGCAGCTGGCCGTATATGGCGCCGGAACGGTTCAACGGGACGGTCGACGCGCGCACCGACATCTACTCACTGGCCTGTGTGCTGTACGAATGCTTGACCGGCCGTCGCCCGTACGGCGACACCGACCCACCTCGGCAGATGCATGACCACCTGATGGCGACGCCGCCGTGCGCTGCCTCGGTGAATCCAGCGGTACCAACGGCATTGGACGCGGTCATCGCCTGCGGAATGGCCAAGGACCAGGCCCGCCGCTACCCGAGCGCCCGCGAATTCGCCGACGCCGCACGCGCGGCCGTCGGCGCGGAGCCGCCATCGAACCCGAGTGGGCAGGATCGGCCGCCCGCGCCGCCGGTGCCACCACAGTCGGCAGAAGTGCCGCCGCACTCGGCAAGACCGGCCACGCGACGGTCGCCGAAGGCGCATACGAAGTTGCTGACAGAGCCGGGCCCGACGCCGACGCTGGTGGTGACCCGGCTTGCGCCGCAGGCTCTTCCGTTGGCTCCGGCTGGGGCTGTTGTTCCGCAACAGAATTCGCCGTACGCGCCCCACGCTCCGGTGCGGCCGGGTGCGGTGTTTCCGCCAGTTCCCGCGAAACGGGCTGTATATCAGTCGAATTCGAAGCGATCGCGTACGGCGGCGGTGGCGCCGCTTCGTTGGTCGGTGTCACGAGGGCGGCCGTGGATTGCTCCGCCGGTGGCCGCGCCGCCGCGTCGTCGTGCACGGCGGCGGTCGGGCGGTGTGATCGGCAAGGTGATCGGTGCGCTCGTCGTGGTGTTCCTGACGCCCTTCGTGCTCGCGGCGGGGTGCGTCGCGCTGCTGGCTTCGGGTAGTCGAGTGGGCGATTCGAGCGGTGGCTCGAACGCTTCGCGGCCGACCGCGTCGGCCGAGGAGAATCCCGCGCCCCCACCGGAGCCGGGCTCCGCGGGCCCCGCGCCCGCTCGGTCCGCGGTCCGCGACGGCAAGTTCGAATTCGTGGTGAGCAATACCGATTCCGGCATTTCTCGGGTCGGATTCCATGCCGCTCGCGGCACTTTCGTGATCGTCACGGTGACGGTCGACAACATCTCCGATCAGCCGAAGCGGTTCCTCCCCTTCGGTCAGCGCCTCATCGACACCCAGGGCCGCGTCATCGACCACGATCCCGCCGCCACCATGTGGCAGACCACCCAGCAGCGCCACGACTACTCCTTCGAGCTGCGCCCCGGTCAGTCCGCCACCACTCAACTGGTCTTCGACGTCGCCTCGGACGCCACCCCGAGTCACCTGGAGCTGCACGACTTCCCGCTATCCCAGGGTGTGACAGTAATGGTGAATTAGCCCGGTATTCCCACCCCGCCCGAGGGGGCGGCCATGCGAGGTGCTCGGAGTTCGGTTCGTTCGCAACGGGATTCGAGGCGATACGTGAGAACAACTGTGTCAGGCGGTTTCGCTGCTGATGTCGAGGGCAGCGGAGAGGCCGGTATGGACGGCTCTTCGGCCGATCTCGAGTGCTCGGGTGAGCAAGATGGTGTCGCGGGCCGCGCTGTCGATGTCGGGGGCGCCGACTGGGGGGTGGATCTGGAGGGCGGTGTGGCCGAGTTCGGCGAGGAAGCGGTCCTCGATGTGCTGTTGGAGTGGGCGCTGTAGCCAGGCGCGGTAGGCGCCGGGGGCACGGACACGCAGGTAGCCGCCGCCGACGATCTGATGCAGCCGGGAGGCGGGTGGGCGCTGTTCGTCGGTGCGGCGGGTGCGCAGGACCAGTGCGTGGGTCGCGCCGTCGCGGACCGCGGTGCGGATGGGCACAGTCTCGGCGAGGCCCCCGTCGAGGTACTGCGAGCCGCCCAGCGCAACGGGCGGCCCAGCCAGAATCGGCAGGCCCGCCGAGGCACGTAGCGCGGTCATCAGCGTGCGCTTGTCGACGATGTGGCGGCGCAGGTCGACCGCGCGGCCGGTGCGAATGTCGGTGCCGATGGGGTGGAAGGTGGTGGGGTTGGCCAGGATCGCGGGGAAGTCCATCGGCTCGACACCGTCGTACACCTGGTGGATCAGGTAGTTCAGGTCGAAGGCCGGGCGCCCGCGCAGCAGTCGGGACGGATCGACAGCACGCCGCATGATCGTCGGGTCGGTCCAGGACCGCATGCCGGGCAGCGCGCGCCCGCACAGCAACCACGCGCCGTTGATCGCACCTGCCGAAGTCCCGTACACAGCATCGAATATCGAGGCGAGGCCGAGTTCCTCCAGCGCCTGCACCATGCCGCTGGAGTAGACACCCCGGCTGCCGCCGCCCTCGATGACCAGTGCGAGGCGATGTCCGTCGGTGCGAGTCGCGGAGTCGCGGCGGCCACGGATGACCTCCATGACGGAGGGGGCGGCTGGCGAACTGGTCACCCGGCCCACCATACGACAGAGCGGGCGCGGACGTAGGTGTCCAGCGCCCGCTCCAGCGGTTGCTCATCTGCGGTCAGGGGTGCACAACCTCAGCTGTGCGACGCCCGCTTACTTGATCTCTGCGAGCACCGTGCCCTGGGTGATGGCGGCGCCCGCCTCGACCGAAAGGCCGGTGACAACGCCCGCCTTGTGCGCGTTGACCGGGTTCTCCATCTTCATGGCCTCGAGCACCACGATCAGATCGCCCGCCTCGACGGACTGGCCTTCTTCGACCGCGACCTTGACCACGGTGCCCTGCATGGGTGCGGTGACCGCGTCACCGGAAGCCGCATTGGCGCCAGCGCCGCCACGCTTGCGCGGCTTGGGCTTCTTACGGATCACACCGGCGCCGTTGCCCGCGCCCCCGGCACCGCTGCCGACGCTGAACTGACCGGGCAGTGATACCTCGACGCGACGCCCACCGACCTCGACGACGACCTTCTGCCGTGGCAGATCCTCGTCCTCGTCGGCGGCGATTTCACCCGGGGTGAACGGCTCGACGTTGTTGACCCACTCGTTTTCGATCCACTTGGTGTAGACGTCGAACTTCTCGCCGTCACCGATGAACGCCGGATCCTCGACGATCGCGCGGTGGAACGGGATGACCGTGGCAAGGCCGTCGACATGGAACTCGGCGAGCGCGCGCCGCGCCCGCTCCAGCGCCTGGGTGCGGTTCTCGCCGGTGACGATCAACTTGGCGAGCATCGAGTCGAACTGTCCGCCGATCACGCTGCCCTCGACGACGCCGGAGTCGACGCGCACACCGGGGCCGCTCGGCTCCCGGTACACCGAGACAGGGCCGGGGGCGGGCAGGAAGCCGCGACCGGCGTCCTCACCGTTGATGCGGAACTCGAAGGAGTGTCCGCGCGGGGTGGGATCTTCGGTGATCTCCAGCTCGTGGCCCTCGGCGATGCGGAACTGCTGGCGCACCAGGTCGATGCCCGCGGTCTCTTCGGTGACCGGGTGCTCGACCTGGAGGCGGGTGTTCACCTCGAGGAACGAGACGGTGTCGCCCTGCACCAGATACTCGACGGTGCCAGCGCCGTAGTAACCGGCTTCCTTACAAATCGCCTTGGCGGAGGCATGGATCCGTCCGCGCTGGTCGTCGGTGAGGAACGGCGCAGGCGCCTCCTCGACCAACTTCTGGAAACGACGTTGCAGCGAGCAGTCGCGGGTGCCCGCGACGATCACGTTGCCGTGCTTATCGGCGATGACCTGGGCCTCGACGTGGCGAGCCTTGTCCAGGTACTGCTCGACGAAGCACTCACCGCGCCCGAAGGCCGCGATCGCCTCACGGGTCGCCGACGCGAACAGCTCGGGGATCTCCTCGATGGTGTGCGCGACCTTCATGCCGCGGCCACCGCCACCGAAGGCGGCCTTGATCGCGACCGGCACGCCGTACTGCTCGGCGAACGCGACGATCTCGTCGGCGGTCTTGACCGGGTCCTTGGTGCCCGCCGCCATCGGCGCTTTCGCCTTCTCGGCGATGTGGCGCGCGGTGACCTTGTCACCGAGGTCGCGGATCGACTGCGGCGAAGGCCCGATCCAGATGAGCCCGGCGTCGATGACGGCCTGAGCGAAATCGGCGTTCTCGGAAAGGAATCCGTAGCCGGGGTGGATGGCGTCGGCGCCGGACTTGGCCGCGGCGTCGAGAATCTTGTCGAACACGAGGTACGACTCGGCCGAGGTCTGACCGCCGAGGGCGAACGCCTCATCGGCGAGCTTCACGAATGGGGCGTCGGCGTCGGGCTCCGCGTACACCGCGACGCTGCCGATTCCGGCATCCTTGGCCGCCCGGATCACGCGAACGGCGATCTCGCCTCGATTAGCTACGAGTACCTTCGTTATCCGCGCGCTGGCATGGCTGGGCACTGAGCCTCCTGTATGCAATCTTTTGGTCGCCCCGTGGTCGACATACTTACGTCTGGGGGGAGTGTAGGCAGTCTGCCAACAGACGGTGCACTCGGATAGCCCTACCGAACAGTAAGTCGCACATCACACCGAGGCGTCGAGTGTGGTCCGGGCCCTACCTGCTGCGGGTCTTGCGGGATGCACCGGCAGGGGCCTCACCGGGTTCAGTGCCCTTGGCGATCGGCATTCGCACCGAGTTACCCCATTCGGTCCACGAGCCATCGTAATTTCGCACCGTATCGAATCCGAGCAGGAAGGTCAGCGCGAACCAGGTATGGCTGGAGCGCTCGCCGACGCGGCTGTAAACGATCAGATCGTCCTGCGCGGCCAGTGCGCCGTATACCTCGTCGAGTTCGGCGCGGGAGCGGAATCGGCCGTCGGTGTTGAAGGTTTCGGTCCATGGGATATTCACCGCGGTGGGGATATGTCCGCCGCGCAGCGCGGCGTCCTCGGGATTGATCGACGGGTGGATCAGTTCGCCGGAGTATTCCTCCGGCGAGCGCACGTCGATCAGCGGCCTGCCGAGATGGCCGAGGACATCTTCGCGGAAGGCGCGCGCGGTGCCGTCGTCGCGTCGGACGGTGGGGTAATCGCTACGCGTGAGATCGGGCGTGTCGAAGGTGGTGTCGCGTTCCTCGGAGATCCACCTGTCGCGGCCGCCGTCGAGTAGCCGTACATCTTCGTGCCCGAAGAGAGTGAACAGCCACAGTGCGTGCGCCGCCTGCGCATTCCCCCTGTCTCCGTAGAGCACCACCGTGTCGTCGCGCTCGATTCCTTTTGCGCGCATAAGCTCGGTAAAACGGACACTGTCGATATAGTCACGCGTGACCGGATCCATCAGGTCGCCGCGCCAGTCGATCTTGATGGCGCCTGGAACGTGTCCGATGTCATAGAGCAGTATGTCCTCGTTGGACTCGATTATCGCGAGTCCTGGCGTGCCGATGTTTGCCGACAGCCACTCCGTGGTTACTAGTCGGTGAGGATGAGCGTAGGGACCGAACGAGGGATGAGGGTCCTTGGCGACAGGCACGATGCGGGTCCTTCACGCGTGGTAGACGGTGGTTACAGCGGTTCGGGTCTCACAGTGATGGTAGGTGTGAGGCGATAGTGACTCTCGTGTCAGATCACAAATCGGCTGAATGAGCGAATAAATCGCACCTGCATCCGATAAAGTCTCCCAAGAGGAGGGGTGAGCTATGTCCGATTCTTGGCCGCGGCGGCGACTGCTCGCGATCCTACGTGGCGCAAGCGAGCCTCTCGATGCCCAGGAACTGGCCAGAATCACCGGACAGCACGTCACCACGGTTCGGTTTCACCTGGATGTGCTCACCAAGGAGTCCCTTGTCCGGCAATTCCAGCAGCCACCCCGTGGCCGTGGGCGCCCGCGCATCGGATACAGCGCGGTGCAGCGATCGGTCGGCTATCAGGAACTCGCGCAGGTTCTCGCCGATCAGCTCGGCCCCGATCCGCGACGCCGCTCGGAGGCTGCCATCGCCGCTGGGCGCGCATGGGGCGCCAGGCTCGACGTCGGCGAACAACAGGTCGAATCGCTGGAAGACGCCAAAGACCTCACGATGACCCTGCTCTCGGAGCTCGGCTTCGCGCCGGAACGCGACCAGGCCACCGAAACCGAGGAGCAGGTGCTGATCAATTTGACGGCCTGCCCGCTGCGCGAACTCGCGCGCACGCACTCCGAGGTGGTGTGCGGAGTGCACCTCGGCCTGATCAAAGAGGTACTCGACCGTGGCGGCGCCCACGGCGAGGTGAATGCCCGGCTGCACCCTTTCGTCGAGCCGGAGCTGTGCGTGGTCCGACTGGAACTCATGACAGCCCGGCGCGAGCAGGAGATGCGGCGGGAACCGGACAACGGTCGGGACGCGGCCACAGTAATGCCGGTCGGCGCCGATGCCGCGGGCGCCGAGCAGCGAATCGCGCCGCCGTCAGCGGGCCGAGTGGCCCCACAGCTGCGCAACGCTGATCCCAACGTCGCCAAGCAGTCGGCGCAGCAGTGGTAGACCGATCCCGATCACGCTGGACGGATCGCCCTCGATTCGATCGACGAACCAGCCACCCATCCCGTCGAGGGTGAACGCGCCCGCTACCTGTAGCGGCTCGCCTGTCGCGATGTAGGCGTCCAGTTCCTCGGGTTCGGGTTTGGCGAAATGCACGGTGGTGGAGCTGCAATCGACCGCCTCGGCGCTGACCGCTCCATCCCGCATCCGGAGCACGCAGTGTCCGGTGATCAGATCCGCACTCCGCCCGGCCATCTCGGCCCAACGCGCCCGCGCGACCTCTGGGGTGTGCGGCTTGCCCTGTAGCTCGCCGTCGACCAACAGCATCGAATCACAGCCGACGACAACACAATCCGCGGCGAATTCGGGAATCGAGGCGGCGACCGATAGGGCTTTGGCCCTGGCCAGCTCGACCACGACCACCTGTGGCAGGGTGCCGTCCGGCAGTGCCGCGGCAACGGCGTCCTCGTCGACATCCGAAACCCGTACGACAGGGTCGATGCCCGCCGAGCGCAGCACCTCGCGCCGGGCAGGTGACGCGGACGCGAGAATCAATCGGGTCACGACTGTGCCTCGTCGCGCGCGTCGTGCCCCGCGGTGGCTGCTGGGAAGGATGGCTCGTTGCGCTGAGGCACGTCAGTCGCGCAGGTGCGACAGCTGTGGGAACGCGTAGGGCGAGAACGGCGAAGTGCCGCGGTGCATGAAGGTCGGCCGGCCCCAGTTGTCGGCAGGACCGGTCCGGCCCTTCGCGCCGCCCGCGTTGAGGGCCGCCGTCAGCACACAGACCAGTGCCGCGACTTCCTCGTCGCTCGGCGAGCCCTTGATGATGCGAAGGAACGGCTGCTCGCCCGATTCGGCGGCCGGAGCGACCAGATCCACGGCCACCTCGATCTCATCTGCGAGCGGGTCGACTGCGAGCTCCAGCTCGACAGCGGTCAACACATCTTCTTCTGCCACGGTCGTCACAGTGCCAGATCCTCTCTCTATCTCGATCAGGCTTCCTCTTGGACCCGCCGGAGTGCGTCTCCACAATCCAGTGTGCGCGGCCCGTGAAGGTTTATCGCTCCATCACAGCGGGATGTTGCCGTGTTTCTTCGGCGGCAGGGTCACCATCTTGCGCTCGAGCAGGCGCAGCGCGGAGACGATCTGGCCACGGGTGTGCGAGGGCGGGATGACCGCGTCCACATAGCCGCGCTCGGCGGCGATGTAGGGATTGACCAAGGTGTCCTCGTACTCGTTCTGCAGCTCGAGACGCAGCGCATCCACGTCGTTTCCGTTCTTGGCGGCCTCCAGCAGCTGCTTACGGTAGACGAAGCCGACTGCTCCGGAAGCGCCCATGACGGCGATCTGTGCGGTGGGCCATGCGAGGTTCACATCGGCCCCCATGTGCTTGGAACCCATGACGTCGTAGGCGCCGCCGTAGGCCTTGCGGGTGATGACCGTGATCTTTCCCACAGTGGCCTCACCGTAGGCGTAGAGCAACTTCGCGCCACGCCGGATGATGCCGTTGTACTCCTGGCCGGTGCCGGGCAGGAAGCCGGGCACATCCACCAGGGTGACGATCGGGACGTTGAAGCAGTCGCAGGTGCGCACGAAGCGCGCGGCCTTCTCCGCGGCGTCGATATCGAGGCAGCCCGCGAACTGGGTCGGCTGATTGGCCACGATGCCGACGCTGCGGCCATCGACGCGCCCGAAGCCGCAGATGATGTTCATCGCGCGCTCGGCCTGCACCTCGAGGAACTCGTCGTCGTCGAGCAGTCGGCGGATGATCTCGTGCATGTCGTAGGGCTGGTTCGGTGAGTCCGGGATGATCGTGTCGAGCTCGCGGTCCTCATCGGTGAGCGAGTCCTCGATGGCGCCGTCGATCGGGTCGGTCGGCGCCAGCCTCGGCGCCTCGGCGCGGTTGTTGCTCGGCAGGTAGGACAGCAGATCCTTGACGTAGTCGAGGGCGTCCTGCTCGCCGGAGGCGACGTAGTGCGCGACACCGGACTTCGTCATGTGCGTGTGCGCGCCACCGAGATCCTCCATGGTGACGTCCTCGCCGGTGACGGTCTTGATGACGTCGGGTCCGGTGACGAACATCTGGCTGGTGCCGTCCACCATCACCACGAAATCGGTCAGTGCGGGGGAGTACACGTGGCCACCCGCGGCGGGGCCCATGATCAGCGAGATCTGCGGGATCACGCCGGAGGCCTGGATGTTGCGGTGGAAGATCTCGCCGTAGAGGCCGAGCGAGACGACGCCCTCTTGAATGCGCGCGCCGGCGCCCTCGTTGATGCCGACCAGCGGGCGGCCGGTCTTCAGCGCCAGATCCATCACCTTGACGATCTTCTCGCCGTAGACCTCGCCGAGGCTGCCGCCGAACACGGTGACGTCCTGGCTGAAGATGCAGACGTCGCGGCCGTCGATGGTGCCGTAGCCGGTGACGACGCCGTCACCGAGCGGGCGGTTGTTCTCCAGCCCGAAGTTCACACTGCGATGGCGGGCCAGCGCGTCGAGCTCGACGAAGGAGCCCTCGTCGAGCAGTGCGAGGATGCGCTCGCGGGCAGTCATCTTGCCCTTGGCGTGCACCTTGTCGACTGCGGCCTCACCCATCGGGTGCTTGGCTTCATCCAGCCGATTCCGCAGGTCAGCCAGCTTCCCAGCGGTGGTGTGGATATCGGGGGAGCCCGCCGATTCCGAGGCGGGCTGCTGCTGGACACTCGTCATGGCTTCGGAGTGTAACGAGTGCCAGTCTTCTGCACGAACCGAGCACCCACTACCGATGGGTAGAAAACCGCAGCTAGATCACGTTGCTTTGTGACATCGACCAGAAAGTTCCTGGTCGATTACCGCGTTCTCCACGAGAAAATCATTGGTGTGGCGAACGGGTGCCCAGATAGCCTGAAGGCGTCCGATTTTCGGCCAAGGGGAGGAGCAGGGCGATGTGGGAATGGGGTAGAACCGTCGCTGAACATGCCACTGCGGCGATATGGACCAGTTGGCAAACCGAGCGGTCGCAGCCGACCGTTCTCGACCCGGAATTCTGGGCCGAGGCGAGCGAAGATGATGTCGATTGCGCGGACAACTCCGGCATGCGAGCACCGATTCGCGAGTACGACCTCGTCGGCTAGCGACCGAGCGACGGCTCGAGGCGACTTACCGCGGTAGCGACGGCTCCGACGACCTACCGCGGTAAGCGGATCGGCACCGAGTAGCCTGCCGATGTGCACAGGCCACCGTTGGACGCAGAGAAGTTGCGGCGCAGTCTCATCGAGACACCCGAGCTGTCGTTCTTCTCCCATATCGAGGTGCTGGAGTCGACCGGGTCCACCAACGCGGATCTGATCGCGCGGGCCGGGGATCCGAATGCTGATCGCAGCGTGCTCCTCGCGGAAGCGCAGGAGCAGGGGCGTGGCAGGCACGCCAGAAACTGGGTGAGCCCAGCACGCGCGCAGCTCTCGATGTCGATGCTGGTGCGGTTGAACGGCATCGACCCGGCCTCGCTGGGCTGGCTGCCGCTGCTCACCGGGGTCGCGGTGGTCGATGCGCTGCGCGCGACCGCGGGTGTGGCGGCAACTCTCAAGTGGCCGAACGATGTATTGATCGACGGCCGCAAGGTCGCAGGCATCCTGGCCGAGGTCGCGACAGCAGGCGACGCTCCCGTCGTGGTGATCGGCGTCGGCCTGAACGTGAGCCTCACCGAGACAGAACTGCCGGTGCCACACGCCACTTCGCTGACGCTGGCGGGTGCCGTCGACACCGACCGCACGCTGTTGGTGCAGGCGCTGCTCACCGAATTCGCTCGACGCTTCACCGCGTGGCAGCACGCGGGCTGGGCGACTACCGATCTGATCGCCGCCTATCGCGAGCGGTGTTCCACCTTGGGTGCGCGGGTGCGCGCGGAGTTGCCGGGCGGACAGACGTTGACCGGCACGGCGACCGACGTCGACGCGACCGGGCGCTTGCTGATCGGTGACCGGGCCGTGTCCGCGGGCGACGTCACCCACCTGCGCGCCGAAGGCTGAGTTCCCGCGGAAGGCTGGAGCCTTCACTGCCGGACCCCGGCTTTCGCCGGGGTCGCCGAACAGCGAACTCACACAGGCTGCATGATGCCCCGTGCCGCGTCCCGTGCGAACATGCGGTCGCGCTGCTCTTCGAACTTGAGCACATCGCCTGCCAGCTTCTCCAGGAATACCCCGAGATGCTCCCGCGCGGCTTCGCCACGCGCACCGAAGTCGTTGCGTTCGAAGATGTTCCACTTCTTGAGCACCGGCTGCACCACTTCCTCGAGGTGCTGGCGCAGGTCGTAGATACCGTGCTTGGCCATCAGCACGCCGTTGCGCCGGAAGTTCGGCATGCCGTAGCCGGGCATGACGAAAAAGGTGACGGTATTGGCGATCGCCTCCATGGCCTGATCGGGGGCCAGGTCGAGGCTCGCGCCACACAGGTTGCGGTAGAAGATCATGTGCAGGTTCTCGTCGGTGGCGATGCGCTGAAGCATGCGGTCGGCGATCGGGTCGTTGCAGACGCGGCCGGTGTTGCGGTGGCTGACCCGGGTTGCCAGCTCCTGGAAGGTCACGTACGCGACGTTGACCAGGAAGCCGCCCCAATTGTCGGGCGAACGGACGCCCTGCGTCATGTGGATCATCCTGGCCTCTTCGAGCGCGACCGGGTCGATGCCACGGGTGACGACGAGGTAGTCACGCATGACGATGCCGTGCCGGTTCTCCTCGGCGGTCCAGCGGCCGACCCAGGTGCCCCACGCGCCGTCCATGGAGAAGCTCTCGGAGATCTCACGATGGTAGGAGGGCAGATTGTCTTCGGTGAGCAGGTTGGTGATCATCGCGGCCTTGGCGACCTCGTTCAGCTTGGACTGCTCCGGGGCCCAGTCCACCCCGCCCATCGCGGCGAAGTTGCGTCCCTCATCCCACGGGACGTAGTCGTGCGGGTGCCAATCCTTGGCCATCGATAGGTGCCGGTTCAGATTCGCTTCGGCCACCGGTTCGAGTTCGGTCAGGATTTCCAGCTGAGTCAGATCCTTGTTCACTCACGCCTCCACGGTTGTAATCGAGAAGTTTGTCGAGCAGGACTTGAGCCTTTCCGCAGGTAGAGCGTTCATAGCTAGGTCGAGCGGACAGATCTGGTGCGAGCGGGAGAATCTCGGGCGCGAAAGCGGCTGCGCGAGGAGACGATTGTGCAGCACGGCGCGCGTTGGTGTCCAGGCATTCTGACATCCGCACACGGTAGGGTTTCCGCATGGGTTATCCGGAGGAGGTGCTCGCGCCGGACGAGCAGTTGATTCTCCATCGTCATCCGCATTGGAAAATGCTGTTCTGGCCGATCGTCACGCTCATCGTCGCCACCGCGCTCGCCGGGTTCCTCGGTGGTCTGGCCTGGCGGCAAACCGAAGGTTCCACGCGGTCGATCCTGCTCGGTGTCATCCTCGTGCTCTGGCTCGGCATCCTCGGATGGCGTTGTGTCGCAAGGGTTATGAGTTGGAAGTCGACTCATTTCATCGTGACCGACAGGCGGGTCCTGATCCGTCAAGGCGTCGTCACGCACACCGGCATCGATATCCCGATGAGTCGTATCTCCAGTGTGCAGTTCCGCCACGGCCTGTTCGACCGGTTGCTCGGCACCGGCACGCTCATCATCGGCTCGTCCTCGGAAGAACCGCTCGAATACGACGACATCCCGCAGGTACAGCAGGTGCATGCCCTGCTGTATCGCCAGGCGTTCGAGCACTCTCAGGGAAACGGGGATCAGCGGTGGGACGATCACGGCCGCAATCGGGCACCTGGCGGCGGCTACCGATGAGCTGCCCGGCTGCCGCCGCGCCGATCCGTAATCTGAGGTCATGACCGCCGTACTCCTGGCCGAAGACGACGAGGCCATCGCCGCGCCGCTGTCCCGCGCCCTCGGGCGCGAGGGCTACTCGGTGACGGTCGAGCGTTTCGGGCCCGCGGTGCTGAAGCGGGCACTCGAGGGCAACCACGATCTGCTCATCCTCGACCTCGGGCTGCCCGGTATGGACGGGCTCGAGGTATGCCGTCAGGTGCGTGCCCGTGGCGCCGATCTCGCCGTGCTGATGCTCACCGCACGCACCGACGAGGTCGACTTCGTCGTCGGCCTCGACGCGGGCGCTGACGACTACGTCGGCAAGCCGTTCCGCCTCGCCGAGCTTTTGGCCCGAGTGCGAGCCTTGTTGCGGCGCAGTGGAATCGGTGACGACATCGTGGAGGTCGGCGGTATCAGGCTGGAGCCCGCGGCCCGCCGGGTGCTGGTGAACGGCGTCGAGATCGGTTTGGCCAACAAGGAATACGAACTGCTCAAGGTGCTGATCGATCGCGCGGGTCAGGTGGTGGCGCGCGAGACCATCCTGCGTGAGGTGTGGGGCGACGCCGAGCTGCGCGGTTCCAAGACCTTGGACATGCATATGTCGTGGCTGCGTCGCAAGATCGGCGACGAGGGCCCGATGGCCGAGCGACGCATCGTCACCGTCCGCGGTGTCGGCTTCCGGCTGAACACCGACTGACGTGCGGCGCAGAATTCTGCGGTCCATTCTCACCGTGTTGACCATCACCACGGTGGTGCTCGGCGTTCCGCTGATCTACACCGCCTGGTTGTGGGTCGAGGACATCACCCGCAACGATCTGCAGAGCAGGCTGGAACGAATCGCTGCCGAGATCATCACGCAAGAGCACGGCGACGGGATGGTGACCGGCGGACTGGACGAGCGATCGGTGCGCCCGCTGGTGCCCTCGGGGGGCAGGCTGACCATCGTCTATCCCGCGCCGCATGACAACGCCTCGCGCCTGGACATCGGCGTGGATCGGGTCGGTGACCCCCTGGTGGAGTCGCTGTCGATGGGAACCGCCGGATCGCTGCGCCTGGAGGTGCCCGCCGGGCCGATGCACATCAGGCAGCGCCAGGCCATTGCCGTGGTAGCACTCGCGGTGCTCGCCTCGCTCGGTGCCGCGGTGTCGGTCGCGATGGTCACCGCGGGTCGGGTCGCCGATCCGCTGCGCGACGTGGCGGCAAGGGCCGCGCGCCTGGCGAAGGGCGACTTCCGGCCCGATCCACGCAGGCACGGCATTTCCGAGCTCGACAGGGTCTCCGATGTGCTCGACTCGGCCACCGTCGAGATCGCCGGACGCCTACAGCGCGAACATGCGCTTGTCGCGGATGTGTCGCATCAGCTGCGCAGCAGGCTGACCGCGGTGCGGCTGCGGCTGGACGAGTTGTCCACGCACACCGATCCCGCCGTCGTGCACGAGGCCGAGGAGGCGATGGCTCAGGTCGACCGGCTCACCGAGGCGATCGACGACCTGGTCCGAGCTTCGCGAGACGAGGACGCGACCGACCGCGACCCCGTGCCGGTGATGGCCGAGCTGCGCGGGGTCGTCACAGAATGGACACACCCGTTCGGCGAGGCGGGCAGGACGTTGGCGTTGATCGGTGACGAGACGCTGTCCGCGCCGATCACCGGGTCGCGGCTGCGCGAGGCGGTCGCGGTGCTCGTCGACAATGCCCTGATGCACGGCGGCGGCACCTGCACCGTGTCGGTGCGCACGGTGCGGCCCGGCCGTGATCGGGAGCCGCTGGTGTGTGTCGAGGTGGCCGACGAGGGCGAGGGAGTTCGTGACGAACTCGCACCGCATATCTTCGACCGGGGCTTCTCGGCCGGTGGGTCCACCGGCGTCGGGCTGGCTTTGGCGAGGGCGCTGATCGAGGCCGATGGTGGACGTTTGGAACTGCAACGGCGCAGACCCGCGTTGTTCGCGGTGTTCCTCGGGGCGATCACGCCCATCCGGTCGGCGGGCGGTGTGCAGGAACCGCGCTGAATCAGCTGTGGCCGAGCTGCTCTTCCTCGAGAAGATCCTCGAATTCCTCGACGATCTCCTTCATTTCATCGGGGAATACCCAGCGGCGCATGGTCCAGAAGCGGAAGGCCATCTGTAGCAGGTTGCCGATGATGAACGCGCTGATGAAGTCCGCGATGTTCTCGACGGTGAAGCTCACATTGGGTTGGCGCAGATCGAAAATGTAGCTCGACACCCACAGCGGCAGGAAGGCGAGCACAACTCCGACACCGCTGACGCCGAAGAACAACAGCGCCTCGTGATGACGTTCGCGCCCGCCACGATTCTTGAACGACCATTCGCGGTTGAGGATGTAGGACGCGATCACGGCGATGACACCGGAAATGATCTTGGCGGTGACCGGCTTCGTATCCAGAACCGTCAACTTCAGCCCGTAGAAAATGCCGCTGTCGATCACGAAGGTGGTAGCGCCGACGATGGCGAATTTGATCAGCTCATGGTGGCGGTACGCGATCTCCCGCAGTGGTTGGGGGAGGACGTTGACCACGTCGTCGACGAATGACACAAGGCCCGAGTGTACCGGTAGCGGTTATTGCGCATCGACGTGACAAGATTGCACGACGTGAGGGAGCGAAGCGAGCGAACCATCAGCACAGCAGCCCGGTTCATGACGGAGCCGAGCGTCAGCGAGGCGCAGTCGTGAGTCCACGTTCGTTTGATCCTGCTGCCATGCCAACGGTCACCATGGTCGGTGGCGGCCAGCTCGCGCGCATGACCCACCAGGCGGCCATCGCCCTTGGGCAGCGTCTGCGGGTGCTGGCCGAGAGCCAGGATGATCCGGCCGCGCAGGTGAGCCCCGAGGTCGTGCTGGGCAGCCACACCGATCTGGCCGCGCTGCGCAAGGCGGCCGTCGGATCGCACGCGCTGACCTTCGACCATGAGCAGGTGCCGACAGAGCACCTCGAGGCGTTGGTCGCCGAGGGCGTCAATGTGCAGCCGCCGCCGCAGGCATTGATCTACGCGCAGGACAAGCTGGCCATGCGCACCAAGCTGTCGGAGCTCGGGGTGCCGGTGCCCGCGTTCGTCCCGGTGGCCGTCGCGGCCGACGCGGTGCGCTTCGGCGACGAGCACGGCTGGCCCATGGTGCTCAAGGCGGTGCGCGGCGGTTACGACGGTCGTGGTGTCTGGATGCCCGAGACCGCGGCCGAGGCCGAGACGATCGCGCGAGATCAACTCGCGCACGGTGTGCGACTGCTGGCCGAGGCACGGGTGGACCTGAAGCGGGAACTGTCGGCGATGGTGGCCCGCTCGCCATACGGCCAGGCGGCGACCTGGCCGGTGGTGGAGACGGTGCAGCGCAACGGACAGTGCGCGGTGGTGATCGCGCCGGCACAGGAGCTGTCGGAGGATCTCGCCGCCGAGGCGGAGACGCTGGCGTTGAACCTGGCCGAACGGCTCGGGGTCGTCGGCGCGATGGCCGTCGAGCTCTTCGAGACCCATGACGGCATTCTGCTGGTGAACGAGCTGGCCATGCGCCCGCACAACTCCGGGCACTGGGGCATGGACGGCGCACGCACCGGACAGTTCGAACAGCACCTGCGCGCCGTGCTCGACTACCCGCTCGGTGACACCAGCGCGCTGGCGCCCGTCACCGTGATGGCGAATATTCTCGGCGCACCGGAGGCGCCCGCCATGTCGATGGACGAGCGACTGCACCACCTGTTCGCCAGGATCCCCGACGCGAAGGTGCACATGTACGGCAAGGGCGAACGCAAGGATCGCAAGATCGGGCATATCAACGTGCTCGGCGACGAGGTCGCCGTGGTGCGGGAAAAGGCTGAGCGCGCGGCACATTGGATGTCGCACGCGGTTTGGACCGACGGATGGGATCCCCACGGTGAGTGAGCGCAGCGAGCGAACGATCGACACAGCGTGCTTCGCGCACGCCGGAGCCGAGCGCAGCGAGGCGCAGGCATGAGTGAACCGCAAGTAGGCCTGATCATGGGCAGTGACTCCGACTGGCCGACCATGGAAGCCGCGGCGGAAGCCTTGGCGGAGTTCGGTATTCGCTTCGAGGTCGGCGTCGTCTCCGCACACCGCACACCGCAGCGCATGCTCGACTACGCCCGTGACGCCGCAGGCCGCGGCCTGAAGGTCATCATCGCGGGCGCGGGCGGCGCCGCCCACCTCCCCGGCATGGTCGCTTCGGCCACCGCTCTCCCGGTGATCGGCGTCCCCGTTCCCCTGAAGTATCTGGACGGCATGGACTCCCTGCTCTCCATCGTCCAAATGCCCGCGGGTGTCCCGGTAGCCACCGTCTCCATCGGCGGTGCCCGCAACGCGGGCCTGCTCGCCGTCCGGATCCTGGCCTCCGCGGACCCGGCCCTGCGCACCCGCATGGAACAGTTCCAGGCCGACCTCGAACAGATGGTTCTGCAAAAGGACGAAGCCCTCCGTACCAAGCTGCTCGGCTAGCGGGCTGTCTAGGCGCGCGGTCGGATGAAGTCCGTCCCTAGATCGCGCATGGCTGGAGCGAAGGCGGAGGTACGCCTGGTTGGCGCGGTCGGATGAAGTCCGTCCTTAGATCGCGCATGGCTGGAGCGAAGGCGGAGGTACGCCTGGTTGGCGCGGTCGGATGAAGTCCGTCCTTAGATCGCGCATGGCTGGAGCGAAGGCGGAGGTACGCCTACGGTGATCCGGTGGCAACTGACGACGATACGGCCAGGTTTCGGCTGACAGTGGTTGATCAGGCCCTGCGGCTGTTTGCCGAGCAGGGGTATGAGGCGACGTCGGTGGAGGAGATCGCCGAGGCCGCGGGGATTTCGCGGCGGACGTTCTTTCGGCAATTCCGGTCGAAGGAAGATGTGATCTTTGCCGATCACGAATCGCAGTTGGCGCAGGCTGCGGAGTTTCTCGCGGCGGCGCACGGTGATCCGTGGGAGGCGGTGTGCGACGCGGTGGTCCAGGTGTTCGAGCGTTTCACGCAGTGGCGTGAGATCGCGGAACGACGGTATCGGGTGGTGCGGCGAGTGCCCGCGCTGCGCGAGCGGGAGATCGTGACCGTGTTCCGCTACGAGCGGCTGTTCACCGACTATCTACGTGAGCGGCTGCCCGAAGCCCCTGATCTGGCGCGGGTGCAGTTCACGGCCGCCGTAACCGCGACGCACAACTATCTCTTGCGACGGATGGTGCGCGGCGAGTCCGACGCGGGCGCCGCGAACCTGCGGGTCGAGTTGGCGGCGATACCCAGGGTGCCGGGCCGCGCGACGGCGGAGATGGTGGTCGCGGTGTTTCCGCGAGACATGCCGCCACGACAGGTCGCAGATCTTGTGACACGTCGACTGGGTAATCTGTGATCGGAGTCATAATATGCTATGGCTGACACCCAGTGCCAAGCAATAGCCGCACTTGACGCCAAGTTCTGGGCGTACAATAGACTCGAATGGCACTCAGTGCCGAAATGCTGGACGTTCCGTGTTGCCTGCGGAACGCGGCGATCACGACCGACGACCAGGAGCGTGCCCCCATGGCGGGAAACCCCGATTTCGACCTGTTCAAGCTCGCGGACTTCCACGACGAACTGCGTGCCGCCATCCGCGGGCTTGCGGAGAAGGAAATCGCCCCGTACGCCAAGGACGTCGACGGCAACGCCCGCTTCCCAGAGGAGGCGCTGACCGCTCTGAACAGTTCGGGCTTCAACGCGGTGCACGTGCCGGAGGCCTACGGCGGCCAGGGGGCGGACTCGGTCGCCACCTGCATCGTGATCGAGGAGGTCGCCCGCGTCTGTGGTTCGTCGTCGCTGATCCCGGCCGTCAACAAGCTCGGCACCATGGGCCTGATCCTCAATGGCTCCGAAGAGCTCAAGCAGAAGGTATTGCCGGATCTCGTCGACGGCCGGATGGCCTCCTACGCGCTGTCCGAACGTGAGGCGGGTTCCGACGCCGCGAGCATGCGAACCCGTGCCAAAAAGGACGGCGACGACTGGGTCATCAACGGCTCCAAGTGCTGGATCACCAACGGTGGCAAGTCTTCCTGGTACACCGTCATGGCGGTGACCGACGCGGACAAGGGCGCCAACGGCATCTCGGCATTCCTCGTGCACAAGGACGACGAGGGCTTCGTGGTCGGCCCGCTGGAGCACAAGCTCGGCATCAAGGGTTCGCCCACCGCGGAGCTGTATTTCGAGAACTGTCGAGTGCCGGGTGACCGCATCGTCGGCGAGCCGGGCACCGGCTTCAAGACCGCGCTACAGACCCTCGACCACACCCGCCCCACCATCGGCGCGCAGGCCGTCGGCCTCGCGCAGGGTGCGTTGGACGCGGCGATCGCCTACACCAAGGATCGCAAGCAGTTCGGTACCGCCATCGCCGACTTCCAGAGCACTCAGTTCATGCTCGCCGATATGGCGATGAAGATCGAGGCGGCCCGCCTGATGGTCTACACCTCCGCGGCCCGCGCCGAGCGCGGCGAGAAGAACCTCGGCTTCATCTCCGCCGCCGCCAAGTGCTTCGCCTCCGACGTGGCCATGGAGGTCACCACCAACGCCGTTCAGCTCTTCGGCGGCGCCGGCTACACCACCGACTTCCCGGTCGAGCGGATGATGCGTGACGCCAAGATCACTCAAATCTACGAGGGCACCAACCAGATTCAGCGCGTCGTGATGTCGCGCGCGCTGCTGCGTGGCTGAGTACGCGCATTTGTCGGGGTGGCCCGGGGCATTCGCCTCGGGCCACCGCCCCGGCTAGCTCCCCAACGACCGAACCTGGCGTCCGTACATGACCGGTGCGATCACCAACCATCGGGTCGGCCCGGATGCGCTCGAGGTGATCGGTCCGATCCTCGCGCAGTACCTGCGGGACGCTAGGCATCGTCGGAATGACTTCGTCCGGCTGCGCTGTTAAGCGACCAGGTCGGCGTGCTCGCGGTGCTCCGCGATGTACTTCTCCACATACCAGCAGGTGGGGATGACCGTAAAGCCCGCGCCGCGCGACTGCTTCAGGGCGTACTCGACCACCTGGGCGGCCACGCCGCGCCCGCGGAACTCGGGGAAGGTCATGGTGTGATGGAAGTCGCGGACCTTGGTGTCCTCGGCTTCGGCGTAATCGGCGTACCCGGCGAGGGTGTCGTCGATATAGATCTCGTAGCGGGTATCGGCGACATTGTGCTCGAGCCTGGTGGTCATGGTCTGGTGAAACTCCTTCTCGGCCGGGAATGTTCCTGCGGGTGCGGTGTCGTTGTGCCTGGTCTAGAGAATCGAGCCGGGGTTGAGGATGCCATGCGGGTCCAGCGCGTCCTTGATACGCCGGGTCAGTGCCATCACATCGGGCCCGAGTTGATCGGGCAGCCAGGCCTTCTTCAACCTGCCGACGCCGTGCTCACCGGTAATGGTGCCGCCGAGTGCGATCGCGAGATCCATGATCTCGCCGAAGGCAGTGTGCGCCCGTTCGGTCATGGCGGCGTCGGCCGGGTCGTGCACGATCAGCGGGTGGGTGTTGCCGTCGCCCGCGTGTGCGATCACCGAGATGATCACCTCGTTGCGTTCTGCGATCGAGGCGACACCGTTGATCATGTCGCCGAGGCGCGGCAGCGGCACACCGACGTCCTCGAGCAGCAGTGAACCGAGCTTCTCGACCGCGGGAATGGCGAAACGTCGTGCGGCGGTGAAGGCTTCGCCTTCCTCGGGGTCCTCGGTGTGGAAGACCTCGGTGGCGCCGACCTTCTCGCATACCGCGACCATGATCTCGGCCTCGTGGCGGGCGAATTCGCCAGGTGCGTCCGAACGTGCGACCAGCAGGCCCGCCGCCTTGCGATCCAACCCCATCCGCAATTCGTCCTCGACCGCGTTGATCGCCACCGCGTCCATGAACTCCAGCATGGACGGTCGCAGTGCCCCCGTGATGCCGAGAATGGCCTCGGTGGCAGCGCTCAGCGTCGCGAACGAGGCGACGACGGTGCTCTGCGGCGGCTGGGCGGGCAGCAACCGCAGCGTCAGTTCGGTGATCACCCCGAGTGTGCCCTCGCTGCCGACGAACAGCTTGGTCAGCGACAATCCCGCGGAGTCCTTGAGCCGGGGACCGCCGAGTCGCACCACGGTGCCGTCGGCGAGTACCACCTCCATGCCGAGAACGTAATCGGTTGTCACGCCGTACTTCACACAGCACAGACCACCCGCGTTGGTTGCGGCGTTGCCGCCGATCGAACATATCTCGAACGACGAGGGGTCCGGCGGATACCACAGACCCTGTTCGGCGACCGCACGCTTGACCTCGGCATTGAGCAGCCCGGGCTGCACGATCGCGGTGCGGGTGACCGGGTCGACGCTGATGGTGCGCATCCGCTCGGTGCTCAGCACGATGCCGCCATCCACGGCGGTCGCACCGCCGGACAGTCCGGACCCCGCGCCGCGCGGCACCACCGGGATCGTGTGCTCATGCGCGAAGCGCAGCGTCGCGGCGACGTCATCGGTGCTGGTGGCACGCACGACGGCGAGCGGAGTGCCCGCATCGGGATCGCGGGCCCAGTCCTGCCGGTAGCTCTCCAGCAGATCGGAGTCGGTCAGGACCGCGCCGTCGGGCAGCCGCGCGATCAGGTCATGAAGTTCCACACAGTTCACGGTAGCTTCTCGACCCCTCGCTGTTGGGGGGTGGTGCTGTTGCCGTTTGGTGGTAAGAATTCAGACGACGGGCGCGCTCGGCGTCGGAGGGAGCACTGGTGCAGATCGATTCACCGGATTATCGCGAGCTGGTTGCGGCGATGTTCTCGCACGAGTTCGTGGACGGTGGCATCGACGACAGTGCGCTACGTCGCATTCATGCCGGCCAGTTCGCCGAATGGCTGACCGCGCTGGATCGTTCGGGGGTATTTTCGACAAGCAGGCGTTGGCGACCGTTACCGAGCAGTGGCGGCGCGACCCGCTGATCCTGCTGGACGCACTGCTGGACGAGGCCGACGACGTGACCCGCAGGCGTTGTCTCGCCGCGTGGTCGGCACTCGATCGTCGTCCGCCGCTCACTCAGATCGGCTGACCCGGCGGCTCGACCAGCCGGTTTGCTCGGTGATCACTTTGTGGACACCTGCCGCTGCCATGCTGGCGGCGTGCAAGGCCATGCGAAAACCACCGATACCGTGGCGGACAGGTTCACCCGGTGGTGCGTGGCGATCGTCGCGCGCCTGCCCCTGGGGCTCGCGCGCGTTGTCGCTCCGACTTTCATCGGCTTCGCGCTGATCAACGGTTTCACCTTCGGCGTCGATCTGACGTTGCTCACGGCGTTCCACGGCTGGTGGGGTCTTCCGGTCTGGCTATCGGTCACGGCGGCCTATGTGTGCGCCTTCGGCCTGAGTTTCGTGCTCAACCGCACTTTCAATTTCCATTCGCATGCACCGGTCGGCGAGCAGGCGGCGGTGTACGCGGTGGTGGTCGCGATCAACTACCTCGCGTTCATCCTGGGTGTCGGCAGCGGATTGACCGCAATCGGCCTCGAATACCACCTGTCCAGGCTGCTGGCGGGCGCCTGCGAAGCGGTCTTCATCTACAGCGCGATGCGTTGGGTGGTGTTCCGCCGCGGGGACATCGAAGCGTCCTCGACAGTTCGCTAACGCAGAACTTCGGTCCGATCGCCATCGACGAGCACCACATCGTCATCGGTGAGCGCCCAATGCGGTGTGCCCTCGGTGCGGTAACGAGCGGCAAGCCGCTTGCCGTAGCCGTCGGGATCTGTCGCGGAGTCGATGTGCGGCACGATCCGGCGCTCGACCAATCCCATTCCGTCCCACTGTGGTTCGATGCCGCAGGTCGGTGCCACCTCGGCGGGATCGTCCACATCGTCGAGGCCGTGCAGATCCGGGCCCATGATGCAGGCCCCCGCGCTGTAGCCCGCGTACACCAGCGCGTCCGCGGCCAGCAGCTTACGCAGCGCCAGATCGGCTCCACTGCGGGCGAATTGGGCGCGCAGCACAAAGGTATTGCCACCGCGTACCCACACCAGTGGATATTCGGCGAGCGTCCGCTCCAGTTCCGTCGCGCGTCCGACATAGTCGCGCAGATCGAGTGTTTCGGGGGTGTAGCCCAGCTTGCGCAGTGGCACCGCGTCGCTGGTGATCGCGCTTGTCCATACCGCGGGCCAGGCGTCACATGCGTTGGGAATCAACGCGACTCGGCCCGGCTCGCCGACGAGCGCGGCGAGCCGGTCGTAGTGCGCCCCGAACCGGTAGCTGGACAGGAACAGTCGCATCGCGGCTCAGATCGTGAAGGCCAGATTGCGCACCAGCTGCAGGCCGAGCTGCTCGTCGCCGCCGATCGTAATGTCGTCGCGGTGCCCGTCGGCATCGGTCCGGCCGCCACCGAGGCGGGCGAAAAGCCCTGAGTCCAAGCCGATCTCGACGTCGGCGGGCGCGTCGAACGCATCGACATAGGCCGCGCGGCCGTCCACCTTGATATGCAGCGTCCTTGCCAGAGGGCCGGTCAGTTCGAAGGTGATCCGTGCGCCGTCCTTTGCTTTGCCACGCTTGACGACCACGCGCGGAATCGAACCGGCGAACTCCGTCAACGCCAGCTCGCCGCGCTTGCCGCCCTCGTCGATGGACACACCGAGCGCGTCGGCGATATCCAATTCGTGCATCCAGCAGTCGAACAGCCGCACCCGCATGAACCGGCCGTAGCCGACCTGGCCGATCGGCGAAGGGGTTTCCGCCTGCCATTCGGTGTCGCCGAGCGCCGTGAGCGCCTTGCGCCTGCGGTCGATGACATCGCGGTAGAGCTCGAGCAGCCGGGGACCCGGCAGCGGGCGCAGCCGGTCGACCCAGATCTCGTTGAGCACCGCGGTCTCGTTGCGCACGTGGGGCAGCGCGCGCACATCGATCTTCTCCCTGATCGGATCGTGCGGGGGCGGGCGCTCGCCGAGTAGCCACGATTCGGTGCCGACGACGTGGGCGACCACATCGAACACGGTCCAGCCCGGCAGCGCGGTCGGTGTGTGCCAGCGGTCCTCGTCGAGGTCCGCGACCAGCGCCGCGATCGCGTCCCACTGTTCGGACAGCGCGCCGATCAGCTCCGTCCGGTCCAGGGTCGGGTCGGTCATCCTGGGGTTCCTTCCTCGGCGCGGCCCGATGGCTCCGCCTCGCTGGTGCTCGACTGATCTTCGTTATCCAGTGCCGCGATCCCGCCCTTGATGGCTGCGGCGGTGGATGTGGGGTCGTGCGGGCGGCGCAGCAGTAGTCCGGCCGCGAAGCTGAGTTTGTCGCCGTGCTTGCGTGGGATCACGTGCAGGTGCACGTGTGGCACGGTTTGGAAGGCCGCGGTGCCGTCGTTGAGTACGAGATTGGCGCCGTCGGCGGCCAGGCTACTGCGCCGAATCGCCAGCGCCAGCCGATGTCCTGCCCGAAAGATGTGTGCGCCGAGGTCGGCATCCAGATCCTCGAGTTCGGTGGCGTGCCGTTTCGGGATCACCAGCGTGTGGCCGCGGGCGATGGGGCGGATATCGAGGAAGGCGCACAGTGTGTCGTCCTCGTAGACCTTCGTCGCCGGCGCTTCGCCCGCCGTTATTCGGCAGAAGACGCAGTCGTTCACATGCCGACCATACGGCGTACGAGGAGCGCGGCATACCCCGAATCAGGCATTCGGCATGACGCACGTCACTGCCCCGTGGCGTCTCGCGTCGCTGACCACCGCCCATGTCCGCCCGAACGCCTCGAAACCGGCATACCGGTGGAATCCGGCATCGGTCTGTGATGGGCATCTCAGCTACGCTCACGGCGAGCCGGGTACAGTTGCGAGGATTTGGACGAACTTACTCTGAAGTAACATCGTCCGGCGGTCGTCCGGTTGCTTGAAGCTCAGCCAGAAAAGGAAGTCTGACAAGTGGAGACAACGCAGAGCGTAGGCGATCAATCGCCGCGCGGAGCGCGGGTCGGAGTCGTACGCGAGTCTAACGCGGGCGAACGGCGTGTCGCATTGGTGCCCAAGATCATCCCCAGCCTGCGCAAGCACGGCGTGGAAGTGGTGGTCGAAGCGGGCGCCGGTCTCGGCGCGCTCATTCCTGACGCCGCCTATATAGACGCAGGCGCGACGATCGGCGACCCATGGTCGGCCGAGGTGGTCGTGAAGGTGGCACCGCCGAGTGACGCCGAGGTGAAGAAGCTGTCGAGCGGACAGACGCTCATCGGGTTCCTCGCCCCGCGCAACGCCGAGAACCAGATCAGCGCGCTGAAATCCGCGGGGGTACAGGCCTTCGCGGTCGAAGCCATCCCGCGCATCTCACGTGCCCAGGTGATGGACGCGTTGTCCTCGCAGGCGAATGTCGCCGGTTATAAGGCCGTGCTGCTCGCGGCGTCGGAATCGACGCGCTTCTTCCCGATGCTCACCACCGCGGCGGGCACCGTGAAGCCCGCGACGGTGCTGGTGCTCGGTGTCGGTGTCGCCGGTTTGCAGGCGCTGGCAACAGCCAAGCGTCTCGGTGGCCGTACCACCGGCTACGACGTGCGTCCCGAGGTCGCCGATCAGGTGCGCTCGGTCGGTGCGCAGTGGCTCGATCTCGGTATCGACGCCGCAGGCGAGGGCGGGTACGCCCGCGAGCTCACCGATGCGGAGAAGGCCGAGCAACAGCAGGCTTTGGAGAACGCGATCAAGAGTTTCGATGTGGTGATCACCACCGCGCTTGTGCCTGGTCGCCCCGCCCCGCGCCTGGTGACCGCCGCGGCGGTCGAGGGTATGAAGCCTGGCAGCGTGATCGTCGATCTGGCCGGTGAGACCGGCGGCAACTGCGAGCTCACCGAGCCCGGTGAAACCGTCGTCAAGCACCAGGTCACTATCGCCTCGCCGCTGAATTTGCCTGCCACGATGCCCGAGCACGCCAGCGAGCTGTACTCGAAGAACATTTCGGCGCTGCTGGAACTGATGTTGGCCGACGGGAAGCTCGCGCCCGACTTCGACGATCAGGTGCTCGCCGATTCCTGTGTCACACGTGAGCGAGGCTTGCCGAGCGAACCGACGAGCGAAAGCGTGGAAGCCTGATGTACACCGAACTGCTCGCGAATATCGCGATCCTGGTGCTGTCCGGGTTCGTCGGCTTCGCCGTTATCTCCAAGGTCCCCAACACCTTGCACACCCCACTCATGTCGGGCACCAACGCCATCCACGGCATCGTCGTGCTCGGTGCCCTTGTCGTACTGGGTAACACGCAGGATCCGTCGATCCTGACGCAGATCATCCTGTTCGTCGCCGTCGTGTTCGGGACCCTGAACGTCATCGGTGGTTTCGTGGTCACCGACCGCATGCTCGGGATGTTCAAGGGCAAGAAGGCCGCACCCGTGAAGGCGGACAAGTGATGCACACCTTCGACAATGTGACCTATCTGGTCAACGGCCTCTACATCGTGGCCTTCGGCATGTTCATCTACGGCCTGATGGGCCTGACCGGTCCGAAAACCGCGGTGCGCGGCAACCTGATCGCCGCGGTCGGCATGGTCATCGCCGTTGTCGCGACACTGATTTCGATCCGCCACACCGACAACTGGATCATCATCATCGCGGGTCTCGTCGTCGGTATCGCGCTGGGCGTTCCGCCGGCGAAGTTCACCAAGATGACCGCGATGCCGCAGCTGGTAGCCGCGTTCAACGGTGTCGGTGGTGGCACGGTCGCGCTCATCGCGTGGTCGGAATTCATCAACAGCGACGGCTTCTCGCACTTCAAGCACGGCGAGGAACCCACCGTCCACATCGTGATCGGTTCGCTGTTCGCGGCGATCATCGGCTCGATCTCGTTCTGGGGCTCGCTGATCGCCTTCGGCAAGCTGCAGGAAATCTTGCCGGGCAAGCCGATCGGGATCGGCAAGTTGCAACAGCCATTGAACCTGCTGCTGTTCCTCGGCGCCATCGCGGCGGCCGTGGTGATCGGCCTCGGCGCAACCGACGACGGTGTCTCGCAGCTGTGGATGATCGCGGTGCTCGTGCTCGCCGGTGTGCTCGGTCTGATGGTTGTGCTGCCGATCGGCGGTGCGGATATGCCGGTCGTCATCTCGCTGCTCAACGCGCTGACCGGATTGTCGGCCGCCGCGGCGGGTCTGGCATTGAACAACACCGCGATGATCGTGGCGGGCATGATCGTCGGCGCGTCCGGCACCATCCTCACCAACCTCATGGCCAAGGCGATGAACCGGTCCATCCCGGCAATCGTCGCCGGTGGATTCGGTGGCGGCGGAACAGCTCCCGGCGCAGGCGGTGACGGTGAAGCGAAGACAGCCAAGGCCACCTCCGCCGCGGACGCCGCGATCCAGATGGCGTACGCCAACCAGGTCATCGTCGTTCCCGGCTACGGTATGGCCGTTGCCCAGGCCCAGCACGCCGTCAAGGAAATGGCGGAGCTGCTCGAAGCCAAGGGCGTCGAGGTCAAGTACGCGATCCATCCGGTCGCCGGCCGCATGCCCGGCCACATGAATGTGCTGCTGGCCGAGGCCGAGGTTTCCTATGACGCGCTCAAGGAAATGGACGACATCAACGGCGAATTCAGCCGGACCGACGTGGCTTTGGTGATCGGCGCCAACGACGTCACCAACCCCGCCGCCCGCGAGGACAAGAGCAGCCCGATCTACGGTATGCCCGTACTCAACGTCGACCAAGCCAAGAGCGTCATCGTGCTGAAGCGTTCGATGAACAGCGGCTTCGCGGGTATCGACAACCCGCTGTTCTATGCCGAGCACACCTCTATGCTGTTCGGAGACGCCAAGAAGTCCGTCGGCGCGGTCACCGAAGAACTGAAGGCGCTGTAGGACTCCCAAGACGGAGACACTGCAAGGTGAAGCAGTAGTACTGCGTCGAATCCCCCGGTGCACAAGCTCTCTCAGGCCACACCGGGTTCGGGAAAGCCCGTTTCCGTTTCGCGGAGACGGGCTTTCCCGCGTTCGATCAGCTCTACATGATCTGGCGTTCGCGAGCCTCTACCGCTTCCTTGGCCTCTTTCAGTCCCGAGCCGGGGTCGAGCTCCCGATAATGCTTGATGGCCTGAATCTTCTTGCCATGCCGGATAAGTTCGTCGATCTCGGAATTACCGAACGTCGCACTCGGATCGGTGATGCCGAGATGTTTGATGATCAGATCGAGCTTGCGTTCGAGGCGTTCTATCTTGCGCTCGATTCTGTTGTTGTCGAACATGTGTCGAACATACCGAGATCATCGGGTCCCGGTCGGTTGGGGAGCGACAGCACCGGCGTAGCGGCAGCACAGTAGAACCGCTATCAGGGGGACCGCCATCGCGGTGGTCAGGGGGATGAGGGCAGTGAGCCAGCCGATGAGGGCGGGACCGGCGAGCAGGCCGAAGTAGCCGAGGCTGAACACGTGAGACATGTCGGTGGCGGCAGTGTCGGAGCCGAGGTTGCCTGCCGCGGTGAAGATTTGGGGGATTACCCCGGACAGCCCGAGTCCCGCCATGGCCCAGCCGAGTAGGGAAAGGGGGACCCAGCCCGACGCCATGATCAGGCCGATGCCGAGCGCGGCGAGCGCGCTGCCGTAGCGGACCAGCGCGACGGAGCCGAACGTGCCGCTGATCCGATCGGCGGTGAATCGGCCCGCCGTCATGGTGATCGAAAAGGCGCTGAAAGCCAGTGCCGCGGTGGCCTGGTCGACGCCGAGATGCTCACGCATCTGCAACGTGCTCCAGTCGTTGGCTACACCCTCCGCGAGCAGCACGCCGAAGGCTATGGCGGCCAGCACCAGCACCTTTCGGCGCTGATCCGGACGGCTGGGCGGTTGCTTCGTCTGTGCGCACTCGAGCGAGGGGCTGTCGACGGGCTCACGCCCCTCGGGAAGGACCGGGTGCGGCGTTGTCGCGGCGGACGGCTCCGGGATCCGCGATTCGGAACGGGTATCGCGCAGCAATCGCGCAACCGTGGCCGCGGTGATGATCAAGCCGACGATCGTGGCAAGCGTCAAGGTCAGTCGGGTATCCCAGCCCGCTCGCAATGTTGCCGCGCCGATCAGCGACCCGAGGAGCCCCCCGCCGGAGAACAGCGCGTGAAACGCCGACATGATCGGGCGACCATACGCGCGTTCCACATGTACCGCTTGGGTATTCATCGACACGTCCAGCGCCCCGTTGCCGAGACCGAAGCAGGCCAGCGCGACGGCCAGGGTGACGGGGCCGGTGGCAAGGCCGGGGCCGAGCACCGCGAGCGAACCGATGACCGCGGCCACGCCGACCAGTGTGCGACTGCCGAAGCGGTCCGCGAGCGGTCCCGCGACCCGCATGCCGACGATGCCGGTACCTGCCATCAGCAGGATGAACATGCCGAGCGTCGACTTCGAGGTGCCGGTGCGGTCGGTGATGGCCGGGATATGCACCACCCACATGGCCAACAGGAAGCCGTTCAGCGCGAACACCACGAATACCGCGACACGAGCGATACGAGTCGAGGAGTCGATCGTCGAGGTCGCCATCGATTCGACGGTACCGATGATCATCGCACTCGGCGAGGGGGCCGTTCCCGCGCAACCATCCAGGACAGCTTCGGCCTGGATGGTCCGGGTGCGTGGATCGCGCAGCCTCTACTGGCCAGGTGCGTTCCAGACTCCGGTGGCGGCGGTGTCGCGCACGTATTCGGCGAAATCCTTCGACTCCCGACCGAGCGCGCGTTGCACACCGTCGGTGGTCTTGGAGTTCCTGCCGTCCAGCACCGTGCCGAACAGGTAGTCGAGCAGGCTCACTACGTCGGCGGGCACCTGGTATTCGGTCAGTGCCGCAACAAAATCCGTCCGCGAGAGTGGAATGTAGGCGATCTCGCGTTCGGTTGCCGCCGCGATCTCGGCGACAGCTTCGGCGAAGGTCAGCGCCCGCGGCCCGGTCAGTTCGTAGACCTCGCCCTTGTGCCTGTCGTCGGTGAGCGCCGCGACGGCAACCTCGGCGATGTCGTCGATGTGTACGAACGGCTCGGGGACATCACCATTGGGCAGCGCGACCTCGCCGGCGACCACATAGTCGGTGAAGGCGCCCTCGCTGAAGTTCTGGGCGAAAAAGCTGCATCGCACGATGGTCCAGTCGAGGCCGCAATCCTGCACGATCTGCTCGCATTCCAGTGCCTCCGGCTCGCCGCGGCCCGACAGCAACACGAGCTTGCGTACCCCCGCTGCCCTTGCCGCGGCGGCGAACGAACGAATGGCGGCAGGGGCGCCCGGTACTGCGAGGTCGGGCTGGTAGGCGATGTACACCGCGTCGATGCCGGTCAGTGCCGGAGTCCAGGTGGCGCGGTCTTCCCAATCGAACGGGATCTCGGCGGTGCGGGAGCCGATTCGGACCGAATGCCCGGCCTGCCGCAGTCGGGTCACGACGCGGCTGCCGGTCTTGCCTGTGCCGCCGGTGACGAGGGTGAGGGGCTGGTGAGCGGTGTTGTTTGTCATGGTTCGAGTACACCGGCGACGGCCGAGACGAGACATAGTTCAGCGGCTCATGATCATGTGTATTCGTCTACTGTTGTTGTGTGGATGCGCTCGCCAGTCTGCTCGAAGGTCCACGCGCCAGAGGTGCGTTCGTGATGTGTTCGCTGTTGGACCCGCCGTGGTCGCTGCGTATTCAGGACGAGGCTCCGCTGACGGTGGTGTCGATGATCCGAGGAACCGCGTGGGTCATGACCGAGCCGGGAGGCAAGCCCGCCGCACCGCGGCAGTTGAGTGCGGGTGACATCGCGATCTTCCGCGGACCCGACCACTACACGGTCGCCGACGACCCCGCGACGGAATCGCAGATCTATATCCACCCCGGCAACATCACGAAGACCCCCGACGGCGAAATCCTTTGCGAGACATTGAGTCTCGGCACGCGCCAATGGGGCACCAACGCGGACGGCGCCACCGTGATGGTCACCGGGACCTACGAGTCCGCCGGCGCGGCAAGCCAGCGACTGCTGCGCGCCCTGCCGCCGGTCATCGTGCTGTCGCGGGGCGACCTCGACACCCGGCTGCTCGATATGCTCGTCGACGAGGCCATGAAGGACGAGCCCGCCCAGAGTGTGGTCCTCGACCGCCTGCTCGACCTGGTGCTGATCACCGCGCTGCGCACGTGGTTCGCCCGCAACGACGCACCGGCCTGGTACCACGCCTACAGCGACCCGCTGGTCGGCAAGGCGCTGCGGCTGCTGCAACACAACCCCGCGCACGGCTGGACGGTCGCGAGCTTGGCCGAGGCGGTCGGCGTATCGCGGGCCGCGCTTGCTCGCCGCTTCACCGACCTGGTCGGGGAGCCGCCGATGTCCTTCCTCACCGAATGGCGCCTCGCACTCGCCGCCGACCTGCTCGCGGAGTCCGACGCCACCATCGAATCGATTGCCCGCCAGGTGGGTTACGGCAGCGCCTTCGCACTGAGTACGGCGTTCAAACGCCACTTCGGCCTGAGCCCGCGCGACCACCGTCAGGGCGCGACCCCCGCTGAGCTATCGTCGGCCGGGTGACCAAGGAGTATCCAGTCCTCTGGCCGATGCCGACCCGGTGGGCCGATAACGACCACTACGGGCACGTGAACAACGTGACGTACTACTCGTACTTCGACACCGCGGTCAACGCGTGGCTGATCCATGCCACCGGCACCGATATCCGTGAGTTGCCCGCGCTCGGCGTCGTCGCCCAAACCTCCTGCAAGTACCTGGGCTCGCTGAGCTTCCCCGACCAACTCCAGGTCGGCCTGCGCATCGCCCGCCTCGGCCGCTCCAGCATCACCTACGACCTGGCCATTTTTCGCGAGGACGGCGACGCCCTCGAACTAGCGGCCACCGGCACCTTCGTGCACGTCTACGTCGACGCCGAGACCCGCAAACCCATCGAGATCCCCGAAGTCATCCGCGCCGCCGCCACGGCCCTCCTCGTCGACTGACACTGCATCCGAACAACTGTCGAATGTCGGCACCACTGATATTTGGGGGACACTGGTCGCATGGCTGATCAGCGAGTATTGACTGCTGCGGTGCATCAGGAAGAGGACTGGTATGTCGCACAATGCCTCGAGGTGGATGTGGCCAGCCAAGGGCAGACAATCGATGAGGCGTTGCACAACCTGAGGGAGGCGGTCGCGCTGTATCTGGCAGAAGCACCCGAGCCGCAGCTGACCTCTACGCCATTGGTGAGGTCATTCCAAGTGCCCGGCGCGGCGGCGTGAGCCCTGCGCTCGCCGATCTTCCGGTCCGTAAGGTTATCCGCGTGCTGGAATCTATTGGTTTCGGAGTTCCTCGCATTGCTCTAGTCGACCGGCGGGGCGTGACCAGCCCCTAGTGCGGCCTGGAAGCGGCGCATGCCTTCGAGCCAGCGGTCGTAGTCGGCGCCCTTGTGGCGGTACATCTTCAGGACCTCGGGGTGCGGCAGGATCAGGAAGTGTTCGGCGTCGATGCCTGCCAGTACGGCCTCGGCGACCTGCTCGGGGGGCAGGACGGCACCGGCGGTGGTCACGGCCTTGATGGCGAGTTCGCCAGCGGCGGCGTCCTCCGGGATCAGGCCGCCGCGCAGCAGTTGGGTGTCGACGCCCATCGGGCATATGCAGCTGACGCGAATCCCTTTGTCCCCGTAGGTGACCGACAGCCATTCCGCGAAGCCGACGGCTGCATGCTTGGTCACCGAATAGGGCGCGGAGCCGATCTGGGTGAGTAGTCCCGCTGCCGACGCCGTGCTGACGAAGTAGCCGCTGCCACGCTCCAGCCAGCCGGGCATCAGGAGGCGGGCGGCACGCACGTGAGCGAGCACATTGACCTCCAGCGCCGCCGACCACTGCGCGTCGGTGCTGTCGAGCCCGGGTCCACCACCGATGCCCGCGTTCGCGAAATACAGGTCTACCGGACCGAATTCGGCCGCTGCGCGATCGATCAGATCTTGGATGACTTTCTCGTCGGCGACATCGCCGCCGACCGCGACCGCGCCGTCGCCGATCGCATCGGCGACGTTCGCCGCGGCCTGCGCGTCCAGGTCGGCGAGCAGCACCCGTGCACCGTTCGCGACCAGCCGTTGCGCCAGCGCGGCACCGATGCCTGCGCCCGCGCCTGTCACGATCGCGACCTTGCCCGAAATCTCCATGCCCGCACCCTAGAACTCGGCGACCACCTCGTACAGCGCGGGATCGCGCAGTGGCTTTTACCGGCGAGGGTCAAGGGCCGAGCGCGGGTAGGGGCTCGAACCGGCAAGCCGGTCGAGCAGGGGAGCGGTACGAGGCCCGACCAGTTCCCGCATCACCAGCGCCATATTGGTGCGTTCGACACCGGGGATTTTCAGGATCTGTCCGGCGATCCGGTACAGGTCGTCCGCGTCCCGCGCGACCACACGGACGGTGAGATCGGTCGGCCCCGTCATGCCGCACACCTCGGTCACCTCCGGCACTTCGGCCAGTTCCTCGACCACGGAATCCAGCTGATGCTGATCGACGACGACCGCGACGAAGGCCGAAAGCGGGTAGCCGAGCGCACGCGCGTGTACCCGTCGCTCGAAGCTGCCGAGCACCCCGCTCGCCTCCCAGCGCGATAGTCGCGCCTGCACGGTATTGCGCGACAACCCGAGCCGTGTCGCCAGTTCCACGCCGGTCGCGCGTGGGTTCGCGACAAGCTCCAGCAGTAGCCGCGCATCGGTGGCGTCCAACGTGGCGTCGACGGGTTCTCTACTGGACATACAACGCAGTATGACACTGATCGACCGCCGAGAATTGGGCATTCTGCTCACTCACGTGTTGATCACTTGCGCAGATCGACATGTGGGGCATGCTGTGTGATATAGGACACACGCGCTCAGCGCCCGTGGTGAGGAGGCGATCACGATGCCGGACAAGCCCGCGTATCCCATCCAGCTGATCCAGCCCGACGGTCGGCGCGTCTTCGATCGTGAACACGCCGCCCTTGTCGCCGACATCGGGCCCGAGCAGTTGCGCGCACTCTACGAAGACCTGGTCGTGACCCGCAGGATCGACACCGAGGCAACCGCGCTGCAACGCCAGGGCCAACTCGGACTGTGGGCACCGATGATCGGCCAGGAGGCCGCTCAGGTCGGCTCCGCGCGGGCTCTGCACCCTGACGATTACGTGTTCTGCAGCTACCGCGAGCACGCCGTCGCCTACTGTCGCGGCGTCCATCCCACCGAACTGACTCGGCTGTGGCGCGGCGTCGCGCACTCCTGCTGGGATCCCGACGCGGTGAACATGACCAACCCGAACATCATCGTCGGCTCGCAGGGGCTGCACGCGACCGGCTATGCCTACGCCGCTCACCTCGACGGCGCGGAAATCGCGACCATCGCGTACTTCGGCGACGGCGCGACGAGCCAGGGCGATATCGCCGAGGCGCTCGGCTTCGCCGCGAGTTGGACCGCGGCGACGGTGTTCTTCTGCCAGAACAACCACTGGGCGATCAGCTCACCGGTGCGCGTGCAGAGCGCGACTCCGATCGCGCGTCGTGCCTACGGCTACGGCATTCCCGGTCTTCAGGTCGACGGCAACGACGTACTCGCGGTGCTCGCGGTGACAAGGCAGGCGATCGCGCGGGCCCGCTCCGGCGGCGGCCCGTCGTTCATCGAGGCAATCACCTACCGGATCGGCCCGCACACCACTGCCGACGATCCCACCCGCTACCGTTCCGCCGCCGAGACCGAGCAGTGGAAGCGCCGCGATCCGATCGACAGGATGCGCAAGCTGCTGGAACGAGAAGCACTGTGGGACGAGGCATTCGAGCGACAAGTCGGCGCACACGCCGACGAGGTCGCCCATCAGGTGCGTTCGGCGACCATCGACATGCCGGATCCCGCGCCGATGGCACTGTTCGAAAACGTCTACGCCACCTCGCATCCGCTGATCGCCGAGGAGCGCAACGAGTACGCGCGGTATCTGGCCGGCGATCCCGGCGCGGCCACCGTGCAACAGGAAGGAGTCCCCTCATGATCACCACCTTCGCGGCCGCGCTCAACGCCGGACTGCGACGAGCGCTGGAAGACGACCCGAAGGTCGTGCTGATGGGCGAGGACATCGGCCACCTCGGCGGCGTGTTTCGGGTGACCGATACCTTGCAGAAGGACTTCGGCGACAACCGCGTCATCGACACCCCGCTCGCCGAATCCGGCATCATCGGAACGGCTTTCGGCATGGCGCTGCGTGGCTATCGGCCGGTATGCGAGATCCAATTCGACGGATTCGTCTACCCCGCGTTCGATCAGATCGTCTCGCACGTCGCCAAGATCCACTATCGGACAGCGGGAAAGGTGATCGCGCCCCTCACGATTCGCATTCCGTTCGGTGGCGGGATCGGTTCGGTGGAACACCATTCGGAGTCGCCGGAGGCCTATTTCGCGCACACCGCCGGGCTGCGGGTGGTGACGCCGAGCAACCCGGCCGACGCGTATCTCATGATCCGCCAGGCGATTGCGCTGGACGATCCGGTGATCTTCTTCGAACCCAAGCGGCGCTACTGGGACAAGGCCGACGTCGACTTCGCAACGATCGACGAGCTGCCGCTGGACAAGGCCCGTGTCTGCGTGTCCGGCACCGACGCGACCGTCGTCGCGTACGGCGGCACCGTGGCGACCGCGATGTCCGCGGCGAAAATCGCCGCTGAAGAGGGACATTCGCTCGAGGTGATCGATCTGCGCAGCCTCTCACCGATCGACTTCGACACTATCGAAGAGTCGGTCGCCAAGACCGGCAGACTGGTCGTGGCGCACGAGGCGCCGGTTTTCGCGGGTCTCGGCGCCGAAATCGCCGCGCGCATCACCGAGCGCTGCTTCTATCAGCTGGAGGCGCCGGTGTTGCGCGTCGGCGGGTTCGACATCCCGTACCCCCCGGCTAAGCTCGAAAAGTACCACCTGCCCGACCCTGACCGCATCCTGGCGGCGGTCGATCGATCGCTCGCCGCCTGACGCCATCCGCTCAGTGAGAGGTGCCCACGTGGAAGATCGTGCTCCGCAGGAAGATCAGGGTCATATCCTGGAATTCCGGCTACCCGACCTCGGGGAAGGCCTCACCGATGCCGACTTGGTGTCGTGGTCGGTGGGCATCGGCGACACGGTGGAGTTGAATCAGACGATCGCGGAGGTCGAGACCGCCAAGGCGGTGGTGGCACTGCCGTCGCCGTTCTCCGGGAAGGTCGTCGAGCTGCTCGCTCGGCCCGGAGACACCGTGCCGGTGGGGGCGCCGCTGATTCGGGTGCGCCATGACCTGGACGGCCCGGCCGCCACACAGGACGGCGCGGCCGAAACCGGGCGGACCACCGTACTGGTCGGCTACGGACCCGAGGTCGAAACGGCTTCCCGTCGCCGCAGGCCCGGTACCGCCGCGGTGGAACCGCCTGCCTCGCAGACGAGTCCGGGGCAAGCGGAGCCGCAGTCGGGCAGGGCCGCGGCGACACCCGCGGCCCGCAAGCTCGCCCGTGAACTCGGTGTCGACCTCTGGTACATCGCGGGTTCCGGGCCCGACGGTGCCGTCACCGTCGAGGACGTGCGCGACAACGTCCCGGTGTCGCAGCCGCGCACGGCAGCTCCGGCCTCGGCTCCCACGGCCGATCCGCACTCCGGCACCGACCAGCACGGTGGCCTCGTCAGGCCCGCCGCCCGGGAGGAACGCACCCCGGTCAGCGGGGTACGCAAACGCACCGCCGCGGCCATGGTCGCGAGCGCCCGCACCATTCCGCAGGCGAGCACCTTCGTCACCCTCGATTTCACCGCGTCGATGGAGTTGCTCGATCACCTGCGCACCACGAAATCGTTCCAGGGGCTGACGCTGACCCCGCTCGCGCTGATCGCCAAGGCTGTCACCGCGAGCCTCGCCGAATTCCCCGCCGTCAACGCGTACTGGGACGAGGCGAAGCAGGAGATCGTCACCAAGCATTACGTGAACCTCGGCATCGCGGTCGCCACCGACCGCGGCCTGATGGTGCCCAACCTCAAGGAAGCGCAGACGCTGAGCCTGCGCGAGCTGTGCCAGGAGATCGCCTGGCTGGCCGATACCGCCAGGTCGGGCAGCGCTACCCCGACCGATCTGCGTGGCGGCACCTTCACCATCTCCAATGTGGGGGTGTTCGGTGTCGATATCGGGGTACCGCTCGTCAATCCCGGCGAGGCGGCGATCCTGTGCCTCGGCTCGATCCGCAAGCGGCCGTGGGTGTTCCGTGACGAACTCGCCGTCCGCTGGATCACCACCCTCGGCATCAGCTTCGATCACCGCATGATCGACGGTGAACTGGCCTCCCGTTTCCTCGCGACCGTCGCTGGTCTGCTGGAGGACCCGCTGACCCTCCTCGGACGCGTGTAGCCGCGCATTCGGTCAGGTTCGTGGATCAATAGGACGTGGCATGCCTCGGTGATTGTTCAGGCCTGAGCTGGACGGTGGGTGAGCACCTGTCGGACAACAAGTCCGGCGATCAGGGCCCAGAAGGCGGCGCCGATACCGAGGAAGCCGACACCGGACGCGGCAATCAGGAAGGTGACCACGCCTGCTTCGCGGTGTTGTTCCGATTTCAGGGCGCCTATCAACGACGCGGCCAGGGTGGCGAGGAGGGCAAGGCCCGCAACGGTTTCCAGTGTGCCCTTCGGCGCGGTGGCGATCAGGGTGACAAGTGCCGCCGAGCCGAGCGCCAGTACCAGGTAGACGACTCCCGCGGTGAAGGCCGCGATCCAGCGCCGTTTCGGGTCGGGGTGTGCGGCGGGCGCCGCCGAGAGGGCGGCGCTTATCGCGGCCAGGTTGATCGCGTGGCCACCCGCGAGAGCCCCGAGGATGGTGCCGATGCCGGTGACGCTCATCGCCGGCCGCCACGGCACCTTGTATCCGAAGGAGCTCATCACAGCGGTGCCAGGAATGTTCTGTGAGGCCATGGTGACGATGTAGAGCGGGATCGCGACCCCGATCATCGCCTGCCAACTCCAGTGCGGGAGCGTCAGTTCGATCGTGGGTGTCATCGCGGCGAGGTCGAGGTGCTTGTGCTGCACCGTGATGCTGATGCCGGCCCCGATCGCCGCGGTGGCGAACGCCGCGATGACCGCCCAGCGCTTGGCCACTCGTTGCAGCACGAGCCAGACGACGATCACCGGCACCACTACCGCTGGACTGGTCTGCACCGCCTTGACCGGAGCAAGGCACAGCGGCAAAAGCACGCCCGCGAGCATGGCCTGCGCGATCTCCACCGGAATCGCGGCAACCAGCTTGCCGAGCCGCTGCCACAGCCCGGTGACGACGATCAGCACACCGGTGACGGCGAACGCGCCGACCGCCGCGGGCCAACCGCCCGCGACCGCACCGGTGCTCGCGAGCAGCGCGGCTCCCGGGGTCGACCAGGCCAGCGTGATCGGCGTCCGATACCGATAACTCAGCAACATCATGCCGACAGCCAAGGTGACGCACAGCGCGAGCAGCCCAGACGCTGCCTGCGCCGAGGTCGCCCCCATCGCGGTCAGACCGCTGAGCACCACCGCGAACGAACTGGTGAACCCGACCAGCACGGTAACCACCCCGGCCCCGAGAGGTAGCGAGAGCCCGATTTCGGCCGACTTTCCTTCCGACTCGCGGAGCTCGGTCGATTCGGGGAGGCCGGTCGGCTCGTGCGGCGTCGTCGACTCGGGCATTGCTTCGGTCGCGTCGGACGTCGGGGAAACCTGGGACATCTCCGGGATACTGCCGTCACCAGCCGCGGGTGTCACCTGCCAGTGCTCCGAAACTGGTCTGAATTCCGACCGGGATGCCGTCAGTCTGCGTCGGATCGGTACGACCGTCGCGTACTTGTCGATCCGCGCGGACACCGCTGCGGGTCGGTGCGTAGGGTGGGGAAGTCGGTGCTCGAGGGTACGGATTCGAAAGAGGAGCTGTGATGAGCGCGGTACTTATCTCGGCAGGGGAGTTACGGGAAGCTTTGGCGGACAAGAAGGTCCGACTGCTCGATGTGCGCTGGGCATTGGGTGACCCGGACGGCCCGCAACATTATCTCGACGGTCATATTCCCGGCGCGGTGTTCGTCGATTTGGAGACCGAACTCGCTTCGCCGCCGTCTCCTGCGCGCGGGCGGCATCCGCTACCCGAGATCACGCAGTTGGAGAAGTGCGCGCGTAGCTGGGGTTTACGGACCGGCGATCCCGTCGTCGTCTACGACGCGACCGGCGGCATGGCCGCGGCGCGGGCCTGGTGGCTGCTGCGCTGGGCCGGTATCGCTGATGTGCGGATCCTGGACGGCGGACTGCCCGGCTGGCGGAGTGCGGGTGGCGAGATCGCTTCGGGCACCGAGCCCGATCCCGAACCGGGCGATGTCGAACTCAGCAAGGGACACCTCCCGACGATCGACGCCGACGCGGCGGCCAAGTGGGACGGCGTGCTGCTGGACGCGCGCGCGGGTGAACGTTTCCGCGGCGAGCTGGAGCCGATCGATCCGCAGGCAGGGCATATTCCCGGCGCCCGCAGCGCGCCGACGGTGGCGAACCTGGACGCGGCCGGCCGGTTCCGTGGTGCGGACGAATTGCGCAGCCGCTTCGCCGAATTCGGCGCCGGCCCGATCGCGGTGTACTGCGGATCCGGCGTCACCGCGGCACATCAGGTCGCAGCACTCGCGGTCGCGGGTGTGCAGGCCGCCCTTTACCCGGGTTCGTGGTCGCAATGGTCGAACGATCCCAAGCGACCGGTCGCGACCGGTCACTGAGGTGTCCCACCGTCAGGGGCAGGCGCGGGCGATGTCGTTGAGCGCGGCGTTGTCGACGGCGGTCACCGGTAGGTCGTATCGGACGGCGACGGTCAGGTACCTGCCCGCATAGAAGCAGTGCCCGGTGCCGGCGGGCGGTAGCCATTCACCGGGGGTGCTGTCGCCCTTGGACTGGTTGGTTCTCCCGTCGACGGCGAGCAGGTTGACCTCGACATCATTGGCGAATTGCACCCGCCGCTCGAGCGGCCACCCCACCGCGCCCATGTCCCAGGCGGCGGCCAGCGGATAGACGTGATCGATCTGGATGTCGCCCGCGTCCGCCTTGCGGAAGGGGATCTGCTTTCCGGTGTACGGGTCGTTCAAACTGCCCCCGGTGACCACACAATCGTGGGTGCCCGGCCGGAAGCTCACCCCGGTGAGCTGCGCGGCGAGGACGTTGTTGCGGGTATCGCAGCCGTCGTGCCCGCCGGGGCCGTCGTAGTCATCGGTCCATGACTGTCCGAAAACGCAGCCCGCACCCGACTTGCAACTGCGCTCGTAGCCGCCGGGATGGGGGCGCGCGTCGATCACGCGCACGGAGCCGAGCAGTTGCTCTAGCTCGACCCTTGTCGGACTACCCGGCGTGGGTGCGGCGGGAAGGGCACCGAGATCAGCGCACCCGGACAGGGGGATCAGCGCTGATAGCACGGTGAACAGCGGCGGGACCCAGCGTGAAATGGCGGCACGTGTGGTGCCGGATGTCTGTATATGAAACGACATTGGTAAAACCCGGTGATCGCTCGCCCATCAGGAAAATAGCGGCGGGCAACCTCACAGCCAGGCGCGAGCCAGCAACTCGTCGTCGGCGACCTCGCTGGAGCGCGGCGGGAACCTGGTCGCCGAGATGGATTCCACGCGCGCGCCATCGTGCCCGATCAGCCACGTTCCGCCGCGATCCTCGCACTCGGCGATCTTGGCGAAGGTGGTGAGCAGGAAGGTGATCGCATCACGCGGATCCAGCGTGCGGGCGAGGCGTTGCGATTCGCCGGGACGAGACAGGTCGAGCCACACTCCGCACTGCCCGTCGAGTCGCATACCGATGATCTTGTCGGTATTGACGAAGGTGAATTGGCGTCGTTCCCACGGCGTCGTCGGCGTGAAACTCTGCTCGAGTGCCTGGAGCAGAATCGTCATGCTGCTGCCCTCCGCTTTCATAGGGATCTCGAGGTTTTCTGTAGATACCTCGGCCGTCCATCGGACATTCAGCTGTGACTCGGCTACGACGACCAGGAGATATCTCAGTATGTTCCGACCGCGCGCAGAAATCCAGAAAACGGGCGCGGCGGCCGTGGCGGAGGTGTCGGACCGACCTGCTTGGATGGATTGATGCTGCACGGTCTGTGGTCGCCGGGATCCGGGTTGCTGCTCTGGCAGCACCCGCCGATCGTCGCGCTGCCCGATCCATTGGGCAGCGTGCTGGCGGCGTCGCGATACCGGCATCGGGCCGAGGTGCTGGTCGGCGGGCCGGACGCGACCGCACCGGATGCGTCGGCGACCGAGCGGGTGCGTGCGCACGCGATGGCGCCCGCGGCCGCGGTGACCGCTTTGCGGCAGCGGTTGCCCGTCGAGGCTGTCTCGGGGGATCTACGCTTCCTCGCCCATGTCGCACTCGGCATCGAACGTTGGGTGCGGGCCGGGCGGATCGTGCCGGAGCTGCGTAGGGACGACGGCCAATGGTGGGTGCGCTGGCGGCTGGTCGGCGGCGAGCGGCAGCGCGCCTGGCTTGCCGAACTGGCCGTGGCAATGCCCGCCGCGTTGCGCGTCGCGGGTCGCCCCGGCGCGCTGCTCGACGACATGGTCGCCGAACTCACCGACCCCATCGCCAGGGAACTGTTCGATCTCGCCGAGTCGACGCATCCGCTGGTGGCCGCGCTCATCGGTGATGTCGCACTCGACGGTGGGAGTCACCAGCTGGCCGAGGCATTGCAACGCTGGCGAGCGAGCCTGACCGGCGACGAGCCCGGGTTGGTTTTGCGGCTGCTCGAACCCGACGGCGAACTCGGCACCGAGGACGAGTCGGTGGCACTGTGGCGCTTGGAGGTGTGCCTGCAAACCGAGGGCGAGGCACCGAATCCCGTTGCACTCCAAGGTGATCCGAGTCTTATCCGGATCGCGGTGGAAAAGCTGGGGCTCGCGCAGCGCGCGTATCCGCGGCTGCGTGACCTGCCGAGCGATCCACGGACGTTGGACCTGTTGTTGCCGACCGAGGTGGTCGCCGACCTGGTCGCACACGGTGCGCACGCACTGCAAGCGGAGGGTTTCCGGCTGCTGCTGCCGCGAGCCTGGAACATCTCCGCCCCCACTATGCGCATGCGGGTGGACAGTGCCGTGCCCGCCGCCGAGAGCACCGTAGGTATGCGCGGACTGGTCTCCTACCGTTGGGAACTCGCGCTCGGCGACACCGTATTGACCAAGGCCGAGATGCAACGGCTGATCACCTCCAAATCGGACCTGGTGCAGCTGCGCGGCGAGTGGGTGCAGGCCGACCACAAGGTGCTCGCCGCCGCGGCCCGCTACGTGGCCGCGCACACCGACGACACCGAACTCACCCTCGCCGATCTGATCGGAGAGCTCGGCGCGGGCCATGTCGCGAAGGTGCCGATCACCGAGATCACCGCGACCGGCTGGGCCGCCGAACTGCTCGACCAGGCCCGCGAACCCGAACCGGTGCCCGCACCGATCGGTCTGAAGGCACAGTTGCGTCCCTATCAGGAGCGCGGCCTGTCCTGGCTGGCCACCATGAGCCGATTGGGTTGCGGCGCGATCCTTGCCGATGACATGGGCCTCGGCAAGACCGTGCAGGTGCTCGCGTTGCTGGTGCACGAACGCGAAACAGCGGGCGCGTGGCGTAGTGGCCGACCCGGCCCGACACTGCTTGTGTGCCCGATGTCTGTGGTGGGCAACTGGCAGCGCGAGACCGAGCGGTTCGCGCCAGATCTGCGAGTGTGGGTGCATCACGGCGTCGGGCGATTGGTGGGCGCAGAGTTGGACGCGGCAGTCGCGGACGCGGATCTGGTGATCACGACCTACGCATTGCTCGCGCGCGACGCCGAGGAACTCGGCCGCCAGAACTGGGATCGGATCGTGCTCGACGAAGCGCAGCACATCAAGAACGCCGCGACAAGGCAGGCGCGGGCGGCACGGTCGCTGCGGGCGCGGCACCGGCTGGCGCTCACCGGAACTCCGGTGGAGAACCGGCTCGAGGAGCTGCGATCGATCATGGATTACGCGAATCCGAAGCTGCTCGGCACACCGCAGTCCTTTCGCGCGCGGTTTGCCGTCCCCATCGAGCGCGAGCGCGATGAAAACGCGGTTACCCGCCTGCGCATGATCACCCAGCCGTTCGTGCTGCGTCGGTTGAAAACCGATCCGACAGTGATCAGTGATCTGCCGGAGAAACTGGAAATGACGGTGCGGGCCAACCTGACGGTGGAGCAGGCGTCGCTGTATCAAGCGGTGGTCGACGACATGATCGAGAAGCTGAGGGACGCGAAGGGCATGGCGCGCAAGGGAGCTGTGCTCGGTGCGCTGACCCGGCTCAAGCAGGTGTGCAACCATCCCGCGCATTTCCTCGGCGACGGTTCCGGTGTGCTGCACCGCGGCAACCATCGCTCCGGCAAGCTCGCTCTGGTGGAGGACGTGCTCGACGCAGTGCTCGGCGACGGCGAGCGGGCACTGTTGTTCACCCAGTTCCGCGAATTCGGCGAGCTCGTCGCGCCCTATCTGGTCGAGCGATTCGGCACCGAGGTCCCGTTCCTGCACGGCGGTGTGCCCAAGAAGCGGCGCGACACCATGGTCACTCGGTTCCAGGAGCCCGATGGCCCGCCTTTGATGTTGTTGTCGCTCAAGGCGGGTGGCACCGGGCTGAATCTGACCGCAGCCAATCACGTTGTGCACCTGGACCGCTGGTGGAATCCGGCGGTGGAGAACCAGGCCACCGACCGCGCGTTCCGCATCGGTCAGCAGCGCAATGTGCAGGTGCGCAAGTTGATCTGCGTGGACACCATCGAGGAGCGGATCGACGAAATGATCAACGGAAAGCGGCAACTCGCCGATCTCGCGGTCGAGGCGGGGGAGAACTGGATCACCGAACTGAGCACCGACGAACTGCGTGATCTGTTCAGCCTCGGCGCGGAGGCGGTCGGCGATTGAGCCCGTACACCGATTACAGCAAGTACGGTAAGCGCCGCCCGGTGTCGGGTGGGGCCGAAGTGCGCAACCGTCGCGGCGCATTCGGGCACACCTGGTGGGGCAAGGCGCTGATCGAGGCGGTGGAGGCGATGTCGGAGCCGGGTCGGCTGGCTCGCGGCCGCACCTACGCCAGGTCCGGTCAGGTGGTGAGCTATCGGATCGAACCTGGCGCGGTGACCGCGGAAGTGCAGGGCAGCCAGCCTCGGCCGTTCACGGCGGTATTCACCGTCCGCCCACTGCGCGAGGAGGAACTCGCGTTGCTCATCGACACCATCCGCACCGCGCCGGGGATGCTCGCCGAGATCGCTTCCGGCGCGTTGCCGACCGGTCTCGGCCCGCATCTGCTACCGACCACCGCCGCGGACCTGGATTTCTCCTGTACCTGCCCGGATCCCGGTTGGCCGTGCAAACACGTCGCCGCAACCTGCTACCTGCTCGCCGAGCGGCTCGATGAGCGCCCGCGCGAGATCCTGACGCTGCGCGGGCTCGATCTCGACACGCTCATCGCCGGGATCGAACGTGACCCGAACCCGACGGCGTCCGATGATCCCTACGGTGACCGCACGGAACTGCCGAAGCTTCCGAAGGTCGAATTCCACTCGGCCATGGACGATTTGGAACCAGCGCTGCTGCGGCGAGCGTTGCGGATGACCGCCGAGGACGAGCAGATCGCCGCCGCAGGGCTGCGCGATCTGCGGGTGCTCTACGACGAGCTGGGTCGCTGACCGTGCTGCTCAACCCGGTTGCCCGCTACGAATACCGCAGCGAAACACAGTGTGGCCAGGCCGGATAGCGCAACTGCCGGTTCGGGGAAATACAGCAGAGCTATCCAGAACGCGCCGCCCGCCGCGGCGACACAGATCCCGTTGAACAGCGACCAGCGGGCGATCAACTGCGGGGCGGCGCGGACCGCGCTGATCACCAGTGCTCCGAAAAGCATGGCAAGCAGCCCCATTGCGACGCTGTAGCCGGTGTTCAGGCCGAACGCGCTGAGCTGCCGTCCGCCCTCGAACATGGAAGTGGTTGTCCTCGCGGAAAGGTCGTTGATCACCTCCTCCTCGGGCGTATCCGCGCCACCGAAGGCGTGGACCACCAGCAGATGCGCGAGTCCGATCAGGCCGAGCATCGCGGCGCCGGCGATATGGACGGGTGTGGCCCATCGAGCTGATGTAGTGGTGATCGGTGCGGACGAGGACGTTATCGCGGTCATCGCGACCTCCGTAAACGCGGGATTCGTGCGGTCTCACAGAACAGAACAAAAATTATGTTATAGGCTGACGAATGTGGCAGGCAAGAGTTCATGGCTGGAATCGGGGTTGGTGATCCTCGGCACCACTGGGCCGACGGGCCTCACGATCGACAAGCTGGTCGCGGCGACCGGGCTGAGTACCGGGTCCTTCTACCACCATTTTTCCGGCATGTCCGGTTACAAGACGGCGCTGCTCGCGCACTTCGAGGATCTGAACACCACTCGCTACATCCGCGAGGTGGAAGCCGCCACCGATCTCGGTCCGCGCGACAGGCTCGAGTTACTCATCGATCTGGTCTTGGAAGACCACGAGCCGGTGAGCGTCGAGGTGGCGGTCCGCGCCTGGGCGCTCAACGACCCGGTCGCGGCCACCGCCAAGGAGCGCGTCGACGCCGCCCGGCTCGGTTTCCTGCGGACTCTCCTGACGGAGGCCGGGTATGCGGAAACCGATGTGCGAGAGCTCGCGCAGATCCTCTACCTGCTGGTACTCGGTGCGGGCAACATGCTCCCCGCGATACCGCCGGCGCAAATGCGTGTCCTATGTCGTCGGGTCTTGGCGTGAGTGCGGTGGCGGACTCACGCTCGGTGACCTCGATCGCGGATGATCTCGGTGTCGAGGTCGTCATCGCCGGGCCGGTGCGGCGAGTGGTATCTCTCGTACCTTCGCTGACCGAGGCCGTAGCCGTCACCTGTCCGGGAATCCTTGTCGCGGTTACTGATTGGTGCACTCACCCGGCCGATCTTGACGTCGAGCGGGTTCGAGGCACCAAGAACCCGAATGTCCGCCGCATTGTCGAACTGGCTCCCGACCTGGTGCTCTGCAACCAGGAAGAGAACCGCCGCATCGACGTCGAACGCCTGCGTGCAGCCGGAATTTCGGTGTGGGTCACCAGAATCGAGACGGTGCCCGAGGCCATCGCCTCGCTGACCCGGCTGTTCGCCCTTGCCCTCGGCACCGCAGTGCCGCAGTGGCTCAGCGCGGCCGAATCGGCCTGGGCGCCGCCGCCGCCCACGCAGCGCACCAACGCCGTGATCCCCATCTGGCGCGATCCATGGATGGTGGTCGGCCGCGACACCTTCACCGGCGACCTCGCCCGCCGCCTCGGCCTGAACCTGGTGCACGCGGACCGCCCCGGCCGCTATCCACGCCTCACCGCCGGCGAACTGACCGAAGGCGTCGAGCTGGCCATCCTCCCCGACGAGCCCTACGTCTTCACCGAAACCGATGGTCCCGACGCCTTCCCCGGCATTCCCTTCGTCTTGGTCGAGGGCCGCGCCCTTACCTGGTACGGACCCTCCCTGGCCACGGCTCGCGCTGTCCTTACCGACCGGATCAACCGCGTGTGCTGATCAGCCGAGTTCGTAGTCGAACCAGAGGTGGTGGGTGCCGTCCTCGTCGACGGTCAGTCCACCGGCACCCTTGATTCCGGCCAGGCCGCCGGTGCCGCTGGTCGGAACGATGATGAAGAACTCCGCCCCGCGGTCGGTGCCCATGGTGGTCGCCGAGTGCGCGAAGTTGAAGGTGCCCTCGGCGCCATTGAGGGAGCCTTCGAAGGACTCCATCGCCACGTAGGTGCCAGCGCCGGTGGCTTGGTCGAATGCGGCGGTGAACAGGGTTGCCGAGCGCCCCTTGATCTCGCCGTCGAATTCCTTCGTGATGTGTGCGACGCCGACAGGGAGTGCGGTGGTGATGGCCGGGTCGGGTACTACATCGGTCGGGACGAAGGAGGCCACGGAAAAGGTGCCGGTTGCTTTCATGCGGCAGATCGTAACGATCGACACCGACAAAAGCCGGGATGCTCGGGCGGTCTAGCTGAACGACGGAATATCGACGGCAGGGTGCTCGATGCCATCCACGGTACGGCTCATGGGGTCGCCAACCTAGTCCCGCCAGCCGCTCGAGTCGAGGATCGAGTCCCACGTCAGGTAGGGGAGTTCGGGATGACGCTGGTGGACGATCTCCCCTGCCAGCGTGGCGGTGAATGCCTTGCGTGGATTGGCGAGTGCTTGGGCTTCGATGGAGTTGGTGAGCGCGCGGGTGCCTCCGAGCCGTGGGTAGGCCGCGTGCACTCGGTCGGCGTAGCCAGGCGGCAGGTCCGCCGGGCTGCCTCCGACGTCGAGTCCGATGCCTTCCACGGCGATCCAGACCGCTGCCGGACGGCGGCGGCGATAGACCGGGGAGTCGCTGAAGCCCGAGGTGTGCGCGGCGATGGCATCCCAGACGGTATCGACTCGCGAATCGGTGACGCCGTTTTCCTCCAGGAACACCGCGGCGTAGTCCGCTCCGTCGATTTCGAATCGCTGGTCCCCGTTGGCGATGTCGGACAAGCCGATGTCGTGCAGGGCGCAGATCAGGAACATCAACTCCTCGTCGTAATCGGCACCTTGCTGTGCTGCGATGGCCCTGCCGAAAAGGAAGCCGCGCACGCTGTGATTGCGCAGGTGCGCCGCCATTGTCCGAGCGATGAGTTCATTCGCCTTTGCCGCAAGCGGGGTCGACGGCACAGTCAATGAATCCGGTTGTGCAGCCGCAGTTTTCGCCGACACCGTCATTGCAGTTCCTGCGAGGCCCGCGGCCAGCGCGGCACGACGTGACAACGACATACTCTTCTCCTTGGCGGATCGTGGAATTCAGTGCGATGTTGTGCGGAATCGACGGCGATAGTCGGTCGGTGTGGTGCCGAGCACCTTGAGGAATGTGCGCCGCATCGTCTCCTCGGAGCCGAATCCGCAGTGCCGCGCGACAGTGGCGACGCCGTCGTCGCCCGATTCGAGCAACGACTGGGCGGCCTCGACTCGCACCTGCTCGACATATTGGGCGGGCGACATGCCGATCTCCTTGCGGAACAGTCGGGTCAGATGGCGTTCGCTGAGCGTGGCGCGCGTTGCCATCGCGGCCAGGCTGTGGTCGGCGGCCAGGTCTGCCACGACCGAATCCACCGCGTGCCGCAGCCGGTCCGTCCGCGGAGTTCCGACGCTGTTGCGCACGCTGAACTGTGATTGCCCACCGGGGCGGCGCAGGAAAACGACAAGGTGTTTCGCCAGGGAACGCGCCAGTTCGGGGCCGTGGTCCTCCTCCACCAGCGCGAGCGCCATGTCGATACCGGCCGTCACTCCCGCCGAGGTCACGAACCGCCCTGACCGCACGTAAATGGCATCCGGATCGACCTCGATACGCGGAAAGCGTTGTGCGAGTTCGGCACACGCCAACCAGTGTGTGGTCGCCCGGTGGCCGTCGAGCAGGCCGGCTTCGGCCAACACCAACGCTCCGGTGCACACCGACGCGATGCGCCGCACGCCATCGGCGACCGCACGCACCGAGTGCGTGAGCGCGGGCGGAACCGCGTCGTGCCCCGGCACGATCAGCGTATCGATACCGCCAGCGAGGTCGGTGATCGCGCACTCGACACCGAGTGGCGCACCGACATCGGTGCGGACCGGCCGACCGTCCGGCGAGGCGAACCGTACGTGATGGCCTGCCCAATGCAAGACCTGGACGGGCCCGGCGACATCGAGCAGCATCACGCCATCCGATATCGCCACCACGACGTCGCCAGCGTTCGATTCCATGAGCACAGTCTGCGCAGCCGCCGGAATGTCCACAAGGACACTTTGCCCACAGATCCGGCCACGTGCACATCAAACGCCGACGGCCGGATCTGTGGGCAACCCGTCCTTGAGAACACCCGCGGTCAACAGGAAACGTGGGTCGCATGACCGACAACGGAGTCACCTTCATCAACGTCTTCGAAATATCTGCCGACCAGGTCGAAGAATTTGTCGACAATTGGCACGAACGTGCGCGGATCATGCGGGCAGCGCCCGGTTTCCGTGACGTACGCCTGCACCGGGCACTACTGCCCGACGCCCGATTTCAACTCGTCAACGTCGCTCATTGGGACAGCGCCGAAGCCTGCGACGCCGCCGGAGCCAACCCTGCGGTGCTGCCGTCGGTAGCCGCCGCAAGGAAGGTCGCAAGCGCAAACCCTGCCGTCTACGAGGTTGTCGCCGAGTATCTGTGACCTCGTCAGCGGGTAGGACAGCTCGCGGCGCAGCGGCCCAAGACGGTCTAGTCGGCCGGTCGGCCATCCGAATCGATTCGGTAGACCCGCAGCGCGGTTTTTCGGAAGATCTGTTCGAGTTCGGGCCTGCCGCCGCCGTGTCCGGTGATTGCGGCGGTCATAGCCTCCACGCTGTTGGCGATGGTCGTAATCGGTTTGTCGACAGGGAAGTTGGAGCCCCACAGTAGGCGGTCGGCGCCGAAGGCGTCGAGGGCGTGTTCCACCAGCGGAGCGATCCGGTCCAGCAGTACGGGGACCGGGGTCGGGTAGCCGCGTCGGGGGACGGGGTGGCCGAGAATGGGCATCATCAAACCGCTGACCTTCGCGACTACATTCGGGTTCGCGGCGAGGGCGGTGAGGTCGTCGCGCCAGCGGATGAACAGCTCGCGGCGCAGGCTCGGGTTTGTACCGGTGTGTTTGCCGACAGGGCCGAATATGCCTGCGGGAGTGCCGAGGTGGTTCAGCACGATCGGCACTTCCGGGTAGCGGGCGGCCAACGCGGTGACATCCGGCAGTGCGTGCGAATACACCCACGCCTCGAAGCAGAGGCCGCGCTCGGCCAGCGCTGCGAAGCCGTCCAGGAATGCCTTGGTGGTGAGCGCGCTTTCGCTCTCGGTGAACGACCGCACATCTCGGTCGGGGTGGTGGGCGACCATGGTGCGGATGCCGCGCAGCAGGGGAGAGGCGGCGCGATGTGCGTCGAGTAGGTCGGCGAAATTCGGTGCCGCGGGATTCGCGTGGCCGAGGATCGCGCCGAGTGTGGGATTGGCTCCGCCGAAGGGCAGTTCGGCGACCCAGCGGGTTTCGTCGGCCGCGGCCAGCGCTCCCTTACCCGACCAGTCGACCTCGATGTGCACGATTGCCTCGATCGGCACCGTCGCCGCATCCGCGTGGTAGTCCGCCGGAAGGTACGGGTGGGCGAAAAAAGTTGGGTCGCCGACGAATTCGCGGTCGCGCCGCGGCGCGAGCCGAATCGCGATCTCGATCGGCAGCGGCAGGTACTTGAACAGCCGAGCCATGGCGCTGAAATCACGTGGCGTCGCCAGCGGATCCCACTGGTGGATGTGCGCATCGATGATGCGAATGCCCGTGAGGTCCATGGTGCCCGTCCCGTCAACGCCGACCGTCCGCTCCGGCGATTGTCACACGTCACCGCCGAGCCCGGGGAGGAATCGGCTGCGCGGACCAGCGGGTCTCGGGGTCGGCGTCGAATTGCGGGTGTCACGCGATCGCGTCGAACGCGGAGGTTGCCTGTCGTGCGCGGTGATAATGATCAGGTGCAGGGAGGACATAGGACGTCAGCGGCCTTACAGCGGCTGGTAGGCGAGGGGGTGTTGACCGCGGCCCAGCTCGACGCGGTCGCGGCGGCGCTAGCTGCCGAGGACGCCAGGAATCGGCCACCGCCGGGCAAGCTGATCGCCGAGATCGCCGCGTATATCGGTGCCGGCCTGCTCTTGGGCGGCGGCGGGCTCGTGCTCGCCACCTCGTGGGATGACCTGGCGGCTATCGTGCGGGCCACCCTCTTCGCGGCGGTGACGATCGGGCTTGTCTTCGGTGGAATCGCGGTAGCCGGTGGTGTTTCCGTGTTGTTCCACGGCGCTGTCGACGGACCCACCGCCCGTCTTCGGCTCGCGACAGTGCTGTTCGCCTTGGCCGCGGTGTCGCTGCTCGTGACGGTGGGCACCGCAATCGGTGACGGTAACGAGGACACCGCGTGGGCCGTTGCGACCGTGGTCGCCACCGTAGCGGCGGGTGTGGGTTACTTCGCGATCCGGTCTCTGCCCGGCTTGGTCACCTGCGCTGTTCTCAGTGCCTGCGCGGTACCGGCCGTGCTCGATGTGCTGTTCGACGTCGACGAGCCGTGGATCGGTGTTGGACTACTCGTCCTTGGCGCACTGTGGTTCGCGCTCACCCGAATCGGCGTATTCGTGGAGCTCTGGGCCGGCTACTCGATCGCGATCCTGATCTCGGTGGTCGGCGCTCAGCTCACCGGAGACACTGATCTGACCTCGGCCTACCTGCTCACCGCCATGGTGGCCATCGCGTGCTTCGCGTTGTATGCGGCGCAGCGCTCGGCAGTGCTCGTCATCGGTGGCGGTGCGGCCGTCGCACTGTCCGCCGCGGAAGCGGTATGGCAGCTGACCGACGGCGCCGTCGGCGCGGCGGGCGCGGTATTGGCCGTCGGCGCAATAGTTCTCATCGTCGGTGCGGTACTGCTGGCGCGCGCGTCCAAGACTTCCGTGTAGCCGTTGCCGCTCAGCTGCCTTAGGCCGCAAGGAAACTGTGTGCGGGTTCAGACGTTGCGGCGGTACTGACCGCCGACGGTGAAGAAGGTGTCGGTGATCTGTTGCAGCGTGCAGACCCTGGCCGCGTCCATCAGGACATCGAAGATGTTGCCGTCGGTGCGGGCCACGGCGTCCAGGCGGGCAAGGGCGTCGTGGGCCTCGTCGCGATGGCGGTGCTGGAATTCGCGGACGCGGTCGAGCTGGGACTTCTTTTCCGTCTCGGTACCGCGGGCCAGTACGAGTTCACGGTGCGGTTCGCCGTTCGGGTTGCGGAAGGTGTTGACACCGACGATCGGGAGCGAGCCGTCGTGCTTGCGGCGCTCGTAGAGCATGGATTCGTCCTGGATACGGCCGCGCTGGTAGCCGGTCTCCATGGCGCCGAGCACACCGCCGCGCTCGCTGATCCGCTCGAACTCCGTCAGCACCGCCTCTTCGACCAGTTCGGTGAGCTCGTCGATGATGAAGCTGCCCTGGAGTGGGTTTTCATTCATCGCGAGGCCCCACTCGCGGTTGATGATCAACTGGATCGCCAGCGCGCGACGCACCGATTCCTCGGTGGGGGTGGTGACCGCCTCGTCGTAGGCGTTGGTGTGCAGGCTGTTGCAGTTGTCGTAGATGGCGATGAGAGCCTGCAGCGTGGTGCGGATGTCGTTGAAGTTCATCTCCTGCGCGTGCAGTGACCGGCCGGAGGTCTGAATGTGGTACTTCAGCCTTTGCGAGCGGTCGTCGGCGCCGTACTTGTCGCGCATGGCCACAGCCCAAATGCGCCGTGCGACACGGCCGATCACCGAATACTCCGGGTCCATGCCATTGGAGAAGAAGAACGACAGGTTCGGCGCGAACTCGTCGATCCGCATGCCGCGCGCGAGATAGGACTCCACATAGGTGAAACCGTTGGCGAGGGTGAAGGCCAGCTGGCTGATGGGGTTCGCGCCCGCCTCGGCGATGTGATAGCCGGAGATCGAGACCGAGTAGAAGTTGCGAACTTCGTTGCGCACGAACCACTCCTGAATATCGGCCATCATGCGCAGGCTGAATTCGGTGGAGAAGATGCAGGTGTTCTGGCCCTGGTCTTCTTTGAGGATGTCGGCCTGCACCGTGCCGCGCACCGTGGCGAGCGTCTCGGCCCGGATGTCGGCGGCCTCGGCCGCGCTGGGTCGGCGGCCCTCGGTGGTCGAGAACCGTTCCAGTGCTTGGTCGATCGCGGTATTGAGGAAGAAGGCGAGGATGGTCGGTGCGGGTCCGTTGATGGTCATCGACACCGAGGTGGTCGGTGCGGTGAGATCGAATCCGTCGTACAGGGCCCGCATATCGTCGACAGAGGCAATCGACACCCCAGAGGTGCCGACCTTGCCGTAGACGTCGGGGCGTTCGTCGGGATCGCGACCGTAGAGAGTCACCGAGTCGAATGCGGTGGAAAGCCTTGTCGCCTCGGCATGTTCGGAAAGTACCTTGAACCGCTGGTTGGTGCGGAACGGATCGCCCTCGCCCGCGAACATCCGGGCCGGATCCTCGTTGTCGCGTTTGAATGCGAACACACCCGCGGTGAACGGGAAGCGGCCGGGCAGGTTCTCCGATCGCAGGAAGCGCAGCAGCTCACCGTGATCGGTGTAGCGCGGCAGTGCTACCCGCGCAATGCTGCTGCCCGACAGTGATTCCCGGCGTAGCGGAGTATGGATCTCGCGATCACGCACCCGCACCACCTGCTCCGCGCCCCGATAGCTCTCGGCGGTCGCGGGCCAGTCGGCGAGCAGTGCCGCGTTCTCGGTACTCAGTTCCGAGCGCGCGCGATCGAGCAATTCGGCCACCGGCATGTTGTCGGGGAGTTCCGCGAGTACCTGCTCGACGCGCTGAACTCGCTGCGCCGCAGCCATCTGCTGCGCGGTGTCGGCATGGTAGGTGCGCACCGTCTCGGCGATCTCGGCGAGGTAGCGCACCCGGGCGGGCGGGATGATCTGGGCAAATCGGGTGGAAGCCCGGGTCTGGACCTTGGGTAGCGCGCCGGGTTCCAGCCGCAGGCCGTGCTCGCCGAGTTGTCCCATCAGATGCTGGTACAGCGCGGTCACGCCATCGTCGTTGAAAGTCGCCGCGCTGGTGCCGAATACCGGCATATCCTCCGGACTCGATCCGAACGCCTCGCGATTGCGCAGCAGCTGGCGCGATACATCGCGCAGCGCGTCGGCGCCGCCGCGGCGCTCGAACTTGTTGACCGCTACCACATCCGCGAAATCCAGCATGTCGATCTTCTCGAGTTGGGAGGCCGCACCGAATTCCGGTGTCATCACATACATCGACACGTCCACGTGGTCGACCATCGCCGCGTCGCCCTGACCGATGCCCGGTGTTTCCAGAATCACCAGGTCGTATCCGGCGGCTCGGCAGGCCGCGATGATGACGTCGATGTTCTGCGGCAGTTCGTGATTGCCGCGCGTGGCCAGTGACCGGAAGAAGATGTGGTCGCCGTCCAGGGCGTTCATTCGGATGCGGTCACCCAGCAGTGCGCCACCGCCGCGGCGTCGGGTCGGATCGACGGCGAGGATCGCGACGCGGACCTTGTCCTGCTGATCCGAGCGCAGTCGACGCACCAATTCATCGGTGAGAGACGACTTTCCGGAGCCGCCGGTGCCGGTGATACCCAGTACCGGCACCGACCGCGCGGCCGCCGCCGCGGTCAGAGTTTCACGGTCGACGGGGGAGAGGGTGTCCTGTTGCAGACAGGTGATGACCCTGGCCAGCGCTGTTCGTTCGCCCGCGAGCACCGCATCGATCGACCGCGGATCGGTCGACAGATCGACATCGCACGTGCGGATCAGTTCGTTGATCATGCCCGGCAGACCGAGTCGCTGTCCGTCCTCCGGCGAGAAGATCGTGACGCCGGATTCGGCCAGGCGGGCGATCTCCTCGGCGACGATCACGCCGCCGCCACCGCCGTAGATCCGCACATGCCCGGCCCCGGCCTCGCGTAGCGCGGCGGCCAGATACTCGAAGTACTCGATGTGCCCGCCCTGGTAGGAGCTGACCGCGACACCCTGCACGTCTTCCTCGACCACCGCGGCGACGACCTCGTGTACCGCCCGGTTGTGGCCGAGATGAATCACCTCGGCGCCCTGCGATTGCAGGATGCGCCGCATGATGTTGATCGCCGCGTCGTGCCCGTCGAACAGGGCGGCGGACGTCACGAATCGGACGGGGTTGGTCGGCGTGTGAAGCGCGGTGCTCTCGGCCACGGTGGTCCTCCGTCGGGTTCTTTTGGCGCCCGATACTAGGACGTCAAACTAATCCTACGGTGATGGCGGTCACAGTGCCAGACAAACTCCGCGTAGCGCCGTGTGTGTCGGTCGTGCGGGTACTGAGCCGGGCCGAGACCGGAAGTGCTGCGGCAGAGGCCGATCCGTCGGGAGGTCGACGATGTGTGCAAGGGGGGCCGATGAGCGTCGGCGGGACGTTTTCCTCAGAGGTTCGGTTCACCGTGACCGCAATCGGCGACATTCGGTCCCGCTCGAGTTCCGATGGGGGGAGCTGCGCCGGAGAAACCGGGCCTTTCCCGCATCGAATTCGAAGGACGAAACCCATGGGACGGACAACATATCGGCTCACCGCCGCGCTCGCCGCCCTCGGCCTTTCGGCGGTCGCGGCACCGTTCGCGCACGCGGATCCGGCACCGCTCAACGGCCTGTTCGCGCTCGCTCCCGGTGTCTGCGCGAACGGCTCGGTATCGGGCAGCTTCTTTCGGATGATCCTGCCGACCGGTGACGCGGGCGGCCCCTACCTACAGAACAGCGACTCACGGTGCAGCGATCAGACTGTCACCCCGCTCTCCGCGGGTAGCGACGGCGGCCTTGTCAGCGGCAGCTATCAGCCGCAGCCCGCGGCGGCATTCGACGGCGCGGGCAACGCGCAGTCCGGGCGGGTGACCACCCCCGTCCGTTTCTATGGCGTCGACTTCGCGACCGCGACCAATCCCTCCGACCCGCAGACCGGCGGCGGCACCGGTGTTCCGCAGCTGTTCACCGACGGCGGGACGCTATCCGGAGACCTGAGCAGCCTGGGCGTGACCTGGAACAATCAGGTATTCAACCAGGGCTCGCCCAAACCCGGCGGCGGCCTCCCCGGCAAGACCAGCCCGATCAGCGGCAGCATCGACGGTGCCGGGAATTTCGTCATCGAATGGACCAGCCAGATCGTCGGCGGGCCGTTCAACAACTTCACCGGGCTGTGGCACTTGGCGGGTCGGTACCGTGGTGCGGTTCCACAAGTCGCACCGGCAGCGGCGCAGGTGCCCGTGCCGGGTGCTGTCGCGCCAGGTTCGGGTGCTGTTGGTTCGGGGCCGGACGTTTCGGGCGCCGTGGGTTCGGCACCGGGTGCTTCTGGGTCGGCTGCTTCGGGACCGGGCATTCCGGCACCGGGTTCGCCGTCCGTCGCTTCGGACGGTGATGCAGCGCGGCCGGGTGCTGGTGCGGTGCCACCGAATGGTTCGGCCGCCCCCGATCCCGTCCTCGCCACCGAGACGATCGAAGTTCGACTCGGACAACGCACTCCGCCGTGGCTGGTGCCGGGGCTGCTCGTGCTTGCCGTGGCGGCCACGGGTGTGTTCTTCAATGCCGAACGCATCGCAGGCTGGAAACGAACATGACGGTGTCGCGGACCTCCGGACTGCCCGCCTATGCGGACTACGTCTCGTATCGCGAGCCACCGCCGCCTGCTCCGGCGTCGCGGTGGCCGTTTGTCGTGCTCATCGTGATCGGCGCGCTGCTGGTCATCGCGCCGATCGGGACGGGCATGTTCCCGAGGGCGGTCAAGGGGGAGGCGATGATCGGCGCATTCGCGCCCTACGTGAGGTCCTCGAGCATCGCTGACTACCGCACCGATCTCCAGGTGCTCGACGACGCGAGAACCAACGTGCTCGCGCTCCAGTCGGCGGGTCAAGAACCGGCGCGCTCCGAGCGCATCGAGCAATTCGTCCGCGACTACCCCAGCATTCGATCGGACATGTCCGAGATGATCGATGCGATCGACACCAACCGGGACAACTACGAAAAACTCTCCGCGATACCGCCGTTCGGCACGTTGCCATGGTTGCTCGCGTTGCCCGGCCTGGTGCTGATCGGCGCAGGAGTGCTCGGTTTCCGGCGGGCCCGGTCAGGCAATAGGGCTCCGGTGTGGCGCTCGACCGCAGCGCTCGCCGGATTCGCGCTGATCACCGTCCCTGTCCTCGGCGGAGTGTTCCCGGCCGCACCGGCGGCGCAACCGCTCATCGACGGATTCCGGCCGATCCTCACCCACGACGAAGTACGAAAAGTCCAGGGCTACTTTGTAACTCTTGTCGCCGCCGACGGCGAGCTGAACAGCAAGTACACCGCCGCAGTCCGCGCCGCCCACCCAGGGGCAGACCTACCGGGCATCGCCGCACTCGAAACCCGCTGGCAGCCGATGACTTCACGCTTCGCCGCCCTCATCGGCGCCATGAACGACAACGTCACTAACTTCGATGCCGTAGTCGCACTGAACAATTCGACGAACCCACTCGGATTCACCGCCTTTCGCGGTATGGGTTGGTTCTTCCTTTTGCCGGGCATCGCGGTCCTCGCCGTGGCCGTAGCTGGAGTCCGCGCACCAACACGGCGCGAACCTGGCCGAGCGAACACGCAGACGGATTCGAACAGTCAGGAAGGTGCGTCGAAATGACCGCACAGCATTGGAACTCCACCGACTCGGATCGGCCCGATACGAGTTGGTTCACCGTATTCCTCGACAGGATCGAGCGCTGGTGCGAGATGAGTGCAGGCACCTGCCTCACCGTGGAATCGCCGATCGTCGCCGCATCGATGCGAGATGCCGTGGTTACGGCCGCAGTTGGATCCGGTTGGCCGAGGCAGCCTTCCAGGTTGAGAGGTGATGCGCGGTGAGTGTTGGAACCTTCCTGGCTGCGCAGTCGCGGTTCGGATCCAGTGTGCCTGGAAGTCGAGCGGGAGGTGTCCGGAGATGAAGGCGCGCAAGATAATCGCGGTGGCCGTGCTTGCGCTGCTTGCGATGGTGCTGCCCGGATGCTCGACGGATGACGGCGGTGCGCCTGCGTCCAGCGGACCGGAGCCGCTGGTCGGACTGCTGCGGCTCGCGCCGGGTGCGGTCGTGGGGGACGCGGTGAGCGGCACGTGGTTTCGTATGGTCCAGCCTGGTGGCACGCCGGAGAAGGGGCCATATATGCCCAATGGCGATTCGCCTGCGCAGGGTGGGTCGACTACCTTGCTCGAGCCTGGCACCGCGGGCGGTCTGCGCATCGGTGGGTATCAGAGTGAGCCGAAGCCGGGGTTCGCACAGGGAAATTCGCTGTCTGCGTCGATTACCGAGCCGACCAGATTCTTCGCCGTGGAGTTCGGTATCTCCACCAATCCGGTCGATCCGCAGACGCAGCGGCAAGTACCACCGCCGACTGTGGTGCGCGACGGCGACAAGTTGACTGCGGACCTGTCCTCCTGGGCGGCATCGTGGAATGACCAGGAGTTCAACCAGGGGGCGCCGAAGCCGCCGGAGAAGCAGGGCACGCAGGTCGCAGGTGCGGAGCAGGTCCAGCAGGTCTGGGACTGGGTTGCCGAGCAGTGGTTCGACCGGCCGAAATCCGATGCCGCGCAGGGACCTTCCGCGACAGGAAGCTATGACCCGGGCACCCACGAGTTCACGTTGCAGTGGACCAGCCTGATCGTCGGCGGGCCATTCAACAGCTTTACCGGTGTATGGCATCTGGAGGGTGTCTTCGAACCTGACGCGGCGGCCTCGAATCGCCCGGCCGCACCCGCACCGCCTGCGCCGATACCACCTTCGGCTCCGACACCGCCTGCGCCGATACCACCCGCGGCACCGTCGCCGCCCGCCGCTCGATGACCGCCGGTGGCAGCGACGTCGCCTGGCGCGCGGACGTCGCTTGTCGCGCCGATACCGCCTGCCGTAACGACGAATTCCACATGAGTAAGGAGTACGGCCCGATGAATTCCCGCACGACGACCAGACCGGTCCTCGCCGGTGTCATCCGCGCGGTGGCCGCGTTGACCGTGATCAGCAGTGCCGTCGCGGTCACTGTGCTGACCGTCGAACAGGACGACGAGGTTGCCACCGCGGTGATTACGCAGGAGCACGCCGCCGCGCAGTCGATCGAGCCAGGTCAGGCCTCGGCAGACCAAGCACCGGCGGTTGTCCGGGCTCCGGTGTCCGGTGGCGCACCGCAGACAGCTCCTACCGTGCCACCGGCATCGGGCGGTGCGGGCCCTGCCGTATCAGTGCCGCTGGGCGGTACCGGTATCCCCGCATCCTCGGCGATCAACCCGGACGCCTCCGCGGCGCAGGGAGCGGCGGCATCTGGCGCGGGTGGGGCAGTGCCTGGAACGGGCGTGGCATCGCCCGGCCGATCGACCTTGCTGGGCACTGACGCCTCCGCGTCCCCTGGTGCATCAGCTCCGAACGGCTCGATCCCGCTGGGCGCCGGTGCACCCGGCGCCGCCGACCCGTTCGCCGCCGTACCCGCGGCAACCCAGCCCGCGTGCCCACTCGGCTGGCCCGCCCCGAAGCAGCAAGGCGGTCTGGCCTCCCTCATCGGACTGGCACCGCTCGCCGGTCCATTTTCCTCAGAAGCTTTCGCGCTCGGCTCTGTCTATCAACCGATTCTGCAACTGGCAGGCCCGGTCCTCGCCGAGATCGCCCCGATCATTACGCAATATCAGCCGCTGCTCGATCCGTTCATCTCGCAGGTTCAGGGCGTCGAAGCCGTTGTGCTGCACGCAATTCTGCCGTACTACGGACCGTACCGGGATCAGCTGATCAGCGCGGAGGGCGACTTCGCGAAGGCGATCGCCCCGATCCTCACTCGCGCCTACAACAGCGAGATCGCCTCCTGCTTGGTGGCCTGGCAGGGCCAGCTCATCGATCAAGCCAAGGGCGGCCCGATCAAGGTGGCATCGCTCGCGCACCCCGGCACGGTGGTGGAGCTGCGCGAAGAACCGTGAGACTGCGGCCCGGTCGCACGCAGGTGGTCGCGCAGGTAGGCGAGGATCTCGGCGCGTGCGGGACGGGCCGCGGGGACCAGGCCCGGCATGCTCAGGAAGGCATGCACGGCTTCGGGGTAGCGGGTCAGCGTCGCTTCGACTCCCGCCTGTCGCAGGCGGTCGGCGTAGGCCGGAGCCTGGTCTTCCAGTGGATCCAGACCCGCGGATTGGATGAGGGCAGGGGCGAGTCCCGCGAGGTTGTCGGTCTGCAACGGTGAAATCACACGGGGGTCGAACGATGCAGGCACCGCGATGCGTCGCACGGCGCGGCAATTGGCCGGTGTTGCGGTTGGGCTGTCCGCGTTCTCGGTGAACGAGGGGTACTGGAAGGCGTGGTCGGTCCAGTCGAGCTGCGGATTGATCAGCACCTGGGCGCGCACCGACAATCCGAGTTCGTCCGCCCTGATCGCGGTGAGAGCCGCGAGCGAAGCTCCCGCGCTGGAACCGAGCATGGCGATCCGAGTGGAATCGGCTCCCCACTCCGCGGCCAGCTCGATCAGGCGCGATACGGCGGCATAGGCGTCCTCGACGGGTGCGGGTATGGGGTGCTCAGGTGCCAGCCGATAGTCGACCGAGGCGACCACGGCCGGGCAGTTGGCCGCCAGGTGACTGAGGAGCCAGTCGTCCTGGTCCGCGGCTCCGCCGATGAATCCGCCGCCGTGGAACGCGACGATCAGTGGCAGCGCCGAACCTCCCCGCTCGGGCCGGTACACGCGGACGTTCAGCTGACGCCCCGGGAGATCGAGTGCGTGTGAGGTGATTCGTGCGCCACGATCGGCCGATCCGGTGACGAGTCCGCCGAGCGCGGACCGGCGCTTGCGGTTCTGTGCTTCGCGTACTGCGATGACCTGGTCCGGGGTGATCGAATCCCAGTCGGGCTGGGTCGTGAGTGCGTCCAGGATCCGGACGCGCAGTGGGATCTTTCCTCGCATGATGGGGCCCTCCCGGCTCGTTGTGCTCCTCGTCGGCCGCCGTGTTCCGGGCCGCGTACCGATACCCTGGCAGGTGTGACCGCGGGTGCGCTTTCGGAAATATGCGGTCCGGCACGATCGCCGGTGGTGTGGCTGCGGCCGGGGCACGTCGGCTACATCGGGCCGGAACTCGGCGTCGACCCGCATTCCACCTCCGTCGCGGTGCTCAGCGTTGGCCTGGACGGACCGTTCGTCCTGGAGACCGCCGCACACGGAGAGATCCGCACCGGCAGCTCGTTCGCGCCGGCCCGCGCGGTGCACCGCGTCAACGCCCCCGGTCGGTGGATCCTGCTGCTGTTCGTCGATCTCGCAAGCGCGCCCGCCGTAGCGATCGCGCAGGAGATGACGACTACCACCGGGCCGTACGGTCTCGGCCATCGACGGGAAGCGGAGCTCGTCGAGCAGTGTCGTGGACACGACGTGGATCCGGAACAAATCTTCGCTACTGCGATCACCGGTCCCGCACCGGCCACCGATCCGCGAATCGAGTGGGTCACCGCCGAAATCCGCCGGAACCCGAATCGCACGTTCCGCGCCGAAACGACCGCCGCCGAACTGGACCTGTCCACCTCCCACTTCCTCCGCCTATTCGCCCAGCAATGTGGCACCACATTCCGCCGCTATCAGCAGTGGGCCCGCATCATCCACACACTCCGGGACGCCGCGACGGGCCACGATCTCACCCGAAGCGCGACCGACGCCGGTTTCGCCACACCGTCCCACTTCAGCGAAACCTTCCACCACACATTCGGACTGTCCGCCACCGCGCTGCTGCGCAGCGGTATCCGCTTTGATCTCGGAACATAATCTGCGCCTTGATGTTTCGTTCATGCGTTGTCCACGTGCAAGCCGAGGATCGGTAAAGGCCATCTCGCGTAGGTGTTCTCCGGCGAAACCGTAACCACGTCGCACGCCTGCACCAATGGATCCGGTATCGAGCCGTCGAAATGCTCGGCGCTCGGCACAATCACCGCGTCGGCATCCACGGCTCGAATGACGTTCAGCAGACGACACTCTGGACGGTCGGTCTCGCGTCCGAAAACCACGGTCTTGGCGAGGTCGTACCCGAGTCGCTTTGCGACACTACGAATCTGAATCTCATCCCACTCCTGTGCGATGCCGGAGACATCGCGGCGGAGGTATCCGATCGCGGTCGGCCGTGCCCTCATTGTTTCGCCTCGTTCGTGCTGTCGGCTCGATGCGACAGAAAATTCCGGTAAGGCGGCGCGCTGAGCACCGCTCGGCCACGACCCGTTATTCGCCACTCGATCGGGCTTGTGCGAGAGCCGGTAGCAAGCCCGATATACGAATGCGAACCCAGTATGGCCCGCACGGTCGATGCGGCGAAACCTGTTCTGCTGCACAGTTGATTCACCGTCAGTGCCTTGGTAGGTGGCAGTCCCGCCAGTGCGGCCAAGACCTTCGCCTGTGTCTCGGTAAGTGACACGGTTACTCCCTGGTATCGGTGTTGGTTGGCAGCTCGGGACCGGGTTGACCGGCACCGACCCCAAGCGCCGTCCATGACGCTAAGGATCAGCACTCAGCGTGGTCTACGGACTTGCCACTACTTGCCGTGATGAACCGAATCAACGTCGGAACATGCCGACTCGAGGGAACATCAATGCAGTGCCTGCCGAACGCGGCACTCAGTGAGAGAGGATCGCGACCATGCGCATACATTTCCTCGGTAAGGGCGGCTCGGATCGGAGCGGATGCCCGTCCCTGTACGCCACCGACCAGGGCAGTTACCTCATTCAGGGATGGAGGACCGACCGACCTGAAATCATTGAAATCCCGCACCTGCTACTTGGTTTCGCTGAGCAGGGTACGTTCGTCGGTGCATCCATGACGGACACAGGACGCGGTACTTTCACCCTCGGGGGTCGACCGATTGCCGATCCCGAAACGCTCGGCAAACTGGACTTGGCCGAGGATGAGACGGCCATCGAAACCCCAAAGACGGAGAGGACGTTTTACGGTGCAACTGCGGCAAGGCGACCCCTGGCCTGACCTGTTCCGTAAATGCCAGCGTGAAGCGTTCCATCTCGAGGTCAAGGACTCGTATGCGGAGCCGTACGAGTCCGAGCCGCTTCGCCGATTTCTGGACGGTGAGCCTGAGCTACCCGATCCGTCGCCGGAATGGCGAGCTCTTGTGCGCGAGACTGCTGCGCGGGGCGTCGTGATGAGTCGGGTTCGTGTGGTTACGATCCCGCTCACCGATTACCAGCGGTGGCTACTGTCGGTGACCCATTACAACGTTGACGCAGGTGATGATATTCGTTATGTGCCAAGGGATCTCGTCGCCGACGAGGTTCCACATGACGACTGGTGGTTGTTCGATGGGCAACTGGTGGTGTTCAACGTATCCGACGAGGATGGCAAGCCCGCAGACCCGGTCAGTACTACCGACCCCGGGATTGCGGAATACTGTCGAACCGTGAAACAACGGCTTTGGGAGTTTGCAACACCGTTCGTAGAGTTCAGCATCGTGCACGCCAGGCCGTGACCGATAGCGTCCACGAAGCACGGGAATCGCTGGGGCAACGACTCCGTGAGATTCGCCGACACGCTGGATTGACAGCGCGCCAGCTCGCCTCCATAGCGGGCTGGCACGAGTCGAAGGTTTCTCGATTCGAGCGCGGCATCAGGAGTCCATCGGTAGCCGACCTGCGAACCTACTGTGAGCACGCCGACGCGAACGATCAACTTGCTGACCTGATTGCGACGCTGAACAATGTCGACGTCGCCTATATCGAATGGCGGCGCATACTCAGTTCGGGCACCAAACGGCGGCAACAAGTCTCGGTGAAGCTTGCCGAAAAGGCGACGCTGACGCGGATGTACCAGCCGACCATCGTCCCAGGAATCCTGCAAACAGCAGAGTATGCCGAAGCGATCCTGCGGGATGTGGTCGAATTCGAAAATGTACCCGACGACGTGGACGAAGGTGTAGCCCAGCGGCTACAACGGCAGCAGTTCCTCTACAAGGGCAAACGCAAGTTCCAGATCGTCATCGCTGAGCAAGTCCTGTCAACCACGGTGGGCGACGACGGTGTAATGGCCGGGCAGTTGGACAGGCTACTTGCGGTAACGGGGTTGCCGCGTGTGGCCTTCGGAATCATCCCGGCTCGTGCTCTGCCGCCGCTGACGGCCCCTAACTTCATTATGTTCGATGACCGTGTGGTGATGGTTGAGGGCATCAGTGCCGAACAGACGATCACGCAGCCACGTGAGGTTGCGGCCTATGCGCGAACCTTCGAGAGGCTTGCCAGGCAATCGGTCTCCGGTGAATCGGCCCGCGCGCTGATCAGGGCCGAATTGGAGCAACGGCGAGCGGCTGACCAGTAATGGCAATACGCCGCAGAGTGGCGCTCTTGATCTTCAATGGCGAATTCGCGATCGAGCGTTTAATGCGGCGTCCGGATCGCCTGAGTGCGTCGCAATGCCGACGGTTCAGGCGCAGACGCGGTTGAGTTCGTCGGTGGCGGAATCCAGGTCGGTGATGTTCTCATCGACCAACGCGTTGGCGTAGCCGGTGATCGCGTCCTTTTCCTCGCCGACGGCCAGGACCGCTATGCCCGACAACCTTTCGGACAATGCTTGCTGGGTGGCATCGTCGAGGGAGTCGCCGCTGATGTCGATCGCGGCGTTGATGAGCTCGATGGCCTTGGCGCAGGTGGGGGACTTCGCCTGTGCGGGCGCGGCGGGCAGGACCTGGATGGCGACGGCCGCGGTCGCGGTCAGCAGGGCAGCGGAGAAGAGCTTGATCATGACGTCCTCGAGTAGCTTCAACATGAAGGTCTGCGACTCGCCCGAGCGGGACCTGTCGACGTCAAACCGTACCTGGTCACTGCCCGATATGCCCGGTCCGGCTACCCGGCTCGGGTCGGACGTACGCCCGGATTTCGACGTGACACCTCGAACCTCGGGCGGCGCTCAGAGCGTTGACCTGGGTGTTTCGGCCTGACCTCGGCCTTCCAATAGTGGCGTATGCCACATCTCTGTCGACGCGATGGATTTACTTGGACATCCAACTATAGGATGACCATAAATCTAGCGCGGGATTCCGCGCTCCCGTCGACCCCTGAGGACTGGCATGGTTCGCGAGCTCACACACTTCATCGGCGGAAAGCACGTCACCGGCACCTCCGGCAAGTTCGGCGATGTCTTCGATCCGAATATCGGCGAGGTGCAGGCGCGGGTGCCGCTGGCGAGTAAGTCGGAGGTCGAGGCGGTTGTCGCGAATGCCGCCGAGGCGCAGTTGGTGTGGGCCGCGTTCAATCCGCAGAAGCGGGCGCGGGTGTTGATGAGGTTCCTGAGTCTGGTGCAGGACGAGATGGATTCGTTGGCCGCGCTGCTGTCGAGCGAGCACGGCAAGACCATTCCGGACGCCAAAGGCGACATCCAGCGCGGCCTCGAGGTGATCGAGTTCGCCACCGGTATTCCGCACCTGCTCAAGGGCGAGTACACCGAGGGCGCTGGTACCGGTATCGACGTTTATTCGATGCGCCAGCCGCTCGGTGTCGTCGCGGGCATCACCCCGTTCAACTTCCCGGCCATGATCCCGTTGTGGAAGGCCGGTCCGGCGCTCGCGTGCGGAAACGCGTTCATACTCAAGCCTTCCGAGCGTGATCCGTCGGTGCCGCTGCGGCTGGCCGAGCTGTTCCTCGAGGCTGGGCTGCCCGCCGGTGTGTTCAACGTGGTCAACGGCGATAAGGAAGCCGTCGACGCGTTGTTGCACGACTCGAGGGTCAAGGCTGTCGGTTTCGTCGGTTCCACGCCGATCGCGCAATATATCTACGAGACCGCGACCGCGAATGGCAAGCGCGCGCAGTGCTTCGGTGGCGCGAAGAACCACGCGATCGTGATGCCCGACGCCGACCTCGACGATGTCGCCGACCAATTGATCGGCGCCGGTTACGGTTCCGCGGGCGAACGCTGCATGGCCATCTCGGTCGCCGTGCCGGTCGGCGAGGAGACCGCGGATCGGCTGGTCGCCAAGCTCACCGAGCGCGTGCACAAGCTCAATATCGGTCGCTCCGACGACCCCGGCGCCGACCTCGGCCCGCTGGTCGGACAGGACGGTGTGAATCGGGTGAACAGCTACGTCGAGATCGGCATCGAAGAGGGAGCGGAGCTGGTCGTCGACGGTCGTGGTCTGACCGTGGAAGGCGGCGAGAACGGCTACTTCGTCGGCGCGACCCTGTTCGACAAGGTCACTCCGGAGATGCGGATCTACCAGGAAGAGATCTTCGGCCCGGTGGTGACCGTGGTGCGCGCCAAGGACTACGAAGAGGGTCTGCGCCTGGCCAACGAGCACGAATACGGCAATGGCGTAGCGATTTTCACCCGCGACGGTGACACCGCGCGTGACTTCTCCGCCCGTGTCCAGGTCGGCATGGTCGGCATCAATGTCCCGATCCCGGTCCCGATCGCCTACTACACCTTCGGCGGCTGGAAGCGCTCCGGCTTCGGCGACCTGAACCAGCACGGCCCGGACTCGATCCGCTTCTACACCAAGACCAAGACGGTGACGCAGCGTTGGCCCTCCGGTCTCAAGGAGAGCAACGCCTTCGTGATCCCGACGATGGACTGAGGCCATGTTCACACTCGACGACGACGAACGGGCGATCAGCGACACTGCCCGCTCCTTTGCCGACGAGCTACTCGCCCCGAACGCCCTCGAATGGGATGAGCAGAAACACTTCCCGGTCGATGTGGTGCGCAAGGCCGGCTCGCTCGGCATGGGCGGCATCTACGTGAGTGAGGAGGTGGGTGGCTCGGGCCTGCGCAGGCTCGACGCCGTGCGCATCTTCGAGCAGTTGTCCACCGGCTGCCCGTCCATCGCGGCCTACATCTCCATCCACAACATGGTCGCGTGGATGATCGACAGCTACGGCAACGAGCAGCAGCGCAACCACTGGCTGCCCCGGCTCACCTCGATGGAATGGCTCGGCAGCTACGCGCTGACCGAGCCGGGCGTCGGATCCGACGCGGCGGCCTTGAGCACCAAGGCGGTTCGCGACGGCGAGGACTACTTGCTCACGGGGGTCAAGCAATTCATCTCCGGCGCGGGCAGCACCGACGTGTATGTGGTGATGGCGCGCACCGGGGATTCGGGTGCCAGCGGTATCTCGGCCTTCATCGTCGCCGCGGACACACCGGGAATCTCCTTCGGCGCCAACGAGAGAAAGATGGGCTGGAACGCGCAGCCCACCCGCCAGGTGATCCTGGACAACGTCAGGGTGCCCGCCGCGAACCGGCTCGGCATGGAGGGCAACGGTTTTCGGATCGCGATGAACGGGCTCAACGGCGGACGGGTGAACATCGCCGCCTGCTCGCTCGGCGGAGGTCAAGCGGCGCTGGACAAGACGGTCGCCTACATGGGCCAGCGCAAGGCATTCGGCGCCCGACTGCTGGATAACACGGCATTGCAGTTCGAGCTCGCCGATATGCGCACCTCGTTGGAGGCCGCGCGCACCCTGCTGTGGCGGGCCGCGGCCGCCTTGGACGCGGACGCCGACGACAAAGTCGAGTTGTGCGCCATGGCGAAGCGATTCGCGACCGATGCCGGTTTCGAGGTGGCCAACAAGGCGCTTCAACTGCACGGTGGCTACGGCTACCTGGCCGAATACGGTATCGAGAAGCTCGTCCGCGATCTGCGGGTGCATCAAATTCTCGAGGGAACCAACGAAATCATGCGGGTGGTTGTCGCCCGCGCGGTGGTAGGAGCGGCATGACCGAAACTGAACCCGACATCCTGATCGACAAGCGCGACGGCCTCGGCCTGATCACGCTGAACCGGCCCAAAGCTATCAACGCACTCAATCATGAGATGGCGCTTGCCATGTTGCGCGCATTGCGGGAGTGGGCCGAGGACGACGAGGTACGCACTGTCGTCGTCACCGGCGCGGGGGAGCGCGGGCTGTGCGCGGGTGGCGATATCGTCGCCATCCACCATGACGCGAAGGCAGGCGGCGACGCTGAGACCAGCGCGACGGCCGCCTTCTGGCGCGACGAATACCTTCTCAACGCGTTGATCGGCCGCTACGCCAAGCCCTACGTCGTCGTCATGGACGGCATCGTCATGGGCGGCGGCGTCGGCATTTCCGGACACGGCAGCCATCGCATCGTCACCGAACGCTCCAAGATCGGCATGCCAGAGGTCGGCATCGGCTTCATCCCCGACGTGGGCGGCACCTACCTGCTTGCCCGCACCCCTGGCGAGATCGGCACGCACGTCGCGCTGACAACCGCGCGGATGGGCGCGGGCGATGCCATCGCCACCGGCTTCGCCGATTACTACGTGCCCTCGGAAAGTATTCCGGCACTGCTGGAGACGCTGCGCTCGGAGACCGCGGAGATCGCGATCGCCAAATTCGCCACCGAAGCACCGGAATCCGAGTTGGTTGCCGATCAGGACTGGATCGACGCCTGCTACAGCGCGGATTCGGTCGAGGAGATCGTCGCCCGCTTACAGGCGAGCGATTCGCCGACCGCGGCCAAGGCGGCCGCCGATGTACTCGGCAAATCGCCTGTAGCACTGAAGGTTACGTTGCGCTCACTGCGATACGCCCGCAGTGCGACGAGCCTCGAAGCGGTGCTGAACGAGGAATACCGGGTATCGGTCGCGTCGCTGGCATCGCATGATCTGGTCGAGGGCATCCGCGCACAGGTCATCGACAAAGACCGCGACCCACAGTGGTCGCCTGCGACGCTCGCCGATGTCACCGCGGCGCAGATCGACGCGTACTTCGCCGAATTGGGCGAGTACGAACTGGGTTCGACGATTCCGGAGGGTCAGCAGTGAGTAAAAAGATCGGCTTCCTCGGCCTCGGCCATATGGGCGGTCCCATGGCCGCCAACCTCGTGCGGGCGGGCCACGACGTCGTCGCCTTCGACCCGGTCCCCACCGCGCAGGCACAGGCCCGCCGAGACGGCGCCACCGTGGTGGATACTGCCGCAGCGGCCGCCGCCGACCGTGATGTCGTGATCACCATGCTGCCCAACGGCAAGCTGGTCCTCGAGGTCTACGCGGATCTGCTCCCGGCCGCCGCACCCGGCACGCTGTTCATCGATTCCTCGACCATCGACGTCGCCGACGCCAAAGCCGCCGCCGCACTCGCCGTCGGCGCGGGCCACCGCGCGCTCGACGCCCCGGTCTCCGGCGGTGTCGCGGGCGCGGCGGCAGGCACGCTGACCTTTATGGTCGGCGGCAGCGCCGAGGATTTCGCCGACGCGCTTGCGCTGTTGGAGGTCATGGGCGGCAAGGTCGTGCACTGCGGTGGCCCCGGCGTCGGCCAGGCCGCCAAGGTCTGCAACAACATGCTGCTCGGCATCTCGATGATCGGCTTGTCCGAGGCTCTGGTACTCGGCGAAAAACTGGGCCTGAGCCACCAGTCGTTCTTCGACGTCGTCTCCACCGCCTCGGGCCAGAGTTGGGCACTGACCAGCTACTGTCCGGTCCCCGGCCCGGTCCCCACCAGCCCCGCCAACAACGACTACCAGCCCGGTTTCGCCACCGCCCTGATGACCAAGGACCTGGGCCTCGCCGCGAACGCCTTGCGCGACAACGGCGTCGACGGACAGCTCGGCACGCTGGCGGCCGAGATCTACACCCGGTTCAACCAGGTCGAGGCCGGGAAGGACTTCTCGGCTATCGTCACCGATATCCGTAATCGATCCGACCAAGAGGGTGCCTGAAAATGGATGCATCGCGAAGCGATTCTGTGGGGGGTGACGGCCGGGTGCAAGGGCCGGACTTCGAGACGATTCTGCTGGAGCGCAAGGGCCGAGTCGGCTGGATCACGCTGAACCGTCCGAAGGCGCTCAATGCGCTGAATGCGCAGGTTCTCGACGATGTCATCAGGGCGCTCGACGAGTTGGAGCGCGACGACGAGATCGGTGCGGTAGTTATCACCGGCTCGGAGCGGGCTTTCGCGGCGGGTGCCGACATCAAGGAGATGCAGCCCAAGTCGTACATGGACATGTTCATGAACGACTACTTCGCGCGCTGGGATCGGCTGGCCGCGTTCCGCAAGCCCACCATCGCCGCTGTCGCGGGGTATGCGCTCGGTGGTGGTTGTGAGCTGGCCATGATCTGCGACATCCTGCTCGCCGCCGACAATGCCAAGTTCGGCCAGCCGGAGATCAAGCTCGGCGTCATCCCGGGCATCGGTGGTTCGCAGCGCCTGACCCGCGCGGTCGGCAAAGCCAAGGCTATGGACCTGGTGCTCACCGGACGCAACATGGATGCCGAAGAAGCCGAGCGTGCTGGCCTGGTCTCCCGCATCGTGCCCGCCGCCGACCTGCTCACCACCGCACTCGAGGTCGCCGAAACCATCGCCTCGATGTCGTTGCCGGTCACCATGATCGCCAAGGAATCCGTAAACCGATCCTTCGAAACCACTCTCGCCGAGGGGTTGCGCTTCGAACGCCGAGTCTTCCACTCGCTCTTCGCGATCGAGGACCAGAAGGAAGGCATGTCGGCCTTCGTCGAAAAGCGGCCCGCGAAGTTCACCAACCGCTGAGCTCAGCGGAAAGGCGCTGCCGGAATGCCCGCGACCTCTACGGGAGTCGGCGCGGTCCCCCCGCCGGGTGACTGCGCCGAATTCTTGTTCACGGCAAGCAATCCGGCGATGGTCGCGCCGAGTGCTGCGGTGACCGCTACCGCGGCGATGAGTTTTCTGCGGCCGATGGTGCCGGAGGTGAGGCTGGGCAGGGTTGCGCCCGTTCGGATTCGGGCCATGCGAAGGTCGCCTTTGGGGCGTTCGGCGGCCAGTAGAACGGCGCCCCGGGCAGAGACATATTCGGGTTCGGAGTCGTAGAGGATCGGGAGGTCGGTCATCTCGCCGAGCACGTCGCGGATGTTCGGGTTGCGGGTGCAGCCGCCGAGCAGGACCATCGCCTCGGGCTGGACACCGGTTTCCTCGATGAGCTGGCGGACGAACGATGCCGAATGATGGATACTCGCCGCGCACAGTTCGGCGAGGTCACTGCGGGTGACAACGGCACGGCCGCCAGTGGTGGGGTCCATCGCGGTGATCACCCGGGTGCTGCTCAGGGCTTCGCGATGCCTGCGGCTGGTCAGTTTGTCAGTGAGTACGCTGCCGCGGGCCAATTGCCAGCGCAGCAGTGCGTCGTAGCCGTCACCACCGAGCACCGTGCTGCGTTTGCTGGACAGGATGGTGTCGGTCCGGCAGTCGGCGTGGGTGATGGTCAGGCCGGAGCTGCCGAGGTCGTAGAGGATCACCGAACCGGAGTCGGGAAGCAGACCGGTGAAGCGCAGATACCGCAGCTGGGCAAGTGGTTCGTCGATGATGGTGAGCCTGATGCGGCCTGCGGTGGCACGGATGGAATCGGCGTGCAGTGGGCAGCGGCAGGTTACGGCGGTTCCGGTGATCAGCTCGTCGCGTCGTTCCGCGGAACCGCTCATCTGGCGAATTGCCTCGAAAACGGGTTCGTCGACGCCGCCACCGGCGCGTCGCGGCACTTGGCAGCGATCGATCGGGGGGAGATGTGGCTGATCGGAATGTGTCAGCATCGCGCGCGCGCCTCCAGCGCCCGCTGATACCCCCAAGACCAGCACCATGGCTCTATGGTGAACCTTTTCCGCGCCGCTGCCAAGGCGACATGGCTGGGAATTCGCTAGTTGGATGCCGGACCGTTACGGGGCGTTCGTCCAGTTGAGCTATCGACCGACCAGTTCGCCCGCGAACGTCAGTGATCGTTCGCCGTCCAGCGGGCCGGTTCGCCGCCGGTGTCGAAATCGCCCGCGGCATGGCGGAACTCCGCGAGCAACTGCAACAGCGTGTGCAGTCGATCCGGCGCGAGGCCGGGAAGCGCGAACACCTTCGCGTTGAGTTGCTCGGTCGCCTTGGCGACCAATTCTCTTCCGGCGTCAGTGATTTCGATCAGCGTTGCGCGTCGATCGCTGGGGTGTGGCACCCGCTCGACAAGCTGCGCAGCCTCCAGTCGATCGACGGTATTGGTGACGCTCGTCGGGTGCACTTGCAGGCGCGCGCTCGCCTTGGCCATCGGCAGTCCGCCGGTTTTGCTGAAGTTCAACAGCATCAGAAGTTCGTAGCGCGAGAAGGTCAAACCGGTCGGTTTCAATGCTTCGTCGACCCGTGCCATCACGATTTGCTGGGCCCGCACGAGAGAGGTCACGGCGGCCATACCGTCGGCGACATCACCCCAGCCGTGGCCGACCCACTGACGATGGGCCTCCTCGATCGGGTCGAGCGGAAGTGGGCGTGGCCGAGACATGATCTCGATCATTCCATGCGGGCGGCCGCCATCCCGCCACATCCGGCAGGGGCTCGGCGCTCGCGGCGCCGGGAGTTGGAATCAGCTCGAGCTCAAGGGTGTGCGGGCCCGACCCGAAACGGCACTATTCAATGCGAGGCGGGCGTGGCTGAGTGGTTGAGGCAACGGTCTGCAAAGCCGTTTACGCGGGTTCAATTCCCGCCGCTCGCTCTGAGCAGTCAGGGTGCTGCCTGGGTGCTCGGCTCGGTGAACGCCATCACCGAGCCGAGCTTCTCTCCCGGTTCAGGATTCCACTGGCTCGTAGGCAACCGCCGCGCCGAGCACATCGAGGCGAACACGCTGGCCCTTGGTCGGCGCCGCGACACTCGCTCGGCGCACCCGCACCGGGTCGGTGTCACCGTCCAATGCGATGGTCAGCATCACGTCGGCTCCGCGGAACTCCACCTCATCCACCACGCCGCTGCTCTGTTCGGTATCCGAAACCACGTGGGCCACAAGCTGTTCCGGGCGAATCATGATGGTCACCGGGCCGGACGGCGCGGACTTCTGCACCGGGACACGCCCGAGCACGCACTTGGCGACCTCCGCGTCGACGATCGCGTCGAGCAATAGGTAGTCACCGAGAAAGCGCGCGGTGAACAGGTCGGTAGGCGCGCCGTAGACCTGCTCGGGCGCGCCGACCTGGGTGAACCGGCCCTCTCGCATCACCGCGACCTGCTCGGCGAAGCAGAGCGCCTCTTCCTGATCGTGGGTGACCAGGATGCTCGTCATGCCCGCCGCGCGCAGTGTCTCGGCCACGGCCTGCCTGGTGGTGACTCGTAGGCCCGCGTCCAGCGCACTGAACGGTTCGTCGAGCAGCATCACCTTGGGCTTGCGGGCCAGCGCTCGGGCCAGCGCGACACGCTGCTGCTGACCGCCGGAGAGCTGGTGCGGCCTGCGGTCGGCGTAGGACGGGTCGAGCGACACCATCTCCAGCAGTTCGCCGACCCGGTGCTTGCTGCCGCGCAACCCGCGCAACCCGCTGCGCAGGCCGTACGCGATGTTCTGGCCGACGGTCAGATGCGGAAACAGTGCGCCGTCTTGCGCGACATATCCAATATTGCGTCGCTGGGGCGGCACTGAGAATCGTTCACGGGCAACGGTTTCCGAGCCGATGGACACCGATCCGGCATCCGGTGACTCGAAACCCGCGATCACACGGAGCAGGGTCGTCTTGCCGCAGCCGGACGAGCCGACCACCGCGGTAGAACTGCCGTCGGGAACCTCCAGGGTGATTCCACCGAGAACCTGGGTGTGGCCGAACGTCTTCGCGACGTCGTCCACGAAAAGTCGGCTCATACTCCCGCCGCCTTCCTGGATTGGGTGAACAGCAGATACGTCACCGGGACCGCGGCGACGATCATGATCAGTGCGTAGGGCGCGGCGGCCGCATAGTCCAATTCGCCCGACAGCGACCAGAAACGCATGGCGAGTGTCCGAGTTCCGCTGGGCGCCAAGAGCAATGTCGCGGTCAGCTCGGTCGCGACGGCCACGAACACGAGCGCGCCCGCGGACGCGGCGGCAGGTGCGGTGAGCCGCAACGTCACTCGCAGGAAGGTGACAACACCGGACTGCCCGAGCGAGCGAGACACTTCCTCCAGTCCGATCGGCACCTGTGCCAATCCGGCCCGCACGCTGACCAGCGCCCGAGGCAAGAACATCAGCACGTACGCGGCCACCACCATGGCCACGGTCTGATAGAGCGGCGGTGCCCACCGGATGGTGACTGTCACCATGGCAAGCGCGATCACGATACCGGGCAGCGAACTGGTGATGTAGTTGGCGCCCTCGATGATTCGGGCGAACGCGGAGGTGGAGCGGACCGCGATCCAGGCCACCGGGAACGCGCAGAGGGTGGTGATCAGGGCGGCCATCGCGGCGAGTGCGACGGTCTGCCCGAGCGCCTGGGTGATTTCGCCGAGATCCCACACCTTCGCACCGCCGAGGCGCAGCCAGCGCCCGATCGTCCACAGCGGCACTCCGAGCGCGCCAACGGTGACCGCTGTTAGCGCGGCGAGCACCGGAATTGTGCCGAGTCCCAGTCGAACCCGAGTCGCGGCGCGCGGTGCTCCGCTGCCGATCCTCGCGTAGCGCGCATTACCGCGTGCGCCCGCCTCTCCGGCGAGCAATACCAGGCAGCACAGCACGAGCACACCGGCGAGCATGCTGCCCGCCGGACCGGCGAAACTGGATTGGTACTGCTCGAAAATCGCGGTGGTGAAGGTATCGAACCTGACCATCACGAAAGCGCCGTATTCGGCGAGCAGGTGCAGCGAAATCAACAGCCCGCCACCGAGAATCGCCAGCCGCAATTGCGGAAGCACAATGCGCAGGAACACGGCGACCGGGCCGGAACCCAGCGCACGCGCGGATTCCTCCACCGATGGATCCAGGCGGCGCAGTGTCGCCGCCGCGGGCAGATACACCAGGGGAAAATAGGACATGGTCGAGATGACGACACCGGCCGACAGTCCGTGCATCGTCGGGAAAACGCTGACCCAGCCGTAGCTGTTCACGAATGCGGGCACGGCGAGGGGTGCGGCGAGTACCGGACCCCACCATGCCGCGCCCGGTACCGCCGTGCGCTCGACCACCCAGGCGAGTCCGACGCCGAGCACCACACAGATCGGCACGGTGCAGACCACCAGTCCGGCCGTATTGCGCAGCAGCTCACCGACTCTGGGCCGGAATACCAACTGCGCGGCCTGATCGAGGCCGGTGGAGAAGATCGTCGACACGATGTAACCGAGCGGCACGAACGTCGCCGCGACAAGTAGCACGGCGACGGTCGCGACGAGAGGCCCTGGTCTGCCGACCCGGGACGCAACGACAGCGGTCCGAACAGCCACGGTTAGGCGTACCTCCGCCTTCGCTCCGGCCATGCGCAGCTCGAGGACGGGCGACGCCCCACAGCGTGCATCAGAGCAGACCTGCCTCGGTCATCAGCTCGGTCACCTTCTTGGCGTCGAGCTTGCTCGGATCGATGGCGGGAGCCTGTAGGTCGGCGAGCGGCGGCAGTGCCGGGTTGGCCGCGATATCACTGCCCACCGGGTACTCCATGGAGGTGCCGTCGCGCAGGATTTCCTGCCCGGACTTCGCGGTGATGAAGGCCAGGAACTTCTGCGCCGATTCCTGCTTCTTGCTCGACTTCAGCACGCCGCCACCGGACACGCTGAGAAACGCGCCCGGGTCCTGGTGCTTGAAGTAGTGCAGTGCGGTGTTGGCGCTGCTCTCCTTGGTGTTGGCCTGGTCGCGGTACCAGTAGTAGTGGTAGATCACGCCGCCGTCGGGCTGGCCGGAGTCGACCGCCTTCATGGTGACGACGTTGTTCTGGAACGCGGTCGCGTTCTCCTTCATGCCTTTGAGCCAGGCGCGCGTGGTGTCCTCACCTTTCAGCGCGAGTAGACCCGCGACGATGGCTTGGAAGTCGGCGCCGGACACGCCGGCGCCCCAACGGCCCTTCCATTGCGGCTGTGCCAGATCCAGCAGCGACGCGGGCAGCTGGTCGGCCGCCACCTTGTCCTTGTTGTAGACGAAAACCGTAGAGCGGGCGGCGATTCCGGTCCACTTACCGGTGGAAGGGCGGAACTGTGCTGGCACCTGATCGAGGGTCGGCTTGTCGACGTCGGCGAACAGGCCCGCGTTCTCCACCAGCGCCATGGCGGGGGAGTTCTCGGTCAGGAAGAGGTCGGCGGGGGAGGCGGCGCCCTCGGCGATCAGTTGGTTGCCAAGTGCCGTGTCACCGCCCTGGCGCAGCGTGACCTTGATGCCGGTCTGCTTGGTGAACGCGTCCACCCACTCCTTGGTGAGCGATTCGTGCTGCGCGTTGTAGACCGTGATCTCGTTGGTGTCGTCCGAGGAATTCGAGCAGGCCGTAATGCCGAGTGCCGCGACCGCGACCGCGAGCATTACCGAAACCGATTTCCATCTGACCGACACCATTGATCTGTCCTTCCGAGCGAACAAGGTCCGCCTACCTATGATGAGGCTTACCTAAGCAACATACCGCGTCGGACGTGCGCAGATGGTATCGGTCCTGCTGCGGTTGCCATGCGCGGCGATCGCTAGCGACTGCTTGCAGGTCGCTCGAAAGGGTCGGCTAGCGACTGCTTGCAGGTCGCTCGAAAGGGTCGGCTAGCGACTGCTTGCAGGTCGCTCGAAAAGGTCGGCTCGAATCGGGCCGTTTATCCGAGCCCCGAGAAATCGCGCAGCACAACGTGATTGCGATCGGCGCAGGTGCCGAGCGTGTAATCCGGTAGCAGGCCGAAATACTCGGCTCTGGTCGTAGCGCTCCAGCGCTTGGCGGCCGGTGTGCGGGTCTTGTAGAAATTCACCATGTACCCGCCCTCGTACATTCGCAGCAGGCTGTAGCCGCCCGGATATTCTTTCACCGCAGCCACTTCGAGGAATTCGACCGCGCACGCCGCGTCGGGGCGGGTGCGCCTGTTGCGGTGAGTATGGCCGCTGTGCTGAAGAAACACGCCGGGTGCTCGCTCGTAGAGCGATTGCAGTTCGGCGCTGTCGGGGCGGTTGAGCACGAATGCGGGTCCTGCGGTGTTGGTGAGCCCCGACTCGATGGTCACCGGATGGTGGCCGAACACCAGCGTGGGCCGGTGCGGATCGGCGCGTAAGAGTTCGGCGAGGTGATCGAATTGTGGGCGTTCGATGCTGCCACCCGCGCCGTCGAGTTCGCTGGTATCCAGGCCGATCAGCCGTAGCCCGCCGACCTCGTGCTCGACGAGTTGCTGGCGAGGGGTGAATTGGTCGGCCCAGCAGTCGCGATGATCGGCGGCCGCGGGTGCGCAGGATTGATACTCGGCACCGAGGTGAGGCCTATCGTGGTTGCCGCGGGCGACGAGATAGTCGTGACCCAACGCGCCCCACCCGTCCAGGTGGGTGCGCACGGCTCGCGATTGCGCCGCTGTCGCCTCGCTGGTCAGGTCGCCCGCGATAATCAACCGTTCGGCGCTGCGGTCGGGGTGACGCAGATCGTCGAGCAGCGCCGCGAGCATGACCTCCGGGTACGGCGGCAGGTCCGACTCCTGCCGGAATCCGGGCGGCAGGTCGTCGATGACCAGGCCGCTGACCTCCTCGCCGTAGTGCACATCGTTGGCGAGCGCGATGGTGCGCAGCGGACGGCCGGGTGGCGGAACCAAGGTGGTGAATTCGCCGGTGAATTCGGGGCTTCCCGGTGTCAGCGTGGTCAATGTGAGAGCAGGCCTCGCGCGCACGCCGTTCGACCACGCCTCGAATCGGTAGCCGCGTCCCGGTTCGAGGCCGTCGATTTCCGCGTAGTGGAATGGGGTCGGCTCGGCGTCGGCGTAGACAGCGACCGGAGCCCGCGGGGAGTCGGCGGGGCCGATGCGGACTTCGGCGTCGGAGTCCGCCGGTACCGGTCGCCCCGCTGGATCCTGCGCCATCGTCGTCCAGGTCACGATCACCGACCGGTCGGTGATCGTGACCACCTCCAGATCCGTGGCGATCAGCGAATTCGGCTGCGCCCGAGCCGAACTCGACCGGACCAGGCCGGTCGCGGGCAGTATCGCGGAAAGACCGATGGCGGCGAGCAGGGTTCTGCGAGATGGACCGCAGCAACTCATAGGCGGTCCGCGATCAGTTCTTGCCCGCGTCCGCGGAACAGACCCTCCACTTACCGTCTTCCTTTTGCAGGTGCTCGTTGGTGCTGTCGTCGGTGTTGGGTGTCTCGCCGGGGATCGACAGGGTGAGGTTCCCGACGATGTGCGCTGTCGCCTTGTCTCCGGTGACCACGATGTCCTCGATCTTATCGATGGTCACCGAAACCTCGGCCGTATCGAAAGCCTGCTTCTGCTCCTCGGTCAGCGAGTCGAACTCGGCCCGGTCCGCGGTGCAGGCCTTGCTCGCCGCGCCGCGGAAACCATCCTTGCCGAGCGTGTCGTAGAAGTCGTGGATTGCCACCTCGATCTTCTTTTCATCGGAGGACAACGGCGTCTTACCCTGCACCGTCAGCACCGCGCCCGCGGCGATCCCGCCCGCGATGATCAACACCGATACCCCCAGTCCGATGAACAGGCCGGTCCGCTTCTTCTTCGGCGGCGGCGGGTTATCCGGCTGCTGCGCGGCGGCGTACCCGTAGCCACCCTGCGGCGGGTACCCGTAGGGAGGGTGCCCCAGCTGTGGCTGACCCTGCGAATCCCCTTGCTGACCTTGCTGTTCTGCGTACTGTGATGGTCCGTGCGGCGGCTGTCCGCTCGGCGGATATGTCATCGTCCCATCCTCCGCTCAACCCCCGGCCCGCGTCGAAGATTACGGCACTCCGGGACCGGCGAATGAAACCGAACAACGCACGCGATGATGGCAAGCGACCGCGTGCGGATGGCCTCAGGGCGGCGGAGCCACGGGCGGCGAAAATGCAGGATGATGCCGTGCACGTCGATCAGGAGATGACGTCGGGCTCGGCGGGCATCGTAAATCTCGATGCGAAAAAGGCCCCGACAGCGGATGCGCTGTTCGGAGCCTTTTCGTAGGTGCCCTCGGCAGGAATCGAACCTGCGGCCTTCTGCTCCGGAGGCAGACGCTCTATCCCCTGAGCTACGAGGGCGGAATAGTTCTCGGTCGGCGCCGGTTAGGGCGGTCGATCGGGCGGGGCAAGCGTATCGCATCGGCCGCTGTCCGCCAAAAAGCGCGCCGGGCCGGGTGGTTTCGCGGGCGGACCGACGCGTATCGCCTTTCAGGTCACTGGGAGAGGGGGCGCGCCGCGGGTGGCGAGCATGGTGGTCATCAGCTGGGCTTCGCCGCGCTGGGTTGTTTCCATGGTGCTCGCGAAGCTGCGCACGGCTGTGGTCTCGGCGTGCTGGGCCGCGTACTGGATCATCGACATGCCGCCCTGGTGGTGGCGCAACATCAGTTGCAGGAACATCGTGTCCAGGGCCGGTCCGGTGGCTTGGCGCAGCGCCGTCATCTCCGCGTTGGTCGCCATGCCGGGCATAGTCGGCATCGGGCCGGACATCGGGTGGTCCGCGGTGCTTGCCGGGCCGGAGTGGCCGTGGCCGCCGGTGGGTTCGGTCATCCAGCCCATATACCCGTCGGCGTTCTGCATCGGCTCGCCCCACAGCTGTAGCCAGCCCTGCATTCGGCCGAGCTGGGCCTGCTGGGTGGTCAGGATGTCGTAGGCGAGCCTGCGGACATCATTGTCGGTGGAGCCGATGAGCGCGACACCCGCCATGTCGACCGCTTGGGCATGGTGGGCCGACATGTCCTGGCTGAAACCGATATCGACGGAGCTCGGGTCGGGTTCGGCGTTGCGGTCCAAGGGAATTCGCGCGAGGACGCCGACGGCGAAACCGATCAGCAGGATGCCGATCGCGCCGATGACCACCAGAGCGGTGCGCTGACGGCGGAACTGTGCGCTCAAACTTGCGTCGTCGTCGTCATCGCCGGAGATGGTGGGATCTTCGGTTGGATCGTCGTCGTCGGAGGTGGTGGGGTCTTGTTCGGACGAATCGACATTGCTGTCATCGCTGGGTGTCGCGGTCGGACTCTGTTCGGTCGGACCGCGACCACCGTCACTGTCGGGAGCGGTCGAGCCCGGCCCGGCGCCTGCCTCGGCCACCTACTGGCCTGTCGCCGGTTGGCCGGGTGCGGGCTGCGTCGGTATCTGCGCGCCGGGCAGACCGGGTGCACCTGGAACTCCGGGCAAGCTGGGGACACCGGGTATGCCCGGAATGCCGCCGGGCATACCCGGCGCGCCGCCACCCAGCTCGGTCTGATCGGGTTCGAGGCCCTTGCCGTCCATCGGTACGGCATTCGGCCCGGGCGGAGTCGGATCGAACGGCAACGGGTCATTGGCGTCGAACGACGGGTTCGAGCAGCTCGCGCCCACTTCGGGATAGGCGTACGGATTGGCACGAAGTGCCGTGAGGAACTGGTTGACCCGCTTGTCGTCGGCGCTGTCCAGATTCAGCCGATGGCCCCAGGACTGCAACGACACCGCCGACGCCAGACCGGGGTACGGCGACATCAGGGTCTGCTGCTTGCCCTCGACCTTCTTCTTCAAGCTGTCGATCCCGGCCGGATCCACCTTGTCCGGGTTGTAGGTGATCCACACCGCGCCGTGCTCGAGCGAATGCACCGCGTTCTCCAGCCGGATCGGCTTGCTGTACACCACACCGGTGCAGTTCGCCCAGGCCTGGTCGTGCGGGCCACCGAACGGCGGGCTCTGGTCGTAGGCCACCCGCTGGGCCTCCGAGACGTGCAGACCGGCCGGGTACTCATGCTTGGCCACCCCCGGGATCTGATCGGAGGGGTCTTTGCGCTCGGCAGTCGGCGTGTACTTCTCGAGGTCGGCCTTGTCCCGATACTTCGGGACCAGGCTGTAGGCGAGCACACCGACCAATGCGATGATGACCGCGGCAGCGCCGATGGCCAGCCACGGGATCTGGCGCTTCTTGTTCAGCGGGCTCTTGCCGCCGCCCTTTTTACGCGAAGACGACGACTTCCCTGCTGCCCGGACGGCCTTGGCCGATTTGGCACTTGTGCTCGGCATTGCTCGTTGTGCTCTTTCGACGTGATGGATCCGCTGGCAGTGCGGTGCCCACTCGAGGTGTACACCCGCCCAGACCATAGGATAGAGACTCGTGACTCCAGCTGACCTTGCAGATCTCCTTCGCGCAACTGCGGCGAAGGTGCTTGTCGAACATGGACTGGACCCTGCGGTCCTGCCCGACGAGGTCAGCGTGGAGCGCCCCCGTAATCCGGAACACGGTGACTATGCCACGAATGTAGCGATGCAGGTTGGCAAGAGGGCTGGAACCAATCCACGCGAATTGGCCGCCTGGCTCGCCACCGCGCTCGCCGCGACCGACGGCATCGACTCCGCCGACGTGGCGGGTCCCGGCTTCCTGAATATCCGGCTCGCCGCCGCCGCACAGGGTGCGATCGTCGCGCAGGTGCTTGCGGCCGGTGCGAGTTATGGCTCGTCGGAGACCCTGGCGGGAACCCGCATCAACCTGGAGTTCGTTTCGGCCAACCCGACCGGCCCCGTGCATCTCGGCGGTACCCGCTGGGCCTCGGTCGGTGACGCGCTCGGCCGGATCCTTACGGTGCAGGGCGCCGAGGTCACCCGCGAGTACTACTTCAACGATCACGGCGCGCAGGTCGACCGCTTCGCCGCGTCGCTGGTCGCCGCCGCGACCGGCGCGCCGACGCCGGAGAACGGGTACGCGGGCATCTACATAGGTGAGATCGCCGACAAGATCGTCGCCGCGCACCCGGAAGCGCCGACGCTGCCGCTGCCCGAGCAGCTCGAGCTGTTCCGCGCCGAGGGCGTCGAGCTGATGTTCGCCCAGATCAGGGAGTCGCTGCACGAGTTCGGCACCGATTTCGACGTCTACTTCAACGAGAGCTCGTTGTTCGAATCCGGCGCGGTGGAGCAGGCCGTGACGAAGCTCAAGGACTCGGGCGATCTCTACCAGAAGGATGGCGCATGGTGGATCGCCAGTTCCGAATACGGTGATGACCAGGATCGCGTTGTCATCAAGAGCGATGGCAACGCGGCCTACATCGCCGGTGACATCGCCTACTTCCAGAACAAGCGGGCGCGCGGTTTCGACCTGTGTATCTACATGCTCGGCGCCGACCATCACGGCTACATCGGCAGGCTGAAGGCCGCCGCCGCCGCGTTCGGCGACGATCCGGCCACCGTCGAGGTGCTCATCGGCCAGATGGTGAATCTGGTCAAAGACGGTGTCGCGGTGAAGATGAGCAAGCGTGCGGGCACTGTTGTCACCCTCGACGACCTCGTCGAAGCGATCGGCGTCGACGCGGCCCGCTATGCGCTGGTGCGCAGCTCGGTGAACTCCAGCATCGACATCGACCTGAACCAGTGGACAAGCACGAACAACGAAAACCCTATCTACTACGTGCAATACGCGCACGCCCGGCTTTCCTCGCTGGCGCGCAACGCGGTCGATCTCGGAGTGAGCGTCGAGAACCCGGATCTCGGACTGCTCGCCACCGAGCATGAGGGCGAACTCATCCGCACCATCGGTGAATACCCGAGGGTGGTCGCCAGCGCCGCGAGTCTGCGTGAGCCACATCGGATTGCGCGCTACCTGGAGGAGCTGGCAGGCGCATACCACCGGTTCTACGGTGCCTGCCAGGTACTGCCCAAGGGCGACGAGCAGCCGATACCGCTGCATACGGCACGCCTGGCGCTGTGCGAAGCCGCCCGCCGGGTGCTCGCCAACGGCCTAGAGCTGCTCGGCGTCAGCGCACCGGAGCGCATGTGAATCGACTATCGGTGTTCGAGACCAGCAGTGTGAGGAAGGAATTTCAGTGAGCGCGCATCCAGCCGGACCTCGGCACGCCGAGATCCCGCATGCCCCGAATCTGCCAGAGCGCCCGCGTGATCCGAAGCAGATGATCGATCTGCCCGTGAATGTGTGGCCGCGCAACGCTTCTCGCGATGGCGACGGTGTCGTGCGGCTGGCCGGTGTGCCGGTGCACGAGCTGGCCGCGCAGTTCGGTACCCCGCTATTCGTGGTGGACGAGGACGACTTCCGTTCCCGCTGCCGCGATATGGTGCGCGCGTTCGGCTCGAATGCGCGAGTTCACTACGCGTCCAAGGCATTCCTGTGTGGCGAGATCGCGCGCTGGATTCGCGACGAAGGTCTTTCGCTGGACGTGTGCTCCGGCGGCGAGCTGGCCGTCGCGCTGCACGCGGGGTTCCCCGCCGAGCGAATCGCGTTGCACGGCAACAACAAGTCCGTTCCCGAACTCGAGGCGGCGATCGCGGCGGGCGTCGGGCACGTGGTGGTCGACTCGCTGATCGAGATCGACCGGCTCGAAGTTGTCGCAGGCCGCGCCGGCGTCGTCCAGGATGTCCTGGTCCGCGTCACTGTGGGTGTGGAAGCCCATACGCACGAATACATTTCGACCGCGCACGAGGACCAGAAGTTCGGTTTCTCCATTGCCGGTGGCGATGCGATGGAGGCGCTCGCCCGCGTCTTCGAGGCCGATAATCTGCGTCTGGTCGGTTTGCACTCGCACATCGGATCGCAGATCTTCGAGCTCGACGGCTTCGAGATCGCCGCTCGCAGGATGCTCGGGCTGCTGCGCGCCGCGGTCGACAAGTTCGGCATCGAGCGCACAGCGCAGATCTCCACGCTGGATCTCGGTGGCGGCCTCGGTATTTCGTACCTGCCGAACGACGATCCGCCGCCGCTCGACGAGTTCGCGACGAGCCTGCGCAAGCTGGTCGGGGAAGAGGCCGACCGCGCGGGCCTGCCGGAACCGACCATCGCGGTCGAACCCGGCCGCGCTATCGCGGGACCGGGCACCGTCACCGTCTACGAGGTCGGCACCATCAAGGACGTCTCACTCGACGGCGGACTGAGTCGCCGTTACGTCAGCGTCGACGGCGGCATGAGCGACAACATTCGCCCAGCGCTGTATCAGGCGGATTACGACTGCCGTCTGGTCTCGCGCTCATCGGACGCCGATCCGGTCGTTGCCCGAGTTGTCGGAAAGCATTGCGAGAGTGGCGATATCGTTATCCGCGACACCTGGATGCCCGCCGATGTCGGCCCGGGCGATCTGGTCGCGGTCGCCGCGACCGGCGCGTACTGCTATTCGATGTCCAGCCGGTACAACCAGCTGACTCGTCCCGCTGTCGTCGCGGTTCGCGACGGCGTCGCACGACTCGTTCTGCGCCGGGAAACGGTAGCGGACCTGCTCAGCCTGGAGGTGTAGATGAGCAACACGTGCGCAGCCTTGGTCATCGGAGCAGATCGGGCGCGGGTGCCCCGTACTAACACAGAGGTGGAATCATGACCAATGCCGCGAAGCAAGGCGCCTGGGGAACCGATCGACCGATCGGGGTCGCGGTGCTCGGGATGGGCAACGTCGGCACCGAGGTGGTGCGCATTCTGCGTGACCACGCCGATGACCTGCGCTCGCGCGTCGGCGCGCCGGTCGTGCTTCGCGGTGTCGCGGTGCGCAATCTGGATACCGACCGTGGTCTTCCGGCCGAATTGCTGACCACCGACGCGGACGCGCTCGTCGCCCGCGACGATGTCGACCTGGTCGTCGAGGTCATCGGCGGCATCGATCCGCCGCGCCGACTCATCCTCGCCGCGCTCAACGCGGGCAAGTCCGTGGTGACCGCGAACAAGGCGCTGCTTGCCGATTACACCGGCGAACTGGCCGCCGCGGCCGAGCGCAACCGCGCCGACTTGTACTTCGAGGCCGCGGTCGCAGGCGCCATCCCGGTGGTGCGCCCCCTCATCCAGTCGCTGGCCGGTGATCGGGTGAACAAGGTCGTCGGCATCGTCAACGGCACCACCAACTTCATCCTCTCCGCGATGGACGAGACGGGCGCCGACTACTCCGACACCCTCGCCGAGGCCACCCGCCTCGGGTATGCCGAGGCGGACCCGACCGCCGACGTCGAGGGCTATGACGCCGCGGCAAAGGCCGCGATCCTGGCCTCACTGGCGTTCCACACCCGCGTCACCGCCGCCGATGTGTACCGCGAGGGCATCTCGAAGATCTCCTCGGAGGACCTGGAGACCGCGTCCGCGGTGAACTGCACCGTCAAGCTGCTCGCTATCTGCGAGCGTGTCGGCGCGGGCCCCGGCGAGCCCGGACCCGAAGACGGCGGCAAGGAGCGCGTCTCGGTGCGCGTCTACCCGGCCCTCATCCCGCGCAAGCACCCGCTCGCCGCGGTCAGCGGCGCGTTCAACGCCGTGGTCGTCGAGGCCGAGAACGCGGGGCGACTGATGTTCTACGGCCAGGGCGCCGGCGGCGCTCCGACGGCGTCCGCGGTGCTCGGCGATCTGGTGATGGCCGCGCGCAACAAGTTCTACGGTGGCCGTGCTCCCGGCGAATCGGTTTATGCTGAGCTACCGATTGCGCCGATGGGTGATACACCGACCCGCTACCACGTGAACCTGCAGGTAGAAGACCGTCCTGGGGTTCTTGCCAAGGTCGCGGGCGAGTTCGCTAGGCATGAGGTGAGCATCTCGACCGTCCGCCAGGAAGGCCACGGCAACGGTGCGCGCCTGGTCGTCGTCACCCATCACGCGGTGGAGTCGGCACTCGCGGACACCGTGGCCGCTCTCGCGGATATGGAGTCCGTCACATCCGTGACAAGTGTTCTGAGATTGGAAGGCACCGAAGAATGACTACGAATGTGCGGACAGTCACCGACATTCGCGCCGTTATGGCTACAGGTTGCCGGTGTGCGCTTGCTCCCGGTTGGACGCAGGGAGCGTTGATATGAACTCGGCAGGCGTCGCGCCGCAGGCAGGCGTGCATTCCCGTTGGCCGGGGCTGATCGCGGCCTATCGCGATCGTCTCGCGGGCGCGGCCGACTGGGAGCCGGTCACCCTCTTCGAGGGCGGCACCCCGCTGGTTCCCGCGCCGCACCTGTCCGAGCTGACCGGATGTGATGTGTATCTCAAGGTCGAGGGGCTGAACCCGACGGGTTCGTTCAAGGACCGCGGGATGACGATGGCGATCACCGATGCCAAGTACCGCGGTCAGACCGCGGTGCTGTGCGCATCCACCGGCAACACCTCGGCTTCGGCTGCGGCATACGCGTCCCGTGCGGGAATGACCTGCGCTGTGCTGATCCCGCAGGGCAAGATCTCCATGGGCAAGTTGGCCCAGGCCGTCATGCTCGGCGCGAAGATCATCCAGGTCGAGGGCAACTTCGACGACTGCCTCGAGTTGGCGCGCAAGGTGACCGCGGACTTCCCGAGCATCGGACTGGTGAACTCGGTCAACCCGGCGCGCATCGAGGGGCAGAAGACCGCTTCGTTCGAGATCTGCGATGTGCTCGGCAGGGCGCCGGACGTGCACGCGCTCCCGGTGGGCAACGCGGGCAACATCACCGCGTACTGGCGCGGCTACCGCGAGTACTACGCCGACGGCATCACCACGCAGCTGCCACGCATGCTCGGCGTGCAGGCGGCGGGCGCTGCGCCGCTGGTCAACGGCGCACCGGTCAAGGACCCGGAGACCATCGCGACCGCCATCAGGATCGGCGCACCCGCGTCCTGGAACGGTGCGATGGAGGCCAAAGAGCAGTCCGGAGGCGCCTTCCGCGCCGCCACCGACGAGGAAATCCTGGAGGCCTACCGGTTGGTCGCCGCCAGCGAGGGCGTCTTCGTCGAGCCTGCTTCGGCGGCCAGCATCGCCGGTCTGCTCGCAGCGCGCAAAGAGGGCTGGCTGGAATCCGGCCTGACCGTTGTGTGCACCGTGACCGGTAACGGCCTCAAGGATCCCGACACCGCACTTTCGGGAATGCCACAGGTCCAAGCGATTCAGGTCGACCCGGTCGCCGTGGCCGCCGCACTCGAGCTGGCTTGAGTTGAGTGCGCGGGAAAGGCAGCTGCGTGAGCGGGCCGCAGTCATGACTCGGACGCTGCCTGCCGGATTGTCCGTGCTCGCGCGGGTGCCCGCCTCCAGCGCGAATCTGGGTCCTGGATTCGATTCGCTCGGTATGGCATTGGGCATCTACGACGAGATCGAGGTGCGCACTACCGATTCCGGCCTGACGATCCGGGTAGAGGGTGAGGGCGCCGACGACGTGCCATGGGGCCCTTCGCATCTCGTGGTGCGTGCTATCGAGCGCGGACTGGAATCCGCGGGTGTATGGGCCGATGGCCTCGATGTGGTGTGCCGCAACGTGATTCCGCATTCGCGTGGCCTCGGCTCGTCCGCCTCCGCGGTGGTCGGCGGACTCGCGGTGGGCTGCGCGCTCGCCGCCGAACTGGATCCCACACTTGTCACCGGTACGGACCAATTGGTCCAGCTGGCTTCGGAATTCGAAGGACATCCGGACAACGCCGCTGCCAGCGTGCTCGGCGGTGTCGTGGTGTCCTGGACCGAGACCGACCGGCCCGCCGATGCGGGCGCGGACGGTACCGCGGCAGCGCCGACCCGTATTTACCGTGCGGTGCGCCTCGAGCCGCATCCGGACCTGCGTGCGGTGGTGCTCATTCCCGAGGAGCGCTCGTCCACCGCGCACACGCGTGGTCTGCTGCCCGAGGTCGTCCCGCACGGGGACGCCGCGTTCAACCTCAGCAGGGCCGCGCTCGCGGTGGTCGCGCTCACCCAGCGCCCGGACTTGCTGTTGCCCGCTACCGCGGACCGATTGCATCAGGGCCAGCGCGCGCCCGCGTTGCCGCTCACTACGGCCTGGATCCATCGGCTGCGGGCCGCCGGTATCGCGGCGACTGTTTCCGGCGCGGGCCCGACCGTACTGGCCCTTGTTACCAGCGAATTCCCTCCGGAACTCCGCGAACTGGCCGCCCAGGAAGGCCTGCGGGTGGTCGAACCGGGACTCGCGGAAGGTGTCCAGGTCGACTGACGGCGCGTCTGCCTTGCCGAGGTTGACAGTTGCCAGCTATCCTGAGCGAGTCCGTACATCGTGCGCATCAGACGCCGGTGCTTCATCAGGGCAATCGCTCCAGCAGGCTCCAGGCTCGAGCCTCCAGGCCATGGGGGTGCTGCGTAGCTGCGCAACTGGAATGATCTCTCCCAACTTTCACCAGTTGGTGGCGAAGCCGCCGGTCCGGCGGGGCAGGTGATACGGCACAAAGCGACCGACAGGACGGATGTCCGACGGTTGTACTCCGAGTTCGGCACAGTGCCCGGACTGCGGAACAAACCCTCGAAATAGCACACGGCAATCGAGGGAAGGAAAGGATTTCCGTGACAGATACGGACCTGCTCGCGACACCCGGGGTGGAATCCAACCCAACGACCCCGGGCGACCGCGAAAGTGACTCCGGGCAAATTTCGAAGATGAGCGAACAAACCGACGTCGCACGATCGGGGCTGACTGGAATGTTGTTGCCGCAGTTGCGCGCGCTCGCGGGGGAGCTCGGTATCCGAGGCACCTCCGGAATGCGCAAAGGCGATTTGATCGCCGCTATCAAAGAAAACCAGGCCGGGAAGTCGGCCAAGGCAGAAAAGGCTGCTCGCGGCGAGGTGAAGTCCGATGCGGACACCGCCAAGGCGGCACCGGTGCAGGCGACTCTGGATGTGACGCCTTCGGCTCCTGCCGTGGCGAACGAGGCTTCCGCTCCGTCGAATCAGGCTCCCGCTGCGGCTCAGTCGAATGAGGCTCCCGCGGCCACGTCGAAATCCGCTCCCTCGAAGTCTGCTCGCTCTGAACAGCCGCAGGCCGACTCGACACCGGCTGACGCCGCGTCGACCGAGACCACCGAGGATTCCGGCCGTGAGCCGGGTCAGCGTGGTCGCGGCAGGCAGCGTCGCGGGCGTGAACAGGCCCGTTCCGGTGGCGAGACCGCTTCGGCGGAATCACGCGGTGACGAGCCGAAGCAGGAGCAGGACCAGGGCGAACGCCGTCGCGAACGCAATCAGTCGGGCGAGCGCAATCAGTCGGGCGAGCGCAATCAGTCCGGCGAACGTGGCCAGGCCGGCGAGCGCAATCAGTCCGAGCGCAGCAACCAGAACGGCAACGGCGGCGGCAGCAATCGTGACCGTGGTGGCGAAGGCCGTGGTGACAGCCGTGGCGGCGAAAGTCGTGGTGGTGGCGAAAGCCGTGGCGGTGACAGCAACCGTGGCGGCGACGACGAGGAGGGCCGCGGACGGCGGGGACGTCGCTTCCGTGAACGTCGTCGTGGTCGCGACCGCGATGGCGGCCCAGCCACCGTCGGCGAGGCTCGTGAGATGGAGATCCGCGAAGACGACGTATTGCAGCCGGTCGCGGGCATCCTCGACGTGCTCGACAACTATGCGTTCGTGCGGACCTCGGGTTACCTGGCCGGACCGAATGACGTGTATGTCTCGATGAACCTGGTCCGCAAGAACGGCCTGCGCCGCGGTGACGCGATCACCGGTGCGGTGCGCGCTCCGCGCGATGGTGAGCAGAGCAACCAGCGGCAGAAGTTCGATCCACTGGTCCGCCTGGACACCATCAACGGTGGCGATATCGAGGCGGCCAAGCGGCGCCCCGACTTCACCAAGCTGACCCCGCTCTACCCGAACCAGCGACTGCGGCTCGAAACCTCGCAGAACAAGCTGACCACGCGTGTGATCGATCTGATCATGCCGATCGGTAAGGGCCAGCGTGCGCTGATCGTTTCCCCGCCCAAGGCGGGTAAGACCACGATCATGCAGGACATCGCGAACGCGATCGCCATCAACAACCCCGAGGTCTACCTCATGGTTGTGCTGGTCGACGAGCGTCCGGAAGAGGTCACCGATATGCAGCGTTCGGTGAAGGGTGAGGTCATCGCCTCCACCTTCGACCGCCCGCCGTCAGATCACACCTCGGTCGCGGAACTGGCCATCGAGCGCGCCAAGCGCCTGGTGGAAGCGGGCAAAGATGTTGTCGTGCTGCTCGACTCGATCACTCGATTGGGCCGCGCGTACAACAACTCCTCGCCCGCCTCCGGCCGCATCCTCTCCGGTGGTGTCGACTCCACCGCGCTGTACCCGCCCAAGCGGTTCCTCGGCGCGGCACGCAATATCGAGAACGGCGGCTCGCTGACGATCATCGCCACCGCGATGGTGGAGACCGGCTCGACCGGTGACACGGTGATCTTCGAGGAATTCAAGGGCACCGGCAACGCGGAGCTCAAGCTGGACCGCAAGATCGCGGAACGGCGCGTGTTCCCCGCGGTGGACGTCAATCCATCCGGTACCCGCAAGGACGAGCTATTGCTCAGCCCCGACGAGGCGGCGGTGCTGCACAAGCTGCGCCGCGTACTGACGGGCCTCGACTCGCATCAGGCGATCGATCTGCTGATCGACCGACTGAAGAAGAGTAAGAACAACCTGGAGTTCCTGATGCAGGTAAGTAAGACCGCGCCGGGCGCACTCGACGAATGAGTGCTGGGCGACCCCTGGGCGTTCCCCAGGGGTTACCCACGCACTCGCGAAATCAGTAGCAAGATCAGGGGCTCCGTGCGAACGGAGCCCCTGAGTGCTGCGTGGGCTGAAGAAGACCAGGCCGATGGCCGCGGCTCCAATGATCATGCAGCCCAGAATCATTGCGGTCGTTGCAGTTGCGCCTGCGGGCCTGGCGGTGGGCGAGGACTCGAAGGCTGTTGCGGTCGGCATCGCATATGCGCAGGCCGTGGAGTTCGGGGAGTCGGGTACGGCAAGCCAGCCCACCGCGACAGTGAGAATCAACAGTGCGAAGATCGCGAGCGCGATTCGACTGTTCATGAGGTTCTCCTTTCTGTCTCGGCACGGCACTGTGCAACAGGCCCCAACTCTATGAACAGCGCTGTTCGCATTCCCGAGTAGTCGACTACTCGACTTAAGGGTTCCGTAAGAGTGTGGGATCCGCGTGCCCGAACTTCCATGGGCGGGAAGGGTGGGGGGAGTACTCGACGCAGGGAACAAACCTGTACTGGGATGCGTTTTGAGAGCGTAGCGGCAGTTCTGGCATACTGAACGGTCGTTGCGTCTGCTCACTGAGCAGACCTCCCGCCTAGTCGGCTCCGGTTCACGTTCTCGCGATCTGCGAGGGCGACCCGGCGGCCAATATCGAGAGGACACCCATGAAGGCAGGAATCCACCCGACGTATGTCGACACCACGGTCGTCTGTGGTTGCGGCAATACCTTCGAGACTCGCAGCACGAAGGAGTCGGGACACATCACCGTCGAGGTCTGCTCGCAGTGCCACCCGTTCTACACCGGCAAGCAGAAGATTCTCGACACCGGCGGCCGTGTGGCCCGCTTCGAGGCCCGCTACGGCAAGCGTGCCGGCAAGAAGGCCGACGAAGCCGAAGCCGACGCCAAGTAGCTTCCTCACCGACGCCCGGTCCTGCTCCGCAGGCCGGGCGTCGGTGCTTTTGTGTGGTCCCGGCTTTCGTCCGGGATGACGTGGAAAATCGAGAGGAAGCACCTACCGTGACGCAACCGTCCGCGATCGACGACATTCTGGCCGAGCACGCGGGCTTGGAGTTGCAGCTGTCCGATCCGGCGCTGCACAACGATCCTGGCGCGGCGCGCCGGGTCGGCAAGCGGTTCGCCGAGTTGGCCCCGATCATGGCCACCTACAACAAACTGCAGACCGCCCGTGACGATCTCGCCGCCGCCAAGGAACTCGCGGCCGACGATGCGGCCTTCGCGGCCGAGGTGCCAGACCTGGAACGTCAGGTGGTCGAGCTGGAGCAGACGCTCGCCGACCTGCTCGCCCCCCGCGACCCGCACGACGGCGACGACGTCGTGCTCGAGGTCAAGTCCGGCGAAGGCGGCGAGGAATCCGCGCTGTTCGCCTCCGACCTGGCCCGCATGTACATCCGCTACGCCGAGCGGCATGGGTGGAAGGTCGAGATTCTCGACGTCACCATCTCCGACCTCGGCGGCTATAAGGACGCGACGCTGTCGATCAAGAGCAAGGACGCCGCACGCGACGGTGTCTGGTCGCGATTCAAATTCGAGGGCGGTGTGCACCGCGTGCAGCGCGTGCCGGTGACCGAATCGCAGGGCCGCATCCACACCTCGGCCGCCGGCGTGCTCATCTACCCGGAGCCCGACGAGGTGGAACAGGTGCAGATCGACGAAACCGATCTGCGCATCGACGTCTACCGCTCCTCGGGCAAGGGTGGCCAGGGCGTCAACACCACCGACTCGGCCGTTCGCATTACCCACCTGCCGTCGGGCATTGTGGTTACCTGTCAGAACGAGCGCTCCCAGCTACAGAACAAGGCGCGCGCCATGCAGGTGCTCGCCGCGCGGTTGCAGGCGCTCGCCGAGGAGCAGGCCGATCAGGAAGCCGCGGCGGGCCGGGCCAGCCAGATCCGCACCGTCGACCGTTCCGAGCGCATCCGCACCTACAACTTCCCGGAGAACCGGATCGCCGACCACCGCATCGGATTCAAAGCTCACAACCTGGATGCGGTGCTGGACGGTGACATGGACGCGTTGCTCGACGCGCTCGGCAAGGCAGATCGCCAAGCCCGAATGGCGGCCGAATAAGCAATCGATCAGGCAAAGTCAGCACCATGAGTCGTGAGCCGTTGCGTCGAGCCATCAATGAAGCCGTCGAGACCTTGCGGGCGGCAGGGGTTGACAGTCCGCAGGCCGATGCCGAGCAGCTCGCGGCGCATCTGCTCGGCGTCGAGCGGACACGGCTGGCGCTGACGCCGCTGGTCGAGCCCGAATTGCTGACCGAATACCGCACCGTGGTCGCCCGGCGTGCGGAGCGAATCCCGCTGCAGCACTTGACCGGTACCACCGCGATGGGCGAGATCGACCTGGTCGTCGGGCCCGGGGTATTCATCCCGCGCCCGGAGACCGAGCTGCTATTCGCCTGGGCATTGGGCCAGCTGGAGAAGCTGCCCCACGACCACACGCCCATCGTTGTCGACCTGTGCACCGGCTCCGGCGCGTTGGCCCTCGCCATCGCCCATGCCCGGCCCGACGCCGACGTGCACGCGATCGACATCGATCCGTCCGCGCTGCAATGGGCCCGCCGCAACGCCGATCTCCGGATCGCCGACGGCGACACCCCGGTCACCCTGTACGCCGACGACGTGACAGACCAGGACCTGCTGTCGGACCTCAACGGCCGCGTCGACCTCGTGATTTCCAACCCGCCCTACATCCCCGAAGCCGCCGAACTCGCCCCCGAGGTCGCCGACCACGACCCACACCTCGCTCTGTTCGGCGGTCCCGACGGCCTCGACGTCATTCGCGCGATGATCCCAACCATCGCCCGCCTGCTGCGCCCCGGCGGCACAACAGCCATCGAACACGACGACACCAACGGCGCGGACCTGGCAGCCCTACTCGGCAAACACGGCGAATTCACCGACATCGTCGAGCACCCCGACCTCGCGGGCAAGCCGCGTTTTGTCGCAGCGCACCGAATCTGATCGGTTGGGCGGCGGCAACCGCCCCGTGATGATGGTCTTGCGGGGCGCCCATGACAGGATGGGGTGCGTGAGTACCGTCTACGACTGCGCGGATCCCGACTCGCGCGCCGCCGGACTGACCGCAGCTACCAGCGCCCTGAAATCCGGGCGGTTGGTTGTGTTGCCCACCGACACGCTCTACGGCCTCGCCGTCGACGCGTTCGATTCTTCGGCGGTCGGTTCGTTGCTCGCGGCCAAACGACGCGGCAGGGATATGCCGGTGCCGGTGCTTGTCGGTTCGTGGCACACCATTGATGGCCTGGTTTTCTCGGTGCGCCCACAGGCCCGTGAGCTGATCCGTGCGTTCTGGCCGGGTGGACTGAGTCTCGTTGTGCAGCAAGCACCTTCGCTGGCCTGGGATCTCGGTGATACCCGTGGCACTGTGATGTTGCGGATGCCGCTGCACCCGGTCGCGCTGGAATTGCTGCGTGAGGTCGGCCCGCTGGCGGTGTCCAGTGCCAACGTCTCCGGGCAGCCGCCTGCCAAGACCGCCGCCGAGGCGCGCGATCAGCTCGGTGATCAGGTCGGGGTGTACCTCGACGGAGGTCGCTCCGACCACGCCGTCGCTTCGACCATCGTCGATCTCACCGCTGACCAGCCGCGCATCCTGCGCGAGGGCGCGGTACCGGTCGCCGATATCGCCGAGGTGCTCGGTATGTCGCAGGAAGCTCTGACCGGCGCCGTGCCGCGGTGATCGGTGGACAGGCGGATCTTCTCGCCGCTAGCGACTGCGCGCAGGTTGCTCTGAACAACGCGGATCGGATACTCGCGGACCCGATTTTCGGTTGGGGTTCGGTCGTTCCGCTGCGCGAGCTGCTGCTGGTTGTGCTCATCTCCGCAACGGTCACCTTTCTTGCGACCGGGGGAATTCGGGTACTCGCCATCGCATTCGGCGCGGTCGCCGTACCGCGCGAGCGCGATGTGCACGTCAAGCCCATCCCACGGATGGGCGGTGTCGGCATGTATATCGGTGTGGTCGCGGCCGTGCTGTTCGCGCACCAACTTCCCGCGCTGCGTCGTGGCTTCGACTATGCGCCGGACATTCCCGCGGTGCTGGTCGCGGCCACGATCATCGTGCTCGTCGGCATCGTCGATGACCGCTGGGGTCTCGACGCGCTCACCAAATTCGCGGGCCAGGTCACAGCGGCGGGCGTGATGGCGGTGATGGGCCTGAGCTGGTATGTCATCTACGACCCGTTCAACGACACGACGGTGGTCCTCGACGCGCTGCAGAGTGGTCTTGTCACCGTTGCGATCACAGTCACCCTGATCAACGCGATGAATTTCGTCGACGGGCTGGACGGACTCGCGGCCGGGCTCGGACTGATTTGCGCGGCAGCGGTCTTCGTTTTCGCCGTCGGATTGCTCTATGACCAGGGCGGTTCGGTCGATACCTATCCGCCTGCTTTGCTGGCCGCCGCGTTGGCGGGTGCCTGCCTCGGTTTCCTGCCGCACAATTTTCAGCCTGCCCGAATATTCATGGGCGATTCCGGATCGATGCTGATCGGGCTGATGCTCGCCGCGGTATCGACGGGCGCGTCCGGCCGAATTCCGTTGAACGGTTACGGGCCGCGCGACATTGTCGGTCTGCTCTCGCCATTGTTGCTGGTCGGCGCGGTGATGTTCATTCCGGTGCTCGATCTTTTGCTGGCGATCGTCCGACGGGTGCGCGCGGGCGTAAGTTTCTCGACTCCGGACAAAATGCACTTGCATCACCGGTTGTTGCAGATCGGACATTCGCATCGACGCGTGGTGTTGCTGATCTATTTGTGGGTCGGTGTGCTGGCCTTCGGCGCCGTCGGTACCGCGTTGATGGACCGCAGGTTGGTTGTCCTGCTGATGGCGGGTGGACTGGTTTTCGCCCTCGTCGTCACCGCCATCCCCGGCCTGCGACGCGGGGAGCCGGCGGGGGACCGGACGCCTCCCGGGTAAAGTTTTCCTCGTGAGCTTCACTCCGACACCTGTCCCCGGTCCCGACGCGCCGCTCAAGGCGGCGCTGCGTTACGGCGCCATCGGGTTGATCGTGTTGGTCGTGCTCGCGGTGGCGATCGCGTCCGCGGCGGCAGGTATGCCCGGTTTCTGGGGGGCGTTGATCGGCGCTGCCATCGGCGGCGGTTTCATCCTCACCACGGCCGCGGTCGTGCTGTTCGGTGCGAAGCTGCCGCCGAGCACCGCGGGCCTGGTCATGCTGGTCAGTTGGGTCGGCAAGCTGCTTGTCGCGATGGTGGTGATCGCCGTGCTGCAGAACTTCGACTTCTACGACAGGGTGACCCTGTTCCTGACCGTCGTAGGTTCCCTGGTCATCGTGCTCGGAGCGGAGACGTACGGCGTTCTGCGCCAGAAGGTTCCGTACGTGACGGTGCCCGATGCGGAGCCCGAACCGGGTACTGGTCAGTAATAAAACCCACCCACCTACACACTGTCGTAGATCTCTTGGTAAAGTGTTGGTAAGCAAGCAACCAAGCGAGGGGGGATCGCCCCGATCCCGCTGAGTGCCGCTATGCTTACTGCCGTGCCGGACTCCGAGGGGTTCCGGTTCTGCATGTCGACGATGTCGCCGACACACGTACAGACGCCAGGCGGAATTCTAATCCCGTCGCACAGCTGCTGACGAATTCGAGCCGACCTGAGTCGACTAATTGATCGTCAATGTCCGATCGAACCGTGGGTACGAACGAACCCGCGGCCCGAACACGGGAGAGAACGCTGAGCGTCACCACTTTGGCGGGCGAGTTCCACGCGCCATCGCTGTCCGACTTCTTCCCTCCAGCTGTGCTGTTCGAGGGTACGCCGTTCGAACTCGATCGACTGATGTTGATCCGTCTGCTCATGACGGCGGTTCTTGTCATTGTGATGGTGCTGGCATTCCGGAGTCCTCGCATCGTCCCGCGCGGCCTGCAGAACGTTGCCGAAACCGGTTTGGTCTTCGTCAAGGAACAGATTTGCGACGAGGTTCTCGGCAAGGAATCCGGCCGCAGGTTCTTTCCACTGATCGCGACGATCTTCTTCACGGTCCTCTTCCTGAACTTCTCCGGCATCATTCCGGGGTTGAACATCTCGTCGAACGCCCGAATCGGCATGCCGCTGGTGTTGGCCGCGCTTGCGTACATCACGTTCAACTACGTGGGTATCAAGAAATATGGCTTCCTCACCTACATGCGCAGCAGCATCGTGGTTCCGAATGTTCCACCCGCGCTGCACGTGTTGCTGATTCCGATCGAGTTCGTCTCGACTTTCATCCTTCGCCCGTTCACGCTGACCGTGCGACTCATGGCCAACATGCTGGCAGGTCACATCATGCTGGTGCTGTTCTTCAGCGCCACCTGGTTCTTCCTGTTCGACGCCACCTCGTGGATGAAGGTGTTCTCGCCGTTCTCGCTGATCGCGGGACTCGGATTCACCCTTTTCGAGATTTTGGTCATCTTCTTGCAGGCCTACGTGTTTGCGCTGCTGACCGCCGTCTACATCGGACTCGCGCAACACGCTGACTCGCACTGACCCGAACAACTACCGGATACCTGCTACACCCGCCGACCGGCGTGTGGGCAATAGAAAGGGAATGGAACTCATGAGCCTCGCGTACTTGGCCCAGGAAGCTGCAACCAACGAGTCGACGTTCAAGGGCTTCGGCGCCATCGGCTACGGTCTGGCTGCCATCGGCCCCGGCATCGGCGTGGGCATTGTCGTCGGCAAGGCGATCGAGGGCATCGCCCGCCAGCCCGAGCTGCAGGGCACGATCCGCACCAACATGTTCCTCGGTATCGCATTCACCGAGGCGCTCGCGCTGATCGGCCTCGTCGCCGGCTTCATTTTCTGAGATTGCGATGACCACGCATTCTGTGCTCGCCGCGGCGACGGGGGAGGATATCAACCCCCTTATCCCCGAGACATACGACATCGTGTGGTCGGTGGTCTGCATTGCGATCATCGGCTTCGTTTTCTACAAGTACGTAATTCCACGCCTCATGAAGGTGCTGGACGAGCGTGCCGACAAGATCGAGGGTGGCATCCAGCGGGCCGAGGCCGCGCAGGAAGAGGCCCAGCTGACGCTGCAGCAGTATCAGCAGCAGCTGGCCGAAGCCCGGCTCGAGGCTGCGAAGATCCGCGAGGACGCACGCACCCAGGGCCAGCAGATCCTCGCGCAGATGCGCGCGGATGCCCAGGCCGAAAGCGACCGTATCGTCGCGGCAGGCCACAGCCAGCTGGAAGCCCAGCGGCAGCAGATCCTCACCGAACTGCGTGCCGAGGTCGGTCAGACGGCCGTCGATCTGGCGGAAAAGATTATCGGACAGTCGGTTTCGGACGAGGCCAAGCAAGCGGCTTCGATCGAGCGGTTCCTGTCCGAGCTCGACCAGTCGAATGCCGGCATCGGGGTCGGAAGGTAGCGACGCGAAAGTGAGAAGCATGTACGCAGCGAGCCGTGAGGCGAGTTCCCGGTCCCGAGAGGCACTTCGGGCCGCTCTGACCGGAAGCGACGGTGTTGCGGCCACAACGGGGTCGGAACTGTTCGCCGTTGTCGCCGTGCTGGATGACCAGCGTTCGCTGCGTGTTGCGCTCGCGGACGTATCGGTGCCGGGCGCGGCGCGCGCCGAGCTGAGCGAGCGGGTCTTCAGCGGCAAGGTCAGCGCTGCCACGCTGGCGGCGCTGACCACCGCGGTAGCCCAGAACTGGTCGCGCACTGCCGATTTGGTCGACACCCTGGTGTTGCTCGGGCAGGAAGCGCTGCTGGAGTCGGCTGCCGACAGTGGGCGGATCGAAGCGGTCGAGGACGAACTGTTCCGACTCGGCCGGATCATCAGCGACAACCCCGGGTTGGAGCAGGCACTTTCGGATCGCGCGAAGCCGGCAAAGGCCAAGCGCGAGCTGATCGACCGGCTGCTCGCGGGCAAAACCGACACCATCACCCATACCCTGGCGGACCAGGTGGTCACCCGGTCGAAGACGGGCATCGGCGAGGCATTCGACGAGCTGTCCGATCTCGCGGCCGCACGGCGCAACCAGATCGTCGCGCATGTTCGCGCCGCGATCGCGCTGACCGACCAGCAGCGGGAGCACCTTGCGGCGTCGTTGCAGCGCACCTACGGCAAGCCGGTCACGGTGCACGTCCAGGTCGATCCGAGTCTGCTGACCGGTGTCGTCGTACACATCGGCGACGACGTGATCGACGGTAGCGCCACCGGCCGACTGGAACGGCTGCGTCGGGCTTTGGCTTGATGCCACAGTCCGACGACTCCCAATTCCCCCGACATTCGAGACCAGACAGCGAGAGCAGGAAGACTATGGCGGAGCTGACGATCTCCACCGATGAGATCCGTAGCGCGATCGAGAGCTACACCCAGAGCTACACCCCGGAAACCTCCATCGAAGAAGTCGGTGTTGTCACCGATACCGGTGACGGCATCGCCCACGTGAGCGGTCTGCCTTCGGCGATGGCCAACGAACTGCTCGAGTTCCCCGGTGGTGTGCTCGGCGTGGCGCTGAACCTCGAGGACCGCGCCATCGGTGCCGTTATCCTCGGCGAATACGCCTCCCTCGAAGAGGGCCAGGAAGTCCGCCGCACCGGCGACGTGCTCTCGGTTCCGGTGGGCGACAAGTTCCTCGGCCGCGTGGTCAACCCGCTCGGTCAGCCGATCGACGGCCTCGGCGAGATCGAGGCCGAAGAGCAGCGCGTGCTCGAGCTGCAGGCCGCCTCGGTGCTGGAGCGTCAGCCGGTCGAGGAGCCGATGGCCACCGGCATCACCGCCATCGACGCGCTGACCGCGATCGGCCGTGGCCAGCGTCAGCTGATCATCGGCGACCGCAAGACCGGCAAGACCGCGGTCTGCATCGACGCGATCCTGAACCAGAAGGCCAACTGGGAGTCCGGCGATCCGACCAAGCAGATGCGCTGCATCTACGTCGCGATCGGCCAGAAGGGTTCCACCATCGCGGGCGTCAAGACCGCGCTGGAGGCGCACGGTGCGATGGAGTACACCACCATCGTCGCTGCCCCCGCTTCGGACTCCGCCGGCTTCAAATGGCTTGCGCCCTACACCGGTTCGGCTCTCGGCCAGCACTGGATGTACCAGGGTAAGCACGTCCTCATCGTGTTCGACGACCTGAGCAAGCAGGCCGAGGCCTACCGCTCGATCTCGCTGCTGCTGCGCCGCCCGCCGGGCCGCGAGGCCTACCCGGGTGACGTCTTCTACCTGCACTCCCGCCTGCTGGAGCGTTGCGCGAAGCTGTCCGACGCGATGGGCGCGGGCTCGATGACCGGTCTGCCGATCATCGAGACCAAGGCCAACGACATCTCGGCCTTCATCCCGACCAACGTCATCTCCATCACCGACGGACAGGTCTTCCTCGAGTCCGACCTGTTCAACAAGGGCGTCCGTCCGGCGATCAACGTCGGCACCTCGGTCTCCCGTGTCGGTGGCGCCGCGCAGACCAAGGGCATGAAGAAGGTCGCCGGTTCGCTGCGTCTGGAAATGGCGCAGTACCGCGAGCTGGAGGCGTTCTCCGCCTTCGCCTCCGACCTGGACGCGGCCTCGCTCGCTCAGCTCGAGCGCGGCGCCCGCTGGGTCGAGCTGCTCAAGCAGGACCAGTACACGCCGGTCGCCGTCGAAGACCAGATCGTTTCGATCTACCTGGTCGACGCCGGTTACTACGAGTCGGTCCCGGTTGCCGACATCCGCCGGTTCAACGCCGAGCTGATCGAGGAGTTGCACCGGACCGCGCAGGAGGCGTTCGAGTCGATCGCCGGCGGCAAGGTGCTGCAGGGCGACGCGGCAGACGCCATCAAGGTGGCCACCGACAAGTTCAAGCAGGGCTTCCTCGCCAGCGACGGCACTCGTGTGGTCGAGGACGGAGCGGGCGAGCTCGAGTCCGAAGAGGTCGAGTCGCTCACCGTGACCCGCAAGCACGTCGAGAAGTAGCCCAGGCGGAACTGATGCGAGCAATTCGATTTTTCAACTGGCGAATGAAGGGAGAGTGAACCGCTGATGGCAAACCTGCGTGAATTGCGCTCCCGCATTCGTGGTGTGAATTCGATCAAGAAGATCACCAAGGCCCAGGAGCTGATCGCGACCTCGCGAATCACGAAGGCTCAGGCCAGGGTTGCTGCGGCCAAGCCGTACGCGGAGGAGATCACGAAGGTTCTCGGAGAGCTCGCGAGTGCTTCCAAGAACCTCTCGCATCCCCTGCTGACCGAGCGCGCCAACCCGCGTCGCGCCGCTGTGCTGGTCATCACCAGTGACAGCGGTATGTGTGGTGGCTACAACTCGAACGTGCTCAAGCGCGCCGAGGAGCTCATGACCACTCTGCGCGGCGAGGGTAAAGAGCCGGTGGTGTACGTGATGGGCAACAAGGGCCTCATCTACTACACCTTCCGCAACCGCACGCCCCGTGCGTCGTGGACCGGTTTCTCGCAGCAGCCGAAGTACACCGATGCCTCGGCCGCGTGCCGGCACCTGGTGGACAGCTTCATGGCTGGCTCCGAGGGCGAAGTTCCCGCTCCGAACGGCACCGGCAATATCGCCGGTGTCGACGAGCTGCACATTGTGTACACCCGGTTCGTCTCGATGTTGACGCAGACCCCTGAGGTGCGCCGGTTGGCGCCGATCCAGGTGAGCTATGTCGACGAGAACTTCGACATGGGTGAGGACAGCCTGTCCGATTCGGCCACCGCCGATGTGCACGCGCAGTACGAGTTCGAGCCCGACGCCGATGTGCTGCTGGCGGCGCTGCTGCCCAAGTACATCAATACGCGTATCTATTCATCGTTGCTCGAGGCAGCGGCATCCGAGTCCGCGGCTCGGCGCACCGCAATGAAGGCCGCCACCGATAACGCCAACGAGCTGTCGAATGTCCTTACCCGGCAGGCGAACTCGGCACGGCAGGCCCAGATTACGCAGGAAATCTCAGAAATCGTCGGCGGCGTGAACGCGCTGGCTTCGAGCTCGGACCGCGACTAAGCGCAGGAAGAGAATAATGACCGCAGCAGTCACGCAAGAAAGCCGGACCGGCGCGAAAACAGGTCGCGTCGTCCGCGTCATCGGCCCCGTCGTCGACGTCGAGTTCCAGCGGGGTTCCATCCCCGAACTGTTCAACGCTCTGCACGCCGAGATCGCGCTGGCCTCGGTGGCCAAGACGTTGACACTCGAGGTTGCCCAGCACCTCGGCGACAACATCGTGCGCACCATCTCGATGCAGCCGACCGACGGCCTTGTCCGTGGGGCGAAGGTGTCCGACACCGGCAAGCCGATCTCGGTGCCCGTCGGTGACGTCGTCAAGGGCCACGTGTTCAACGCCCTCGGCGATTGCCTGGACACCCCCGGGCTCGGCCGCGATGGCGAGCAGTGGGGTATCCACCGCAAGCCACCGTCATTCGACCAGCTCGAGGGCAAGACCGAGATCCTCGAGACCGGCGTCAAGGTCATCGACCTGCTGACCCCGTACGTCAAGGGCGGCAAGATCGGTCTGTTCGGTGGTGCCGGTGTCGGCAAGACCGTGCTGATCCAGGAGATGATCACCCGTATCGCGCGTGAGTTCTCCGGTACGTCGGTGTTCGCAGGCGTCGGTGAGCGCACCCGTGAGGGCACCGACCTGCACCTGGAGATGGAAGAGATGGGCGTCCTTCAGGACACCGCCCTCGTCTTCGGTCAGATGGACGAGCCGCCGGGCACGCGTATGCGCGTCGCCCTCTCGGCCCTCACCATGGCCGAGTACTTCCGCGACGTGCAGCACCAGGACGTGCTGCTGTTCATCGACAACATCTTCCGGTTCACTCAGGCCGGATCCGAGGTGTCGACCCTGCTCGGCCGTATGCCGTCTGCCGTCGGTTACCAGCCGACCCTGGCCGATGAGATGGGCGAGCTCCAGGAGCGCATCACCTCGACCCGTGGTCGGTCGATCACCTCGCTGCAGGCCATCTACGTGCCCGCCGACGACTACACCGACCCGGCCCCGGCGACCACCTTCGCCCACCTGGACGCGACGACCGAGCTTTCCCGCCCGATCTCGCAGAAGGGCATCTACCCGGCCGTCGACCCGCTGACCTCGACCTCGCGCATTCTCGAGGCTTCGATCGTCGGCGCGGAACACTTCCGGGTTGCCAACGAGGTCAAGCGGATCCTGCAGAAGTACAAGGAACTGCAGGACATCATCGCCATCCTCGGCATGGACGAACTCTCCGAAGAGGACAAGGTCCTCGTCGGCCGCGCCCGTCGTCTGGAGAAGTTCCTCGGCCAGAACTTCATCGTCGCCGAGAAGTTCACCGGCCAGCCGGGTTCCGTGGTGCCGCTGACCGACACCATCGAGGCGTTCGACCGCGTCTGCAAGGGCGAGTTCGACCACTTCCCGGAGCAGGCGTTCAACAGCTGCGGTGGACTCGACGACGTCGAGGCCGCCGCGAAGAAGATCGCCGGAAAGTAGTCACCCATGGCGGAGATGTCAGTTGATCTCGTCGCTGTCGAGCGACTGCTCTGGTCCGGCCAGGCGTCGTTCGTCAGCGCACAGACAACCGAGGGCCAGATCGGCATCATGCCGGGCCACGAGCCACTGCTCGGCCAGTTGGTCGAGGGCGGCACCGTGACCATCGTCGACACCGAAGGCCAGCGGATCGTCGCTGCGGTGCACGGCGGTTTCTTCTCGGTGACCGCGAGTACGGTCCGGGTGCTTGCCGAGTCCGCGGAGTTCGCCGGTGAGGTCGATGTCGAGGCGGCCCGCCGCGTGCTGGCCGACACGGATGCCACCGAGGAACAGCAAAAGGCGGCCCAGGCCCGAGTGCGCGCGGTCGAGCAGGAAGCGAACGCGTAGTCGAGTACCACCATTGAGCACGACACTGTCGGCGGCGAACTCATTCGCCGCCGACAGCGTCGTTTCGGGGGTTGGTACGAGCCACAGTGCGAAAGACACGGCCGCGCCGTTTGTAAACTCGGGTCCGTGGTTGAATGACCGCGAGGTGTCGCCGAAACGGCGGCGGAGCGAAGGGACGAACGGCATTGCAGACCGGGATGGTTCTCCTGATCATTCTGGTGCTCGTGCTCGTTTTCCTGGCGCTTGCCTCGACCTACCGCCTGATCATGCTGCGTCGTGGTGGCACGGCCGCGCTGCTGCGGGTGCTGCCCGCGCGCGGTGGCCAGGGTTGGCGGCACGGCCTGATCCGATATGACGAGGATCGGCTGGTCTTCTACAAGCTGTCCAGTCTCAAACTGGGTCCCGACTCCACCATTCGACGTCAGGGCATCGAGATCGGTGACCGCCGCGGCCCGCGCGGTGACGAGTTCGACATCATGACCGAAGAACTGTCGGTGACCGCGGTGTCCGATACCGGTGGCACCTTCGAACTCGCCCTCGACCGCGGCTCGTTGGCCGCCTTCCTTTCCTGGGTCGAATCCCGTCCTTCCGATCGCACCCGCCGACTTCCAGGCCTCTGAACAGCCTGCTGTTCTGTTCCGACAACTAAGGTGGTCTTGTGAGTGAGCGCAGCGAGGAGAAGTCGTGAGCGTCCATCTGACGCGGATATACACGCGTACCGGGGACGACGGGACCACTGGGCTCAGTGACTTCTCGCGGGTCGCCAAGACCGATCCCCGACTGGTCGCGTACGCCGATTGTGACGAGGCCAATGCGGCCATCGGCGTGGCTGTCGCGCTCGGGAGCCCGACACCGGAACTGCTCACGGTGCTGCACCGGATACAGAACGATCTGTTCGACGCGGGCGCCGACTTGTCGACCCCGGTTGTCGCGGAGCCCGAGTACCCGCCGTTGCGGATCACCCAGCCCTATATCGACCGGCTCGAAAGCTGGTGCGATGAGTTCAATGCCGAACTGGCGCCGCTGAATTCGTTCATCCTGCCCGGCGGCACCCCACTGGCGGCGCTGCTGCACACCGCGCGCACCGTAGCCCGTCGCGCCGAACGCTCCGCATGGGCGGCGATCGAGGCGTACCCGTACGACACGAACGTGCTGCCTGCCAAGTACTTGAACCGCCTGTCCGATCTGCTGTTTATCCTGAGCCGCGTCGCCAATCCCGGCGGCGATGTGCTCTGGAAGCCGGGCGGAGACGAGTCGGGTGCATCATGATGGACGCGAACGAGGACACGATGGGCTCAAAACGCAACGCCTGATCTCGTGAGTACATGGGTAACTCACCGGGTACGCCCCGAACCGAGCCGGGCACCTACCGTCGGTCCGCAACGCAACTACCGTCGCACTCACCAGTGCGCTGAATACCCGGAGAGGCGGGACTGAGAGGCGGCATGGAGAGGTTTTTGGTTACCGGCGGGAATAGACTCGTCGGTGAAGTCGCGGTCGGGGGTGCCAAAAACAGCGTCCTCAAGTTGATGGCGGCTGCCCTGCTGGCCGAGGGCACGACCACCATTACGAACTGCCCGGACATCCTCGATGTGCCGCTGATGGGCGATGTGCTGCGCGGCCTCGGCTGCGATGTGACGATCGACGGCTCTGTCGTCACGATCAACACGCCCGCTGAACCGAAGTACCACGCGGATTTTCCCGCGGTGACGCAGTTCCGCGCCTCGGTCTGTGTGCTCGGTCCGTTGATGGCTCGATGCAAGCGCGCGGTTGTCGCGCTGCCGGGTGGCGACGCGATCGGCTCTCGTCCATTGGATATGCACCAGGCCGGCCTGCGCCTGCTCGGTGCTACCAGCGAAATCGAGCACGGCTGTGTCGTCGCGCGTGCGGATGAACTGCGTGGAGCGCGCATTCGGCTGGACTTTCCGTCGGTAGGGGCGACGGAGAACATCCTCATGGCGGCCGTGCTCGCCGAGGGCGAGACGGTCATCGACAACGCAGCGCGTGAACCGGACATCGTCGACCTGTGCAACATGCTGGTTCGCATGGGCGCCCGGATCAGTGGTGCGGGTACCTCGGTGCTGACTATTCAGGGTGTCGAGCGCCTTTCGCCGACCACGCACCGCGTGATCGGCGATCGCATCGTCGCCGCAACCTGGGGGATCGCCGCCGCCATGACAATGGGCGATATCCGGGTCACCGGCGTGAACCCGAAGCATCTGTCACTGGTGCTGGACAAGCTGCGTTCGGCAGGAGCGCGGATTTCGTTCGAGCCGGACGGCTTCCGTGTCATCCAGGCCGACCGCCCGCGCGCGGTCAACTTCTCCACGCTGCCCTTCCCTGGGTTCCCGACCGACTTGCAGCCGATGGCCATCGGCCTCGCCGCGATCGCCGACGGCACCTCGATGATCACCGAGAACGTCTTCGAAGCGCGGTTCCGCTTTGTAGAGGAGATGATCCGCCTCGGCGCCGACGCGCGGACCGATGGGCATCACGCAGTGGTGCGCGGAATTCCGCGGTTGTCGAGTGCCCCGGTGTGGTCATCGGATATTCGGGCAGGTGCGGGACTCGTGCTCGCGGGATTGGTTGCCGATGGCGTCACCGAAGTGCACGACGTCTTCCACATCGACCGCGGTTACCCGAACTTCGTCGAGCAACTGCAGGCATTGGGTGCTCGAGTAGAGCGGGTCGGGGCTGCGGATTGATCTTGTCCGCCTGGCAATGGATGGACCCAATGATCAAGCGTTGCCGAAAACCATTCCTGACCAGGCGATTTGACATCATGCACGCAGACACGTAACTTTATTCGAGTCAGAGCGACACGGACACCGACCCGGAGCCGAGAAGCACAGCGGAAACGCTGAGCGAAAGGCGAGGGAAACGAGGTAGTACGAGGAGCGCCTGACGATCACACTAGCTCGATCTGAACCCTGGTTTGCGCCTGGGTGTACGGCTGAGCTAAGCTTCAATAACTGCCGCACCGGTCAATCAGATTAAATCTGGGCGATGGTGTGTGCGTGTGTTCTTTGAGAACTCAATAGTGTGTCGATGAATGTCAGTGCCAATTATTTAATTGGTTCCGGCCTTGCATACCCCCCGGTTGTAGGGTCGGACATTTAGTCAGCAAATCTTTTTGCTGGCGTTTTGTTTTGCTAGGTTTTCGGACTCTAGTTATTCTTCTGATTGCACCTTTCGGGGTGTGGTTGAGAGTCTTCAACGGAGAGTTTGATC